>CAZUMF010000081.1:0-16123 GCA_964621385.1 uncultured Desulfohalobiaceae bacterium
GGCCCGCCTATGGCTGGGACTACCTCTTTGCCTTTCTGCTCGGCTTTTCCACGACCATTGCCGAGCCCTCGCCCATCGCCGTGGCCCACAAGGCCCAGGACGCCTCCCAGGGCGCGGTTTCCGCCCTGGGTCTGCGCATTGCCGTGGCCCTCGGAGTGGCCATCGGCATTTCCCTGGGGACTTTTCGCATCGTCACCGGGACCCCGCTGTATTATTACATCCTGGCCGGATATATCCTTGTGGCTGTGCAGACCTTCCTGGCCCCCCGGATGATCGTCCCCCTGGCCTATGACTCCGGAGGCGTGACCACCT
Organism: uncultured Desulfohalobiaceae bacterium; assembly: GCA_964621385.1. Classification (GTDB taxonomy): domain Bacteria; phylum Desulfobacterota; class Desulfovibrionia; order Desulfovibrionales; family Desulfothermaceae; genus JAABTT01. The sequence goes on from CAZUMF010000081.1 coordinate 313, forward strand.
CCACGGTCACCGTCCCTCTGGTGGCCGCCCTGGGCCTTGGTCTGGCCTCCACCGTGCCCGGCCGCAGCCCGGTGCTGGACGGGTTCGGCCTCATCGCCTTTGCCAGTCTCTTTCCGATCATCTCGGTGCTGGGATACGCCCAGATCGCCGAACGGCTGGCAGTCAGGCGTTCCCAAAAAAAACAGCAGCTGAGGCCTGAGGCCTCTTCATAAGCTCAGTTTCGCAAGAAGCGCACTCCCAATCATGCCTGAAGGAGGCTGTCAATGGCGACACAATGTATCCTGGCCACGGTCAAGCCGAACTTGACGGAAAAGGTGGTCGAGGCTGCGAAAAAAGCCGGAGCCACAGGGGCGACCATTATCACCGCCTCGGGGACCGGCCAGAAAGAGGCCAAGACCTTTTTCGGCTTGAGCCTGGACATCCGGACCGAGATCATCCTCATCCTGGCGGATGAAACCCAGGTCGACCCGATCCTGGCCGCGATCCATGAAAGCGGGGAATTCAACAAGCCGGGCACGGGCATCGCCTTTGTGCTTCCGGTGGAAAAGACCATCGGCCTGGAAAGTCAGCTCGCCGGCGGGGACAGAACAGCCTCAGGCTGAATTCGCCGCCCTGGGGCGCCGCCCGGACCTGTTCTTTCCTGCCGCTTCGGAAAACTGGCGTAAAAACGCTTGCTGCGCCTCGTCAGAGCCCACCAGAAACAACTCGTCATCCGCTTGAAAGACAGAGGATGGCTCCGGATTGATGCGCATGGCTCCCCGGGACTTGATCGCCACCAGATTGCACCCGGTCAGACGGCGGATATGGCATTCGGACAAGGCCTTGCCCACGAATTGAGGCGGGGTGATCTTCCGGAAAAGGTTGACCCCCTCGGCCAGGACCTGCAGACCGTGGGGCTTGAGCAGATTGAAGATCTTGCTTGCGGCAATGGAAAAATAGGACATCACCTGGTCGGCCCCGGCGCTGTGCAGTTTGGGGACATTGCCTTCGGTGTTGGCCCGGCTGATGATCTGGATATCCGGCCGCAGTTTCCGGCAGTAGATGGCCAGATAGATATTGATATCGTCATCATGGGTGGTGATGATGATCGAGGGGGCCTCCTGGATGCCCGAGCGGTTCAAGGTCTGAATATCCGCCCCGCTTCCCAGGATATAGCGGGGATCGTCCCGGATGTTTTTCTTGTTTTTTTCAATAATCCGGTAGTCGATGGCATGCTCGTCCAGGGTCTCGGCCACGGCTGTGCCCACCCGGCCCCCGCCCAGGATCAGGACCGGACCCTGGGACTGGGAATGATGCCCGTAATGGCGGTCGAAGCGTTCCAGCTGATCCTTGGAGCCGGCCAGGAGAAGCACGGTCTTGGAATCGAGCCGGGTCTCCGGCTGCGGGGCGATGAACCCGCCCTGCTCCCAGAGGCCGATGACATTCAGGCCGGTGGTTTCCCGGATCCGGCTTTCAGAGAGAATCCGCCCCTGCAGCGGGGTGCGCATCACCGGCGCCTCCGAGACGAGCAGGGTCTCGATGGCTCCGATGGTATTGTCACTAGTGCTGATGCCCAGGGTCTTCCTGGCCAGGGACTGGCCCAGCAGCTTCATGAACTGAAAGACATGACTCCCCCCGGCCAGCTGCAGAATATCCACGGAATCCTCAAGATCGGCGTTGGCGACAATGGGCACTTCCTGGGAGACCTCCCGGATGGTGGCCACAATATTTGTATTGAGCATATCCCCGGCATTGGCCACCACCAGGGCCGCCCGGTCCACCCTGAGATTGGTGTAGGTCTGGGGATCGCCAAGCTCGCCCACCACCACCTTGTAGTTCAGATCATTGATTTCCAGGGCCTTCTGGACATCGTCGACCACAAAGGCATAGCTGTAGCGGTGCTTGATGAGCCGGGTCACCAGATGCCGGCTGAAGGGATCGAAACTGGTCAGGACGACATGCCCCCGGGTGTCCTCGGGCAGACGGCGCGGGGTCTTGATCTTGGCCTGGGCCTCCAGCCAGGGAGCGTAGAAGAACTGAATAAAGGTGAAGGGGAGCATGATCAGGAGAAGGACCATGCCGGAGAGCAGAACCAGGATGGAGAACAAACGGCCCAGATCGGAGTGAAAGGTGATATCCCCGAACCCGAGGGTGGACATCACGGTCAAGGCCCAGTAGACCCCGGTGATCCAGGAATAGGTCTCTCCTTCATAGAGCATCAGGACATGGAACAGTACCGAGTAAACGGTGATCATCAGAACCAGGAGGACAGAAAACTTGAGCAGGATCGCGATGTTGCGCTCCCGGGAGGCCTGGAAGAAATAGGCGAGTTGACTGACAAGAAGTTTCATACCGGAAACTTTAGGATTGAATATTGCTGATACAAGAGAGAAGAGTGAATATTGCTAAGCACAAGGACATCAACATGCTACAGCGACCATTCCCACAATCGTATCCTGAAAGTCTCTATCCGGTAAAAAGATTTTGTACTTCCTTGAGCTGCAGGGAGGTGCTGACCACAATGACCCGGTCCCGGGGCTGGATCTGGGTGTCGCCTACAGCGATTTCCCAGCGTCCGTTTTGAAACAGGGCGCCCACGATGATCTTGCCATGGTAATAGGGGTCCAGCTGGGACAGGGGCTTCTTGGTGATCGGGGCGTTGGGAGCGGCCACGAGCTCCACCACCTCCGCGTCAAACCCATGCAGATGGGCCACCGAGAGCAGCTCCCCGCGGCGGATGAACTTCAGGATTTCATTGCCGGCCAGGATCTTTTTGTTCAAGGCGATATCCGACCCGATGGTCGCGGCCAGAACCAGATAGTCCTCCTTGTTCACCAGGGCGATGGACTTGCGCTGCCTGGTGGATTGACCCCGGCTCTGGGGGGTCATGAGATGCTTGGCCAGCAGGCAACTCATGATGTTGGTTTCATTGTCCCCGGTGGCGGTGATAAAGGTGTCCATGTGCTGCAGGCCGGCCAGGGACAGGACATCGGTATCTGACCCGTCGCCCTGCAGGATTTCCGCATGGGGCAGCGTATGGGTCAGCTCTTCCGCCAGTTGTTCGTCCCGTTCAATGATTGTGATCTCGAAACTCTTGCCCAGGAGTTCGGCAACCCGGCTGCCCAGGAGTCCGCCCCCCAGGATCATGACCCGGAGCAGGTGCTGCTCCTGCACGCCGATTTTTTTCATGAGCCGGGGCAAATCATCCCTGCCCACCATGAAGAACAGCTGGTCCTGGGGATGAATCACATAATCGCCGCCGGGAATGATCGTGCTGATGCCCCGGGTGGCGGCGATGACCCGGAAGGGGAAGTCGCCGTGCGCCAGGGAGAGGTCCTTGAGACTCATATAGGCCAGTGATGAGCCTCCCTGGACCCGGGTGGCCATGACCTGGATCTGTTCTTCCGCGATATCGATAATTTCATTGCCCGCCCTGAGCTTCACCAGCCGGACAATCTCCTGGGCGGTCAGCTCTTCCGGATGGACCAGCAGATCAATGTTCAGGTCCTGGTCGCTGAGGATGGACTCCGGATATCCGAAATCCAGGGAGCGGATGCGGACGATTTTTTTCTGGATCCCAAAGCGGTGAGCGACCATGGCCGCGACCATGTTCACCGCATCGTTGTTGGTGACGGCAATGAGATAATCCATCTTTCCGGCCCCGGCCTCTTTCCAGCAGGCCATGCCCATGGCGTCCCCCTTGATGAAGCGGGCGTCGATATAGCTGTCTGCGTAGCGGATGAGACCGGCGTCCGATTCAATGGCGGTGATGGAATAGCCTTCCTTGGACAGGCGTTTGGCCAGATAATAGCCCATCCCGCCCAAACCGAGGATCAGGATATTTTCCTGTTGTGTGCTTTTTTTGGCCATAGGTTTCTTTCAGGTTCCATGTTCAGATGTCAGCCCTGCCACCGCTACGCCAGGGACGCGCGCTTGTCAAACACCGGAAGCTCACAGCAGCTTTTTCACGGCTTCCAGATCGGCCTTCGTGCCCACGACAATCAGGGTATCCCCGACCTGCAGCTCGACCTCGGCCTTTGGGTTGTAGTTCATTGCCCCGTTCTGATTCTTGATGGCGATGATGATCAAATTGAACCGGGGCCGCAGCTCTGACTCGATGAGATTCTTGCCCGGCAGGGAGGACTGCGGGGTGAGTTCCAACTCTTCCATCTGGAGCGACAAATTTTCTCCGTGCATGGCCATTTCCAGGAAATTGATCACGGAAGGCCGCAGGACCATCTGGGCCATGCGCAGACCGCCGAACAAATACGGGGTCAGGACTTTGTTGGCCCCTGCATATTCCAGTTTCTGCACCGAGTCTTCGCTTTCCGCCCTGGCGATGACGGTGATGCCGGGATGCAGCTGCTTGGAGGCCAAGGTGACATACAAATTCTTGGCATCTGTATTCAAGGTGGTGATGATCGCCTTGGCCCGCTCCACCCCGGCCTTCTGCAAAATGTGATCACTGGTGGCATCGCCTTCCACAAAAAGATACCGCTCCTCTTCCATTATTTCCAGGAGACCGGTGTCATTTTCAATAACCACGGTTTGAAAAGTTTCGCGCATGAGCTCCTTGGCCACCACACTGCCGATCCGCCCAAACCCGCACACAATGTAGTGATCGTGCAGGGAATTGAAAGAAACCCAGGAAAAAAGGCCGGAATTCGGTATAGAGTGTTTTGAATCGTTTCAGCACGCTGTTACTCCTGCTTGTGCTCCTGGACCGAAATCGCGCTTGCGCCTCTTCAGGGCCGTGTTTGACCGGCCCTCCATGGCAAGACTGAGACGCTCGACCCTCCCGGCCCATCAGGTCAGATCCGATTCAGAGCTCCAGCATTCGGCAGTCCCGCCAGTTTCCGGCAGGCCGCTTTTCATCACCTGGCCCGGCAGGGGGTGCCCCAGGATCGTCTCCAGCCGCTGCGCCGCCCGGATGAGGCCGCGCAGGTCCAGGCCGGTTGCCACCCCCATGGACTCGAAGAAAAACACCACATCCTCTGTCGCCAGATTACCGGCCGCCTGGGGAACAGAGGGACACCCGCCGATGCCGCCCAGAGAGGCGTCAAACATGCGGATGCCGGAGAGGTAGCCGGCATAGCAATTGGCCATGGCTGTTCCCCGGTTGTTGTGCAGATGCAGGCAGAGCTCCAGGCCGGGCAGCCGCTCCTGAAAAGCGGCCGTCATCTCCCTGATCTGGACAGGATCGGCCAGACCGGTGGTATCGGCCAGGGCAATCCGGTCCGCGCCCTGGTCCGCAAACCGGCCGGCGATCTGGAGCACGTCCTGTCTGGGCACCGTGCCTTGATAGGGACAGCCGAAGGCCACAGCGATAGCCCCGGCCACTGCTGCGCCGCGGCTGCGGGCCAGGCTGAAAACAGCCTCCAGATCATTGAGGGAGGCTTCCCGGCTGCGCCGGACATTGGCCTGGTTGTGGGCCTCAGAGGCGGACATGAACACGAGCAGGTGGTCCGCCCCGGCCTCGAGCGCGAGCTGAGCCCCTTTCAGGTTGGGCACCAGGACCTCGTGCCGGACCCGACCCCGTTTCGCCCTTGCCAGAAGCTCGGCCGCGTCCCGGAGTTGGGGGATGGCCTTGGGGCTGACAAAGGAGGTGGTTTCCAGGTACTCGACGCCTGCCCGGGTCAGCCGGTCGATCAACTCGAGTTTTGTCTCTGTGGGCACCCAGTTCGGCTCCGACTGCAGGCCGTCCCTGAGGGCCACTTCCCTGATGCGCACCTGAGAGGAGTCCTGCACAGTCAACAACCTCCTGTTTTATGATCCAGTCCATACATGATTCCAAATCTCAAAAAGCTCTAAAAATCAGGGTCTATCAAGATTACCTGACAAATACAAGTTCGCCATCTGCCGGCTGGAGGGACGGGCCTGAATTTTTGTGGAGGCCTGATGGCTACTGACAGGCTTTTTCCAATATTCCGGGTTGCTATTATCATAATGTTTGGATATTCCCTGAGCTATGGACCGCTAAGGGCGGTTTTTTTCTTGACGATGTTGAGCCGTTTTGAATAGGCCTTCTTGTACTGGTTTGAAGCCGTGCTCAGAAAAAATGTCACAGGAGACGTCCATGCGCATTATCGTGGTCGGAGCTGGAGAAGTCGGATACCATATCGCCGGCAGATTGCTGACCGAAGAAAAAGATGTCGTGTTTATCGACAAGGATCAAGCTGTTTTGGATCGGTTGGTCGACAGTTTGGACGTAAAGACAATTTGCGGTTCGGGCAGTTCCCCGCAAGTCTTGGAAGAGGCTGGGATACAGGATGCGGATATGCTCATGGCGGTAACCGACAGCGATGAAGTGAACCTCATTGCCTGCACCTTCAGCAATATCCTGGCTCCGAATTTGAAACGGATAGCCCGTGTCAGAAACCCTGATTACAACAGGTATAAAAAGATCCTGGCTCAGTCCTTGAAAATCGATATCGTGGTCAATCCCGAAGATGAAGTCATAGGGGCCATTGAAAGGCTGCTCAATGCCCCAGGGACTGTGGAAATAAGCCAGTTTTCCAATATCAATATCCAAATGGCTGCTATAAGAATCCAGGACAACAGTCCCATCGCCGGGATGGACATGGCTCAGCTCAAATCATCTGTGGATGTCGACGGCTTCATTGTTGCGGCCATTCTCCGAGAGGATCGTCTGATCATTCCCCAAGGCCACGACAGGCTGCAGCTCGGAGACATGATGTATTTTGTCTGTGCCGAGAAAGATCTGGCCGGCCTCTTGAAAACCTTCGGCATCGGCACCGAAACCCCGCATAAAGTCATGATCATAGGTGGTGGCAAAATCGGCTTCAAATTGGCCCAATCGCTTGAAAGAAGAAAAGGAGCCGCCGTGAAGATTGTGGATCTCAACCGCGAACGATGCGATTTTTTGGCGGAGCATTTGACCAAATCCATAGTTCTGCATGGGGATGGAAGAGATCGAGACCTTTTGCATGAAGAAAATGTGGAAGACTTGGATGTTGTCATCAGCGTGACCGGAGACGAAGAGAACAATATCCTTTGCTCTCTCCTGGCCCAAAGCCTGGGCGCAAAAAAATCGGTCACCCGGATCAACAAGTTTTCCTACTTCCCTTTAATGCAGACCCTGGGACTGGAAAACATCGTCAGCCCCAGACTGGCCACGGCCAACAGCATATTGCGCCATGTACGCCAGGGAACCGTGATCTCCAGCATTTCCATCAAGGAGGAAGCTGAAATACTGGAGGTGGTCGTCGAAGAAGGTTCGGTCATTGCCGGCAAGCCTTTACATGAAATCGACTTGCCGAAAGGGACCATCGTCGTCTGCCAGATACGCGGAGAAGAGATCATCATTCCCTTTGGGGGGAGCATCCTCAAACCAAAAGATCAGGTTATGATCTTATCGATTCGAAAACAAATTCCTCAGGTCGAAAAGATGCTGAAGTCGAACAATCCAGGGTAAAAAATGCATTGGCGATACACTTTCAGAACACTCGGGGCGATTATTTGTTTCAGCGGTTTGACCATGCTCTTCCCTTTGGCCTATTCCCTGTATTCCCGTGACGGTCTGGGACTCGTTTTTCTTGCGTCGATCGGGGCGAGTTCTGTGACCGGCCTGCTGCTCTATGTTCCCTTCCGTCGGCAGCAAGTAGAAAGGATGAGCCACAGAGAAGGCATGGCCGTGGTGGCCCTGGGCTGGATCGGTTGCGGCTTATTCGGCGCCCTTCCTTTTTATTTGAGCGGTCATTTCAACCACTTCACCGATTGCGTGTTTGAGTCTTTTTCAGGATTTACCACTACTGGGGCCTCCATTCTCACGAACATTGAAGCCCTCCCCCAGAGCATTCTGCTCTGGCGCAGCCTCACCCACTGGCTCGGCGGCATGGGAATCATCCTGCTCTCCCTGGCCATCCTCCCTCTTTTGGGGGTGGGCGGCATGCAGTTGTATAAAGCCGAGGTCCCTGGTCCGGTTCCGGACAAGCTGCGGCCCAGGATCAAGGATACGGCCATGCTGCTCTGGAAGGTCTATGTCCTCTTTTCGGCCCTGGAAATCGTTCTGCTCTGGCTGGGCGGCATGAATCTGTTCGATTCGGTCTGCCACACCTTCGGCACCTTGGCCACGGGGGGATTTTCCACCAAAAACGCATCCATCGGACATTACAGCAGTCCTTATATCCAGATGGTCATCACCCTGTTCATGTTCATCGCCGGGGTCAATTTTGCCCTGCACTTCAAAATGCTCCAAGGGCGTCTGCGGGCCTTCTGGCGCGATCCTGAATTCAAGTTTTTCTTTCTTTTTATCCTGTGCATGACCGGAATCATAACCCTCAAGGTCTGGGGACAAAATTATCAAAGCATCGGGGAATCGTTCAGGTACAGCGTCTTTCAGGCGGTTTCCATCACAACCACAACCGGTTACGCCACGGCCGACTATGAACTTTGGGCTCCTCTGACCCAAGTCCTTCTTTTCTTCGCCATGTTTATGGGGGGCTGTGCAGGATCCACCAGCGGCGGCATGAAGACAATGCGGATCATGGTCCTGCTCAAACAGGCCGGGCGGGAATTGATGCGTATAATACACCCCAGGGCTGTCGTCTCTTTGAAATTCGGAGGCAGACGTCTTTCTGAAGATATTCTGCAGGGAATATGGGGCTATTTTATTCTCTATTGTTTGCTGGCCTGCATTTCGATCATCGGGCTGGCAGCCCTTGGTGTGGATGTCTTGACGTCCATCGCCGGCGTGATCGCCTGCATCAGCAACATCGGTCCCGGTTTGGGCGGAGTAGGGCCGGCTGATAATTACGCGCAAATCCCCATCCTGGGGAAATGGCTGCTCACCTTTTGCATGCTTTTAGGCCGTCTTGAAATCTATACGGTTGTCATCCTGTTGTTCCCGAAATTCTGGCAAAAATGAAATATGTTGGAAAAGAATGGATCAGGACCCTGCCTGTTCGGTCCCATATTCCGCCAGCTCCAGGAGGATGCCGTCCGGTCCGTAAAAATAGATCAGCTTTTTTCCCAGTTTTTCATAGACATGGATGTCGCTGAGAAATCCCACTCCGGCGCTCTCCAGGCGGGCTACTTCCTGTTCGATGTCCTCTACGGCAAAGGCCAGGTGCCGGAGGCCGATCTCATTGGCCCGCCCCGGATGGACCTCTTCTTCCGGAACAGGATGGTCATAGACGATGAGCTCGACCTTGCAGGCCGTCCCCGGCAGCTCCAGCCGGACATACCGGGCGGCGACATCCTCGAGCTGCACAATCCGGGAGATCCACTCCCCGGATAATGCAGAGGCATCCAGGGTCTTGAAGCCGAAGAGCTCAAAAAACCGCCTGGCCCGATCCAGGTCGCTCACCACGATATTGATGTGATCCAGTCCGTGTATCATGCTCAGAACGCTTTGCTATACTGATCCAACTTAGCTTTTTGTGAAATTTGGCCTTGAAACCTTGGGGTCACCAGCCCTTGTTGTGAAGACCAAAATTGGATCAGTATATTTTCCTTGACGGGTTTCAGGTGTCATACGAGCGTTCGAGGTTCGATCATTCCATCAGGCAGAATTTGAACGTCGAACATCGAACTTTGAATGAAGAAAAATAATTGAAATACCAAATACTTAAAAAAAGCTAATTCGGGGATATGAGCATGTCTTTTCTTTGATTCATCATTCATCATTGGACGTTCGATGTTCGATGTTCATTCTGATCTCTGATAATCCAATCTCTGCCATCTCTTTCCCTACTCCCTTGTTTCAAACAATTTTGAAGTTTCATACGAGGTCCGGCCTCTGGTCGTGCGCACCGGCCGGTTTGATCAGTGAAACACGACAGTGCAAATGTTGATTACCAAGATCAGCTGACAAAGACAAGTTTGGCCCACTTGACAGAACCGAAAAAGCACATACATGATGCATTGGCCTCTGGAATATGCCCGCAACCTTTTGATCCCAAAAACATGGTCATGAGCGAACCTTCCCTGGACCGCGAACAGAGCGCCACGGACATCATCCTGGAGAGCATTTCCGACGGCGTGTTCACCGTGGATCGGCACTGGCGGATCATGTCTTTCAACCGGGCCGCGGAAACGATCACCGGCGTCTCCAGGGAGGAAGCCGTCGGCAAATTCTGCTGGGAAGTCTTCCGCTCCAATATGTGTGAAAGCGACTGCGCCCTGAAACGCACCATGGAACTTGGCATTCCCTGCGTCAGCACCTCCACGCACATCATCAACAGTGCTCAGAAAAAGATCCCGATCCTGGTCTCCACCTCCCTCTTGAAAGACCGGAAGGACACGATTCTGGGCGGAGTGGAAATCTTTCGCGACTTAAGCCTGGTGGAAGAGCTGCGCAAAGAACTGGACTCCAGGAATCAGATCGGGGACATGGTCAGCCGGAGTCCGGCGATGCAGAAACTGTTCACTATCCTGCCCCAGGTCGCCGAAAGCAACAGCACCGTCCTCATCCAGGGCGAGACCGGAACCGGCAAAGAGTTGCTGGCCAGGGCCATCCATGATTTGAGTCCCAACAAAAAAAAACCCTTTGTGGCCGTCAACTGCGGGGCTCTTCCGGACACTCTCCTGGAATCCGAGCTTTTCGGCTATAAGGCCGGGGCCTTTACCAATGCCACCCGGGACAAACCCGGTCTGTTTGCCTCGGCCCGGGGAGGGACCATCCTCCTGGATGAAATCGGCGACGTCAGCCCCGCTTTTCAAGTTCGTCTGCTCCGTATTCTGGAAGAAGGCGAATACAAACCGCTGGGAGCTGTCAAGACCGAACAGGCGAATATCCGGGTCATTGCCGCCACCAACAAGGATCTGGCCGCCATGGTCCAGCAAGGCGAATTCCGCCGGGACCTCTATTACCGGATCAATGTGATTCAACTCCGCCTGCCGCCTCTTCGGGAGCGGAAAGAGGACATTCCTCTGCTCATTGAGCGTTTCATCGCCCGTCTGAATACCAAACGCAACCGGGCCATCGCCGGCATTGATCGGGAGAGCCTGGCCGTGCTCATGAATCATGACTACCCGGGGAATATTCGGGAACTGGAGAATATCATCGAACATGCCTTTGTGCTCTGTCCCAATTCGCTCATCAGCCGGGAGCATCTGCCCGCGGACTTGGTCAATGTGCCTCAAGCGGACCTGCACACGGGAAACCTCGACGATATTCTGCAGCAGGCGGAAGCCAGGGCCATCCAGGACGCCTTGAAGCGCAACATGTATAACCGGCTGGCTGCGGCCGAGGATCTCGGCCTGCACAAGAGCACCCTTTTTCGGAAAATCAAAAAGCTCGGCCTGGTCCTGCCGGACGTGGACGGCCGCTCGGAACGGGGAAGCCTCTGATATTTTCGATTTTCGAATGGCGATTTTCGATTGGTTAGACTTATCGTTTCATCTTTGTCATAGAAAACAAGAAAATGTGTTGCTCAGAAGCAGTTGAAGTCCTTGTTGGATACGGTTCACGGCCTCCGGCTCGTAGAGAGCGAGCCTACGCCTCGGAGAGTTCCAAGTTCACGGTTCACGGTTTGAAGAGGAAGAAATTCGGAAGATACATTCTGGGTCGTTTCAAAAACTGTTTTTTTCTTAACCGTAAACTGTGAACTGTGAACCTGAACCTTTGGGTTGCGGGCGGAGCCGGCTTTGAACAAAGAAGACGACCAGCTTGTCCTCACAATTGGTCATTCATGAAGTTTCAGATGTTTTGAAATTGGAAACCGACACTCGTCTTTGAGGGTCTGACAATTGCACTCCTCAGGGTCGCATTTCCGCGATACTGCCCCAACTTCCCTTTTTCAGGATTCTGTCGTTGAAATCAAAGGACAATCAGTCTTTGCTCCGAAAACCAAAATTGGATCAGTAGACAACCGGTACCTCGTATGAAACTTCAGACGAATGGAGTCACAGTTCCAAGCATTGATCAACGCTCGTCATTGCGAGCGTAGCGAAGCAATCTTTAAGAACAACCTCTTGTCAGGGATTGCTTCGGCGAAGACGCCTCGCAATGACGGTTGAGATCGACAGACTGCAATAAGTGTAAGTTTCTTCATTGCTCAAACTGGCAGGTCCGACCTGCCAGCGGCTGGCGCTGAAACGCGACACCTCATGAATGCCCAATTGTGAAGTCAAATAACTTTACGCTGTTATTTTAAGCTCTTCAATATTCAGCACTAGTATATCTTCAATCGTCAATCTTCATTTTTCTACCGAATCGCACTCTCCTGATATGGGCACAGTAATTGCAGGAGATCTGAAACGGAGGTGCGCGAGCTATGAAGTGTGCCCTGACTGCCTGGGGAAACAGGATATCGCCGGTCTATGACGCCGCCCGCGAACTTCTTGTGGTCTCGATTGCCCAGCAGACAATCCGCAGCCGCCACTATGAAGCCTTTCAGCCAGACCGGCCCGACCGGCTGGTTGAGCGCCTGCAGGCGCTCAAGGTCCAGTCCTTCATCTGCGGGGCAATCACGCAAATTTCCGCTTGCACCATTCAGTCCGGGGGGATTGAACTCATCCCCTTTATCGCCGGTTCGCTGGATGATGTCCTGGAGGCGTATGCCCGAGGCCTTCCACTCCGCCGGCTCTTCCCCATGCCGGGTTGCGGAGGACGGCGCCACCGCCGCGGCCAATGCCGCAAACAGGACGATCAGGGCCCGAAGCCCCAGGGACGTTGTTCCCTGGCGGACGGTCTTTGGCATTGGCAGACAACAAACGCGAAAAAAATCATACAATAAGGAAACCTTATGCTCACCATTGTACTCGCCTGTTCTGAACCCGAAACGTTCCGGGAGCTCGCCGCCTGGATGCGGCAGCAGGAGGATGTTCAGTTTTCTGTGGCTGCATCCGGAGCTCAAGCCCTGGGCGCCGTTCAGAAGGCCGATGTTCATCTCGTGATCTGCGATGCAGCGCTTTCCGATATGAGCGGGCTGAAACTGGTGGAACACCTGGTTCAGCTGAATCCTTTGCTCAATACAGCCCTGTGCAGCTCCCTTTCCAAAAAAGACTTTCACGAAGCCACGGAGGGACTGGGCGTGCTCATGCAGCTCCCCTTACGCCCGGGGGCGGAAGAATGCCGGGCCCTGCTGGAGCGGCTCAAGCAGGTCTGCTTTGCCTTTGGCAAACCCAGCACCTGAAACCTCAATAATTGACGAAGGAGAAAGATCTATAATGATTATCAGTGTCGCCAGCGGCAAGGGAGGGACCGGAAAAACAACCGTGGCCACCAATCTGGCTGCGGCCCTTGGTGATGTGCAATTTCTGGACTGCGATGTGGAAGAGCCCAATGCCCATTTGTTTTTGCAGCCGGAAATCACAAAACGGGAAACCATCACCACCCCGGTCCCGGCAATCGATGAAGAAGCCTGCACTTTGTGCCGGAAATGCGTTGATATCTGCCGATTCAAGGCCATAACCATCCTGGGCGAGACCATCCTGGTCTTTCCGGAACTCTGTCACAGCTGCGGGGGTTGTGTGCAGGTCTGCCCGGAAAATGCGGTTTCTGAGACCAAACGGGAAATCGGGGTTCTGGAAAAGGGACACCGGGGACCGATCCGCTTCATTCACGGTCTGCTGCGGATCAGCGAGGCCATGTCTCCGCCCCTGATCAATGCCGTCCGCTCCAATGTCCAGGCTGACCGGGTTAACATCATAGATGCCCCGCCCGGCACCTCCTGCCCGGTGATCGCCGCCATGAAAGGCGTGGATTTCGTGCTCCTGGTCACCGAACCCACCCCCTTCGGACTCCATGACCTCACACTGGCCGTGGAAGCCGTCAAAAAGCTCGGGCTTCCCGCCGGCCTGGTGATCAACCGCGCCGACATGGGCGACCGCCGGGTGCATGAGTATGCGCAGGCAGAGAAGTTGCCCATTCTCATGGAAATCCCCTATGACCGGAGCATTGCCGAAGCCTATTCCAGGGGGTACCTCTTTGCCGAGGCCTCTGACGAATGGCGGGGGCGCTTTCAAAAGCTCTATGAGCGGATCAAGGAACGAACAGGACACGAGGAGTGATGGCCGATATGAAGGAGTTAGTGATTATCAGCGGGAAAGGGGGAACCGGCAAGACGAGCCTGACGGCTGCTTTTGCCGCCCTGGCGGAAAACATGGTCCTCTGCGATGCGGATGTGGATGCCGCGGATCTCCATTTATTGATGAAGCCCGACTTCCGGGAGCGGACCGATTTTCAGGGCGGCGGCATTGCGGAGATTGACCCGGAGAAATGCATTCAATGCGGGCTCTGCCTGGACCTCTGCCGTTTTGGGGCCATCAGTCAGGACTATGTGGTGGACCCCATTGATTGCGAAGGCTGCGGCGTCTGCGTGGACTTCTGTCCGGAAGAGGCCATTGCCTTTCCCATCCAGACCTGCGGGGAGTGGTATATTTCCGGGACCCGCTATGGCCCCATGGTCCACGCCCGTCTGGGAATCGCCGAGGAAAACTCCGGAAAGCTCGTTTCCCTGGTGCGTCAGGAGAGCGCCAGGCTCGCAGAGGAGCAGCACAAAGACCTGATCATCACCGATGGTCCCCCCGGGGTGGGCTGTCCGGTCATCGCCTCCATCGGCGGTGCCGCCGGGGTCTTGATCGTCACCGAACCCACGGTTTCCGGACTGCACGACATGGAGCGGGTGGCCGACCTGGCCGCGCATTTCAAGGTCCCGGCCATGGCCTGCATCAACAAGTCCGATCTGAACCCGGAACAGTCCGAGCGCATCGAACAACTGGCCGCAGACAAGGGCATTGAGATCCTGGGGCGGATACCCTTTGATCCGGTGTTCATCAAATCCATGGTCCAGGGACAAAACGTGATCGAATACAGCCCGGACTCCGAGATTGCCGGGGCCATTCGCCGGATGTGGGAACGCATCATCCGCCTGCCGCTCATGCAGAGCACTTGACTGTCTTCACTCACAGATCTATTTCTTATTTTTGATAGAGTGTTTTTTGAGGAAAACTCCAACTGAACCCAAAAAGGAGACTAGCTGCGTATGAAAAACGGAAGAATCGCGATTCCCTCCATGGGCAGCGGCGGAATGGACGGCCAGCGGGCCGGACATTTCGGCCACTGTGACGTCTTTACCCTTGTCGATGTCGAGGATGGCGCCGTCAAAGAGGTGCAGACCATCAGCAATCAAGAGCATGTGCAGGGCGGCTGCATGGTCCCGGTCAACCTGTTGGCTGAACACCGGGTGAACGCCCTGATCGTCGGCGGCATCGGCATGCGGCCGCTCATGGGCTTCAGACAGGTGGGCATCGAGGTCTATCACGACGGCCAGCGCCCGGAGATCCGTCCGGTTGTCGAGGACCTCATTGCCGGAAATCTGTCCCAGATTCAGGATGATCAGGTCTGCGGCGGCGCCCGGGGCTGATGGAGTAAGTTCAATATTATTGGACATTCATTTTGGTGTCAGGTGTCGGGTGTCAGAAAAGGCAAAATCCGCAAACTGAAACCTGAAACCAGACACCTGAAACTCCAACAAGGGTGAGTAAAGTAAGATAATATCCAAAACTTGTTACAAATTTCAGCTCTCGGGAAAGAGTTCTGTACTTGAGGATACAAAAGAGAGGATAGGTGTATGAAAATTGCCGTTTCAGCCAAAGGCAAGGATCTCGAAGCCGAAGTGGACCCGCGTTTCGGCCGGGCCGCCTTTATCATGATTGTGGATACCGACACCCTGGACTATGAGGCCCTGGACAACAGTGCGAACAGCAATGCCTTCAAAGGGGCGGGCATTCAAGCCGCAGGCATGGTTGCGGATCATAAAGCCGAAGTCCTGCTGACCGGTCATTGCGGCCCCAAGGCCTTCAGCGCCCTCAAAGCGGCCGGGGTCAACGTGGCCAACGAGGCCTCCGGAACAGTCAGAGAAGC
>CAZUMF010000082.1:0-16066 GCA_964621385.1 uncultured Desulfohalobiaceae bacterium
GCCGGAGGCCAGCTCTTTTTCTTTGTCTTAACAATCGAAAATCCCCCCGGGGCGTAGGCCCCTCGGGGCCGGAGGCCAAAATCCAAAATCCAAAATCTAAAATTCTATAGTGGAGAGAGGGACGTGCCCAAAATACTGACCATCGTTCTCGCTGTGCTGATTTTCTCCGGATGCAACCCCTGGGAAACCACAAAAAGGCTGTACCAGAACCGGGGGTTTCCTGTGCACATCGACCTTCAAAACAAAACCGACCTTGATGAGGACGAAAAAAAACTGGCCAAGGCCCTGCTGGAAACGGACCGTCGCATCGAACAACTCCGCCGGTCCATGGACCGCTTGACGCAGCCGCCGGGAGAGGACTGGATGCAGCACCAGTTGCGGACCATGCCCTGGCTCAATGGACTGCAGACCCTGAGCCCCGACGGCCGGTCTCTGGCAAAATTTCCAAAGAGTCCGGTGAAAAAAGTGGACCTCGCCGACATCCATGCACTCGTTGTGGACACGGCTTCGGACAGCATGCGCCTCGCCCCCCAGACGACGGAATTCGGCCCCGAGGTCTGCCTGGTCAAGCCGTTTTTTGACCGCACGACCTCCCTGGGATGCCTCCTGGCCCATTTCGATCTGCGCAGCCTGCTCTCGGAACAGACACCCGCCAAGGATATCATCGTTTTTGTTCCCGGCGAACTCCTCTGGACAGGCAGTAATGAAGAGCTGGCCCATGCCCTGATCAAACAGGACTGGGAGGCCCTCCTGCAGGACGATTACCAGGGGGAAATCCAGCTCCAGGGGCAGAGCGTCTATTGGCTGGTACGCTTCATCGGCGCCGATCCCTTGATTTATGCGGTTCAAACCGAATAAACCTTTGCAACCTGCGGATCTCGCACAAAACACAAGGAGACAGGCCATGCGGCAAATTTCAGTGACTGAGCACCTGCAGCTCCATCAAAAAAACATCCCCGGTGCGACCGGCCGCTTCACAAGTCTTTTTAATGAACTGATCCTCTCGGCCAAGATCATCAACAGGGCTGTAAACAAAGCGGGGCTCGTGGACGTTTTAGGGGATACCGGCGAAACGAACATCCAGGGTGAGCAGGTGCAGAAACTCGATGAATACGCCAACAAGATCCTCATTCATCGCCTGCAGCGCTGCGGGGTGCTCTGCGCCATGAGTTCCGAAGAACAGGCCGACTTGATTCAAATCCCCAGAAACTTTCCAAGGGGAGACTATTTTCTTGTTTTTGATCCCCTGGACGGCTCCAGCAATATTGAAGCCAACGTCAGCATCGGGACGATCTTCTCCATTTATCGGCGCAAGCACGGCAGCCGGGACGCTGTGGAGCTGCACGACGTTCTGCAAAAGGGCAGTGAACAGGTTGCAGCCGGATATTTTCTGTACGGCTCCTCCACGGTTTTGATCTTCACCACCGGGGACGGGGTACACGGTTTCACCCTGGATCCGAGTGTGGGGGAATTCCTGTTGTCCCACCCTGACATCAGGGTCCCGGAACAGGGGAAACTGTACTCCGTGAATGAAGCCTACTGGCATTACTGGGACCGAAAAACCCAGGAAGCCGTAACTGTTTTCAAAGACCCCAACAGCGATCTGGGACGCCTGTACAGTTTGCGGTATATCGGCTCACTGGTCTCCGATTTCCACCGCAATCTCCTCTATGGGGGTATTTTCTTGTACCCGGCCGATTTTCGCGACCCGAAAAAACCCCACGGCAAGTTGCGGCTGCTCTGCGAGGCGGCCCCTCTGGCCATGATCGCGGAACAGGCCGGGGGAAAAGCCACCGACGGCCTGAACCCCATCCTGGAGATCGAGCCCCAGGAAATCCACCAGCGCACCCCACTGTTCATCGGCTCACGGAAAGACGTTGAAAAAGTTCAGGAAATCTTCTCGGCTGCCTGAGTCGAGACCCTTCGGGCACGGCATGCTCTGTCTGGGGATTGAAACAACCTGCGACGAAACAGCTGTGGCCCTGCTTGAGGACGATCGTCTGCTTGGCGAAGCACTGGCCTCCCAGATGGACATGCATGCCCCTTTTGGGGGAGTGGTGCCCGAACTGGCTTCCAGGGAGCATCTCCGGGTCCTCCCCCCCCTGCTGGACCGGCTTTTGTCCGAATCCAGGGTCGGACCGCAGGATCTTGATGCCATTGCTGTTGCCCGCGGACCGGGACTCTTGGGGAGCATCCTCATCGGCCTGGGTCTGGCCAAGGGACTGGCCCTGAGCACACAGGCCCGTCTGGTGGGCGTCAATCACCTGCAGGCCCACCTCCTGGCTCCCGGACTGCAGCAACCATTGATCTTCCCGGCCCTGGGGCTGCTCATTTCCGGCGGTCATACCCGATTATACATAATCCGCTCTCCGCTGGACTTTCACCTTCTGGGACGCACCCTGGATGACGCTGTGGGCGAAGCCTTTGACAAGACTGCAAAGCTCTTGAATTTCCCGTATCCCGGGGGCAAACATATCGATCTTTTGGGGGCGCAGGCCGCCCCGGATACCGCGCGTTTTCCCTGTCCCTATCTGGAGAATGACACCCTTGATTTCAGCTTCAGCGGCTTGAAAACAGCAGTAGCCCAGTTCGTTCAAAGCCGCCCGGACCTGAAACTGGACAAACTCGTCCTTGAACCGGACCATGCGGCCCTTGCCCGCGACAACCCTGATCTGGCCGAAACCTGCGCTTCCCTCAACTGGAGTATCGCCCGCACCCTGTCCGCAAAAACGCAGCGGGCCTTGAACCGGCAAAAAGGCATCCGGGCTGTGATTGTCGCCGGCGGTGTGGCCGCCAACCGCATGATCCGGGCCTCCATGCAGGAACTGGCCGAAGCCAGGGGACTCCCGCTTTTTCTCCCCGACCCTGCCTTGTGTACGGACAACGGGATCATGATCGCTCACTGCGGGGCGCTGCTTCTTCGCTCCGGGTATTGCCACGACCTGTCTCTCGATGCCATCCCCCGCGGGAAACCGATCCCCTGGGATTATCTGCCCCTACTTCAGGCGGGGGGCAAAGCCGGTGCCTTTCAGGCGTCTTGACAAGCATAGCTCGAACACTTATATTTGCTGATTCACAAACTTCCCTCTCAGAAACAAGGAGTTTTTATGCCGAATCAAATCACTGACAGCAATTTCGAAGCCGAAGCGCTCCAAAGCGAGATTCCGGTTCTGGTAGATTTTTGGGCCCCCTGGTGTGGACCGTGCAAAGCCATTGCCCCTGTTCTGGAAGAAGTGGCCAAAGAATTTGGCGATAAGATCAGCATACTGAAAATGAATGTTGATGAAAATCCGGCCACGCCGAGCAAATACGGCATCCGGGCCATCCCGACTTTAATCCTCTTTAAGGACGGGGAAGTGGCCGGCCAGGTCACCGGGGCTGTTTCCAAAAGCAATTTAAAAGACATGATCACAGAAAAAGGCTTGTCGTGACCGGATCAAGACAGCCCGCTGACCGGGGTGGCGTTTCTCGACGGGCGTCACTGAACAGCCTGCATGCCCTACTCGCCTGCCTGGTGTTTCTCACGGGAGTGAGTGGTTGCGGCCTGATCGATTCCTTTCTCATGAACACCTCGCAGATGACCGCCGAGGAATTGATCATGGAAGCCAATGCCGCCATGCAGAACAAGGAGTACGTCCGGGCAAGCAAGTATTACAAAAAAGTCAAGGAAAACTACCCGTTCAGTGACTATACAGAACTTGCGGAAATCGGACTGGCCGACGCCTCGTTCTTCGCCGGGGAGTATTCCCAGGCTGAAGCGGCTTACAAGGAATTTGAATCCCTGCACCCCGGTCATACGCATATCAATTACATCCTGCTGCAAATCGGCGTCAGCAACCTCAAGCAGTTTCAATCCATTGATCTGCCCCAAGACAACATCACCGAAGCGCTGGAGTATTTCCAGCGGGTCCGGGACCTGTTCCCGGAATCTCCATACGCCGACAAGGCGGGACACTACATTCGGCAGTGTCATCGGTATCAGGCGGAGCATGAAATATTTGTGGCTGATTTTTATCAGCGCCGGGAAAAATTCCTCTCGGCCTGGAAGCGCTATCAATTTGTCCTGGATGAATATTCCGAGTTCAAGGATATTCAGGAATATGCAGCACAACAAGCCCGAGCCGCGTACTTCAAATACCAGCAGAGCCGCTCGGAACAGGAGCATATCCAGCGCTATGGCAGCTGGAAACAATGGTTCGACTGGCTTTGAGACGCAGGTGCAGCGCTGCCTCCTTTGCCGGTTCATCTCCTCAACCTGTCTGCCATGAAGGCCGGAACCCCGTGCTCCGGCTTCCCGTTGGAGACGCTGGAGGGCCTTTTCCATGCATGAATCCCTTCTTCCCGACTGGGCCCAACAGTTCCTGATTTCAGAAGAACTGTTCACCACCGCCTATGCGCAGCTCGGTCTTCAGGAAAAAACCCGCCTGAAAAAATGCATCGCCAGCCTGCAGACCTGGTACGACCACACCAGGGTCCAGTCCTTGGGTACACAGACCGACTTCGCTCAGGGTCTGCAGGTCTGGACCCGTGAACGGCCCCGGGATTGGATGCTCGTGCACATCGATGCGCACGCAGCGTCTCCGGCTGTCCTTTTGGCCACAATCCTGCCTCCGGTCCTGGCCGGAGTCAGCGAGGTGGTGGTTTGCAGCCAGCGGGGCAGCCTCCCCTACCCGAACTCCTTTTTGACCGCCTGTGAACTCAGCGGAATGGAAACCATTCTCAGTCTTCCCGAGTCCGGTCTGCCGGATCTTTTGCAGGCGATGCACCGCCGTTCTTCAAGCGGCGCTCTTCTCGCCCTGCAGGCGGCTTCTCCTGCGCATGACTCCAGCGATATGGAACGGGACACTCGATCCCCGGTGCCGGCCTATCGGCTGCAGGGCCCGCGGACGGCAGGCCTCTGGGTCGATGCTGCCCAGGACTGGGATTTCGAGGCCCTGCGCTTTGCACATCCCGAACTCGAAATCGAGATCTGGTCCGAGCAGAGCCTGGAACTGCCGGGTTCCTGGCCGAGGCAATGCGGTCCGTTCCAGGACTTCAGACAGGCCGGCTTTGATGCTCTTTTTGTGCCCTTACGCCATGTGCAGGCCAGTATGGGCTGGGCCCCGGTTGTTCTTGGGCCGGGGCAGGAAGGGTCCTGGGTCTGGCCGGAATTCTGCTGGAGGATGTGTATGAGCAAACAGCTCGCCTGGTTTGATTCAGGCCGGCAGGAAGCATCGTTTCCGGAGCCGGAATGAACAGCAAAAAAGCACACGAGACATCTCTTCGCACGATTCGGAACATTGGCATCATTGCCCATATTGACGCCGGCAAAACAACCCTGACCGAGCGCATGCTGTTCTACTCCAAAAAAATCCACCGTCTCGGGGAAGTACATGACGGCACCGCAACCATGGATTTTATGCCGGAAGAACAGGAGCGGGGCATCACCATAGCCTCTGCCTGCACCACCTGCTTCTGGAGCGGCAAACAGATCAATATCATCGATACCCCGGGGCATGTTGATTTTACCATCGAAGTGGAACGGGCCTTGCGGGTCTTGGATGGCGCAGTGGGCGTTTTCTGTGCCGTGGGCGGCGTCGAGCCCCAGAGTGAAACGGTCTGGCGGCAATCAGAGCATTACCAGGTCCCCAAACTGGCTTTCGTGAACAAGATGGACCGGACAGGGGCTGATTTTTTTCAAGTCGTCAATGAAATCAAGGAAAAGCTCGGCGCCACCCCCTTGGTCATGCAGGTGCCCGTGGGCCAGGGGCAGGAGTTTTCCGGGATTATTGACCTCATGAACGAGACATTCTTGCGCTTTGATCCGGACAGTCAGGGGATGGACGTTCAGGAGCGGCCCCTGGACGAGCCGCAACGGGCCGAGGCCGACAAATGGCGGGAGAGGCTCATTGAAAACCTGGCTGATGGTGATGAACAGCTTATGGAGGCCTATCTCGCCGGGGAGACGATCCATAACGACCAGCTTCGAACTGCCATCAGACACGCGGTGATCACCTTTCAAGCCGTTCCGGTCCTGTGCGGCTCCGCCCTGAAAAACATCGGGGTGCAGCCGCTCTTGGACGCGGTTTGCGCCTTTCTGCCCTCGCCGCTCGAGGTCGCGCAGGTCCAGGGCGTTGTCCCCAAGACCGGTGAAAAACTTTCCTTTCCCATTTCGCCGGAGGCGCCCTTGTCCGCCCTGGTTTTCAAAATCACCCTGGAGGGTGGAAGACTCCTGGCCCTGATGCGCCTCTACTCCGGAACGATCCAACCGGGCCAGACCGTCTTGAATGCAACCCAGGGCCAGGAGCACCGGGCGGCCCGGCTGTTCACCCTGCACGCCGGACACAAGGAGCGCGTGCAGCAGGCTCAAGCCGGGGAAATCGTCGCTGCAGCCGGACTCAAGCAGGCCCGGACCGGCGATACCTACTGCACCCGGGAGCATCCCATCATCCTTGAACAGATCAGTGAATACAAGCCGGTCATCTCCCTGGCCCTGGAGCCCAGAAACGCCCCGGAGGAAGAAAAGCTCCTGAGCGCACTGCAGAAAATGCTTCAGGAAGATCCCACCCTTTCCCTGAAGCGGGACGAAGAAACCGAGCAGATCATTTTATCCGGAATGGGGGAACTGCACCTGGACGTGATTCTTGAACGGCTGCGCCGGGAGTATAAGGTTGACCTGCGATCCGGCACCCCCCAGGTCGTGTATCGGGAGACAGCGGGAGGGTCGGTCCGTGTTGCCGACGAATTCTTCCGGGAGCTTGGGGAAAAGCTACATTACGGTCAGGTTGCCCTGAAGCTCGAGCCCCTGGAACGTAACGCCCCAAACCAGATCCTCTTTGATCTTGATCGCAGCCTGTTCCCGAAAAGCTGGCTGGAAAACATTCACCAGGCCCTGGAAGACGGTTTGCAGAGCGGCGTCCTCAAAGGCTTCCCGGTGCAGGGGGTCAGGGTCCGCGTTTTGGATCTCAAAAAATCCCCGGAGCATTCCAGCGATGTCGGGTATCATATGGCCGCCGGAGGGGCTTTGAAAAAAGGATTGCTCCAGGCAGAGCCCCTGCTTATGGAACCCATCATGCGGGTGGATATCTTCGTCCCTGAAGATTTTGTCGGGGACGCCATCTCGCTTTTGGGGAGCAAGGGCGGCAAAGTGGAAAACATGTATGAACGGGGCGGCGGAAAAGTGATTCAGGCCTTATGCGCCCTGCAGCATCTCTTTGGCTTCTCCACTGATTTACGTTCGGCAACCCAGGGTCGCGGGAATTTCATCATGAAATTTGAACGGTTCGATGTTCTGGAATAACCCGGAGCTCCCGTGTTCAGAGCTTCAGCTGAATGGAGTCACAGTTCCAATCATCGATCAAAACGGCAGTGAAAGATTTCAGCATCAGCGAACGAGCATGTTCGAATAGTATGTTTTATTTCAGAAAGTTATATGTCAGCCCTGTCAGCGGCAGGGCTGACATCGAAACGAGGAAGCCATGACTGATCAATTCAACCAGCTCTTGGTCGCGTCCAACAGGCTCCCGATTGTGTTGAAACGGGACAAGGACTCCTGGCGGATGGAGCCGGGATCCGGAGGCTTGGTCACCGCCCTGACCCCGCTCATGCAAAAACACGCCGGCACTTGGGTTGGCTGGCCGGGGATTACCGATGAATCCGATCTTGTGTCCCCGATGCAGGATTTTTCCGCGCAGCAGGGCTACGCCCTGCACCCCGTCCGCTTGCAGGCTGAAGATATCCAGGGGTATTATTATGGGTTTTCCAATGAAGTTCTCTGGCCTCTGCTGCACGGTTTTCACTCCAAGTGCAATTTCGAACCGGGATACTGGTCCACCTATGTCCGGGTCAATGAGCACTTTGCTGAAGAGCTGGTGAACATCTCCGAGGCCAACGATTTCATCTGGGTTCACGACTATCATCTCATGGCCGTGGCCCGGGGCATCAAAAATGCCTTTGCCAAACGGAACTGCTGCTATTTTCATCACATCCCCTTCCCGGGTCCGGACATCTTTTTAAAACTTCCCTGGCGGCGGGAACTCCTGGATGCCCTCCTGGATTTCAACCTGCTCGGCTTCCAGACCACTGAGGATGTGATCAACTTCGTCAATACGGTGCGCTGTGTGTTTTCTGATGCCACTGACCGTTTCGAGCAGGGGCTTTTCCATATCCGCTGTGCAGGAAGGACCTGCAAGGCCGGGGCGTTCCCCATCAGTATCGATTTTGACTTTTTCGCCCGCAAAGCCAGCACCCCTGAAGTCGGCGCCATTACCGCCAAGCTCAAAAAACTGCACAGCGACCAGCAGCTTCTCCTGGGTGTCGATCGCCTGGACTACACCAAGGGCATTTTGGAACGTCTGCAGGCCCTGCGCTTTGCCCTGGAGCATTATCCCGATCTGCGGGGCAACCTCTCCCTGATCCAGGTGCTTGTTCCCAGCCGGCAAAAAGTCCCGGAATACCAGTACCTGAAAGAACAGATCGAAGGGCTCATCGGTGAGATCAACGGCCAGTTCACCGAACCGGGCTGGATTCCCATCCACTACCTGTATCGCAGTGTCCCCCAGGAACAGCTGGTTGCCTTTTACGTAACAGCAGACATCGCCCTGCTCACCCCCTTGTGGGACGGCATGAACCTGGTTGCCAAAGAATATTGCGCCAGTAATTATGAAGAAGACAATGTCCTGATCCTGAGCGAATTTGCCGGGGCAGCCTCGCAGCTGCACCAGGACGCCCTTCTGGTCAATCCCTACCATGTGGGCGAAGTCGCCCAGGTGATTCGCCGGGCCTACTATATGCATAAATCCGAACGCGCGGAGCGGATGAAGCGTCTCAGGGAACTGATCAAGGCAACGGACATCTTTTCCTGGCTCGAATCCTATCTGGAGGCCGCTTTTGAAGGAACATCCGGGAACGGCCGCCACGAACGGCCCTACCGCTATCTCTCGGGGCCCTGCCCGAACAGGTCCTAAAAAATGGCTCGGCCAGAACTTTCTGATTGATCCGAATACAGCCAGGCGGATCACTGCCTGCCTGGATCTTCAGCCGAATCAACGGATTGTTGAAATCGGCCCGGGCCGGGGGGCCTTGACCTCGATTCTGTGTGCCCAGGGCGCCGATCTGGTCGTTTTGGAAAAGGACCTGGAGCTGGCGAGGCTTCTCCGCCGCAAGCCTCACCCGCCGGCGATCATTGTCGGAGACGCCCTGCAATTTGACTGGTCGCGGCTCCCTCAGGATGAAGCCCTCAAGATCATCGGCAATCTCCCGTATAATATCGCCTCCCCCTTGATCTGGAATCTGGTGTCCACCCTGGAGCGCTATGCCAGGATGGTCTTTTGCGTGCAACGGGAAGTGGCCCGCCGGATATGCGCGCAACCGGGCAGCCGCGAGTATGGGACCCTTTCGGTCTGGGTGCAGAGCTTCGCCTCTGTCCATCCGGCCCTGGCCATTGGGCGGAACGTTTTTTTCCCCCGCCCGAAAGTCGATTCAGCCGTGATTATTCTCACACCGCTTGATCAGCAGCACAGAGTTCAGGATATGGAAAAATTACGGCATATTGTCCATATTTGCTTTCAAAAACGCCGAAAACAACTCTCCACAATCCTCAAATCATACTGGCATCCCGGGGTAGAGGCCTGGCTCCTCGGGCAGGACCTGCAGGCACGTCTCCGGCCGGAGAACCTCTCACCCCGGCAGTTCCAGGAACTCAGCTCGATTATTTTTTAGACCCATTTCTCTTTTTTTTCATGAAAACCCTTGACAACTGCCCTTTTCCAAGTTTAATGAAATTTATCAAAGGCGCAAATTCTCATCAGGAGGGGATTCGACTCGAAATCAAGACGTATGTGCGCAGCACATACCGGCCAGGCCGGAAGCTGTAGGAAGGTTTTTTGCATCAACAAAAGGAGGAAGTATGACCAAAGCAAATTTGATCGCGAAGATTGCCGACAAAACGGACCTCACCAAAGCCGATTCTGAAAGGGCCTTGAACGCCTGTCTGGAATCCATCCAAGACATCCTCATGAAAGACGGCAAGCTGACGCTCACCGGATTTGGCACCTTTTCTGTGGACCAGCGCCAAGAACGGAAAGGACGCAACCCCCAATCCGGCGCCCCAATCACCATACCGGCTGCGAAAGTTGTCAAGTTCCGCCCGGGAAAACTCCTCAAAGAATCCGTGAAATAAGCTCATGATCCCTGGTGAAACCGTTCAAAGCATGCTCCCCCAGGACATTCCCTGGTGGCGGCCAGACTACGCCATTTTTTTCGGTTTTCTGTATGCGGTGTTGATGGTGATCGGTTCCGGTTTGGGACTGGTTGTTCTCAATGCTGTTTTGCAATGGTTCAGAAAAAAAGAATCGTAATTCCCGATCGCACTGGCTGGCACTATGTTCTTCAGCAGGGGCCGTTTCGAAATGATTCGGCCCTTGATTTTTTTCTTGATCTTTTCGCCACAAACGGGTAGAAGGGAAAGTTTGCCTGCCGGATTTTCTGGAACGCAGGCCCACCAGCCCGGCCCGGAATGTTTGAGGAAAATCCGTGTGCGGACGGCAGCCTGCCCGGATCCGGGGTGATCAATTCTTGCATTTGTATAAAGGGGGTGAACGTTCATGCCGGGTATTATTGTCGGAGACAATGACAACTTTGACTTTGCGCTGCGGAAATTCAAAAAACAGTGCGAAAAATCAGGAATTTTGTCAGAACTCAAAAAACGGCAGCACTATGAAAAGCCAAGCATTCAGAAGAAGAAAAAGGAGGCTGCCGCCAGAAAACGACTCATGAAAAAATTCCGCAAGACGCGCTGGAGTGAATAAGGCCCCCATGCTTCTTTGAAAATCGCTGTGCCCCGGCCGCTGAATAGTGCTAACGGCCGGGGCCGGTCACTGAGTACCAACCCTTCATTGTATCCCAGTATAGCCTTTAAGAAAATGATTTTGGATATGGCCGTTGTAACTTATTGATTTTTTTTTATTTTCAGCAATATTATATCTTCAATCTTAAATCTTCAATTCTATAGCAACCCTCCTGCCTGTAACTTTCGTTCTGATTGGCTCTATGGAAAGCAGAACTTTTCGTTTACTTGATTTTCCCCGTGTCCTTCAATACCTCAGCGGCCTTGCCCGATCCACGCCGGGCCGGAACAGCTGTCTCGGCCTGAAACCTTTCCAGACCCCGGATCAGCTGCAGGAGGCCACAGCCCTGCTGCATGAAGCCCTGGAAGCACCCCGGGAAGTCTTTGCCGATTTCCAGGGTTTTCCGGATCTCCAAGGCTTCTTCACACATATTGATCAGGGCAATGTCGGCGAGGAAGACGGATTCTGGGCCATCAACCATGTCCTGGATCAATGCGCTGCGGCCAAAAAGACCCTGGAAACGCTGGATCCCTCCCAAGCCCCTCGGTTGGCTTCCTTTTTTGCCTCCTGTCCCTGGCCGGAAAAATCGGTCCAGGCCCTGAAACGCTGCCTGAATGCCGAAGGGGAAATCAAAGACGACAGCAGTCCGGAACTGCTTCAGATTCGACAGGAATTGCGGGCCCTGCGCTCGCAATGCACAAAAAAGATCGATAGCTATCTTGTGCAGAACCAGGCTGCCCCGTACCTGCAGGACAATTATTTGACCTTGTCCGCCGATCGCTACGTTCTGGCGGTCAAGTCGAATTTTAAAGGTAGATTCGAAGGCATTATCCATGATTACTCCCAGACCGGGGAGACCTGTTATCTGGAACCCCTTTCCCTGGTTGAACTCAACAACAGGCTCCAGGAACTCAAACAGGAAGAGCGACAGGAAAAAATCCGGGTTTTACGCTATCTGACCTCCCTGATCAGGCAGGAGCAGGATGCGGTCAGGGCCGTTTACGCGCACCTGGTCCATCTGGACGTCTTGTACGCCAAAAAGGAACTGGCCGGGGTTTTTGAGGGGGTCAGCCTGCGGCTCGGCGGTTCGGAAATCCGATTGCTCCAGGCCAGGCATCCCTTGCTCTATTGGGAATCGGAACACACCAGCCCCATCAACATTGAACTCGACTCAAGCCAGCAGGGACTCATCCTGAGCGGTGGGAACGCCGGAGGCAAAACCGTTGCCCTGAAAACCCTGGGTCTTATTGCCCTGATGGCCCTGTCCGCCATCCCTGTTCCGGTCCAGGCCGACAGCAGGCTGCCGCGCTTTGAGAAGATCCATCCGTTCTTCGGTGACGAGCAGAGCCTTGATGAAAACTTGAGCACATTTACCGCCCAGATCAATCAGTTGGTCCTGGATTGGCCCAGCATGGATGCCGGGTCTCTGGTCCTGCTCGACGAATTCGGCGCCGGCACCGATCCCAGTCAAGGGGCGGCCCTGGCCCAGGCCATCCTGGACCAGCTTCGGCAGAAACAGGTCCGCTTCATGGCCGCCACGCATTTCCCGGCCCTGAAGGCCTATGGTTTGGGGACCCAAGGGGTTCGGGCCGCTTCGGTCCTTTTTGAGCCCCAAACCAGGAAACCCCTGTACACCATTGCCTACGATCAGGTGGGACAGAGCCAGGCCCTGGATGTGGCCCGGGAACAGGGACTGCCCTGGGAAATCCTCAAACAGGCCGAAGAATACCTGCTGCTGGACGGCGAAGACTCCGGGCAGCTGCTCAACCGGCTCAACACCCTGGCCGTGGAAAGGGAACACGAACTGCACAAACTGCAGCAGGAGCGTGAAAAGCTGTTCAAAGACCAACAGCAGTGGAAAACAACCCGCAACAGGCAATTGCAGGCCTTGATCGACGATATCCAGGGAATGTCCAGGACGATCCTCCAGGAATGGCGGGAGGGCAAAGCCGGCCGCAAGCAGGCCCTGAAAGAACTTGAGCGTTTGAAAAAGGACCTCTCATCCCACATCGAGCCTGAGCAGCCCGTTCCGGACGCCTCCCGGGACTGGACGGCCCTGCACAAGGGCCGCCCGGTACAGTACCTTCCCTGGAAGAAGAATGGAACGATCCAGGAAAAAGACGAAAAAAAGCAACAGGTCAAACTGGATTTAGGGGGCATCAGCATCTGGGCTGCCCCTGAGGAAATCGGGGCCGGGAATGTCTCAAAAGCACAGTCCGAGGAACGGGGCTCTCTCTACAAAACAGGCGGTGAGGCATCCGGCCTTATCCTTGACGTGAGAGGACTCCGCAGCGATGAAGCCGAAGCCAGTGTGCGCCGCTATCTCGACCAGGCCCTTTTGCAGGGCAGGGATGCCTTCACCATCATCCATGGCAAAGGAACCGGAGCCCTTCGACAGGTCGTCAAGGACACGCTGCAGCGTCATGAACCGCAGATCACGGATTTCTATCTGGCCCCGGAAGGACAAGGGGGTGACGGCGCCACCATCGTCACATTGAAACGGAAAGAATGACGCGGGCCCTGTGCCGCGCAATCGCAGTGACCGACCAGAGACCCCAGCAACGAATTGGAGTCTCTTCTCCAAGGGCTTCAAAAATGTCTTTTGTCCCTGCTGAAACCATACAGGACATTAAGTCCCGACTGGACCCGGTGGCCATCGTCCAGCGCTATGTCGCTCTCCAACCCGCAGGGGATCGTTTCAGCGGCGTCTGCCCGTTTCATCAGGAGACCAAACCCTCCTTCAGCCTGAACCCTGCTTCTGGATTGTATTACTGTTTCGGCTGCCAAGCCTCCGGCGATATTATTGATTTTTACTGCCAGATCAATGGGTTGGATTTTCTCCAGGGTCTTGCGGAACTGGCTGCGGAAGCCGGCGTGGAGCTGAGTTCCCAAGCCGGGACGGATACCTCACAGGTCACAATCCGCAAATCCTGCTTGCAAATGCACGACTTGGCCCAGTCCTTCTTCAGGCAGGGGCTGCAGGCCGGCCGCGGGACCCAGGCCCGGTCCTACCTCGCCCGGCGCAATCTCTCGGAAAAGACAACGGAGCTCTTTGGTCTGGGGTGGAGCCCGGACGAGTGGCACGGCCTGGAGAACTACCTGAAAAAACATGGCTTTACCCCGCCCCAGGGGGTGCAGGCCGGACTGTTGTCTGAAAACAAGCAGGGCAGGATTTACGACCGGTTTCGATCCCGGATAACCTTTCCCATCCGGGATTTGAGCGGTCGGGTTATCGCCTTTGGCGGACGGATCATTGGCGACGGCGAACCCAAGTATCTGAACAGCAGTGATTCACCCATATTCAAGAAAGGCGACCTCCTGTTCGGACTCTACGAAGCCCGCCGGACCATCACCCAGACCAAGACCGCGATCCTGACGGAAGGCTATGCCGACGTCCTGGCCCTGTTCCAGCACGGATTCCACAATGCCTGCGGGGTGTTGGGCACGGCTCTGACCACCAAACAAATTCAGCGTCTCTCCGGACTCTGTCAGGAAGTCCAGCTCATCTTCGACGGTGATCGGGCCGGGATCCAGGCCTCGATGCGCAGTGCCGAGATGATTCTGGGCTACGGGCTGAACGTCCGGGTGGTGAGGCTCCCGGACAATGAAGACGTGGACAGCTTTCTCCAGGCAAACGGCGCGCAAAAGCTGCAGGACCTCCTTGGAAATGCCGAGGAAGGTCTTGCCTTTTGTTTAGAGATGATTAGCATGAAGTATTCACCCAAGCAGACCATGGACTGGGCCGGGGGTTTTTTGAAAAATCTTCAGGACCCCGCCTGGCGGGCCTATTATATCCCTCGGCTGGCCAGTGGTCTGGGAATCAATGAATCGGAGCTCAGGGAGACGCTGCATCCCTCCCGCCCCCGGGCTCGCGGGGGTTCTGCCGCATCCGCTTTCGCGGTGAAGAATGCGGGAGAAATCCAGCGGGAACGGGAATTGCTCCGTTTCGCCATCCTCTGCCCGGCCTACCGGGAACGCCTTGCCGGGGAGGGGCTGGACCAGGTCTTAAAGACCGCGCGCGGCAGGCAGCTGTGGTCAAAACTGCTCCAGTATGGTCATGAAGACATCCTTCACCGACTGGACACCCGGGAAAAGCAATTTTTTATCCGCTGTCAAATGCAGGAGAGCGATGTGAGCGATCCTGATCTGTTGTGGGAGGAGATCAGGTCGTTTCTCCGCCACCAGCAGCACAGAAATCAGCAGAAACAGCTGCAGGACGCTCTTGTCAAAGCCCAGCAGAGCGGAGATGAGCGTGAGGTGGCCAGACTGCTTCAAGAATACAGTTTGTTTATCAAGGGGGAACAATGAGCACGATAAAAGATTTTCAGCAGATTCAAGCGCTCATAGCCAAGGGCAAAAAGAAGGGGTACTTAACCTTTGAGGAACTCAACGAGGCCTTGCCTGCTGAGGTCAATGAACCGGAACAGATCGAAGAGATCATCTCCATCTTCCAGCAATTGGAAATCACCATCGTCGATGAAAGCAGCAAGGACAAAATCGGCGTCTTCAATAAAAGCCTGGAAACGGAAATCGCTGAAGAGACCCTGAAAACAGAGTCCCAGGAAGATGAGTCCCAGGATCTGTCCAGAAGCTCGGATCCGGTGCGCATGTACCTCCATGAAATGGGCCTGGTCCCCCTTCTTGATCGTGAAGGCGAAGTGGTCATCGCCAAAAAAATCGAGGCCGGGGAACTGGAAGTGCTCTATTCCATGGTCGAAGTCCCGGTGGCTATTGAATATTTGATCGGCATCGGGGATGAATTGAAAAAGGGCAATGTCAAGCTCAAGGATGTGGTCAAAACCATTGAAGAAGACGACCCCACAGAAGAGGAAATGAATCAGCGGGAGCGGGTGATCAGCCTTCTGGAAGAGATCAAGCAGCTCTACCGCAAGAAATTGTCCGTGTATTCCAAACTCAATGAAACAGCCACCCTGTCCAAGCGGGTGCGAGGCGTCCAGGACCGGGTTCTGGAATACAAGCAGGAAATGGTGGACCGCCTTCTGGCCATCAAGCCCGAAAAGCAGCTCCTGGACGAAATCATCGAGAACATCAACGATTATGTCCGGCAGATGAACAACTGTCGGCGGGATTATTCCGCCTACCTGCTGTCAGTGGGCAAGACCCAGGCCGAAATCGACGAACTCTTCGCCAGCCTGGACAAACGGGAAGTCAGTCCGGTGCAGCTGGCCGATTCCATGGGCATGACCGTGGAAGAGCTGTTCTCATTTAAAGAGATGCTC
>CAZUMF010000083.1:0-15942 GCA_964621385.1 uncultured Desulfohalobiaceae bacterium
GGTACATGGGATCGATCAGCGGGGGGATGTAGCTGCAGACCGCCATGAGACCGAACACGAGCAGAAGAATGAGTCCGATGCGTCCCACCAGATTTTCATAAAACAGGGACCAACCTTCAAGAAATCGTTGCCAGTTGTAGGACTTTTGCGTGAGGGATTCTTTACTCATACCATGGTCCAGCTCGGGTTTGACAGACGCCTGACGGACTGTTCAGCAGGGCTCAATAGCGAATTCTCGGGTCCAGAAAGGCATA
Organism: uncultured Desulfohalobiaceae bacterium; assembly: GCA_964621385.1. Lineage (GTDB taxonomy): Bacteria > Desulfobacterota > Desulfovibrionia > Desulfovibrionales > Desulfothermaceae > JAABTT01. The sequence goes on from CAZUMF010000083.1 coordinate 255, forward strand.
GAGCACGTCCACCACCAGGTTGGCAATCAAAACCACAATGGAAATAAACAAAAAGGAGGCCAGGGCCAGGGGGTAATCATTGTTGCTCACGGCAAAGATGAGTTCACGGCCGATGCCCGGCCAGGTGAAGACGGTTTCGGTCAAGGCCCCCCCGTTGATGGAAAAGGCCAGACTCAAACCGACGCTGGTCACCACGGGCAGGGAGGCATTGGGACCGGCGTGGCGGTTACGGATCTGTTTTTCATTCAAGCCCTTGGCCCTGGCTGTGAGGATGTAGTCTTCACTCAGGGTTTCCAGCATGCTGCTGCGCATGATCAGCAGATACGAGCCGACATGGATGATGAACAGGGTCAAAAGCGGCAGGAGCATATGGTGCATGATGTCCAATGTTTTCAGAAAGATGCCGGAGTCGGGGTCCATCCACAATTCCGGGGTGATCATGCCGTTTAAGGGAAACCCGCCGATCTTGTAGGCGAAAATCCAAATGAAGAGCAGGGCGATCCAGGGAAGAAACAGGGTATGACAGACCAGGGAGATAATAGTGACCCAGGTGTCCACGGCCCGGCCCTTATACCAGGCCACCATTTTTCCCCAGAAAATGCCCGCGAGGGCCGAGAGAATCACCGAGGTCGTGAAGAGGAGGATGGTGTTGGGCAGACGCTCCCCGATCACCTCGACCACGGGCCGGCCGTAATGGAAGGAAACCCCGAAGTCTCCGGTGAAGAAGTTCTTGACATAATAGACGTACTGCAGCCAGAGGGGCTGGTCGAGTCCGAGCTGAGACACAAGGAGTTCGGCGTCCTCAGGGGTCATGGACGGATCAACCATCCTGGAGACCGGATCACCCGGGGCAATATGGAACAGGAGAAACAGACCGGAGAGGATCACAAAGAAGATGATCAGAATCTCCAGGGATCGGCGAAGAATGAGTTTCTGCAAGCTCATAAGCAGGCGACCTTAAACGACTGATGGTCCAGCAGGTGTCGAGGTGTCAGGTTTCAGCTTTGCCGCTGGCAAAGCTGAAACCTAATTATTTGATATTTAACACAATATACGACTGAGATGTTATGCTGTTCATTGAAACAACGACTGCCAGTTTGATCAGTGAAGAAACTTTGGGTCACCCCTCCGTCATTCCGGCGAAAGCCGGAATCCAGACTGAAATTGTAAGAGCTGGACCCCGGCCTACGCCGGGGAGACGGAGAAAGAAAAATCAAGTTTCATACGAGGTATCGGGTGTCAGACCTGCCGCTGGCAGGGCTCGTATGAAACTTCAGACTTTTTTGAACCAAAGGGCGTGACAAAATGAACATCGAACATCGAACGTTCAAATTCTGCCTGAAGGAATGCATATCGAACCTCCAACACTCCTATGAAAATTGATTTTTCTTTTCCCGTCACCCCGGCTCAGGAACGTCATCCCGGACCCCGATCCGGGACCGGGATCCAATAATTCCTCGCCTAGTCTACCGGCTTGACCTGACACAGGGACCAGATATTGCCGATGCCGCCAGACATTTGTTCCCAGCCGGTGAAGTCTTTGCTCACGGCTTCAATGACCTGGGGTTTGTACAGGGGGATATAGGGAACATCGCGCAATAAGATCCGCTGCATTTCATGAATCAGGCCCTGCCGGACATCCGGATCCATGGCCGAGACCGAGGCCTTGGCCAAGCGGTCGAATTCGGGGTTTCGATAGCCGCTCATGTTATAGCCCCTGGGCTTGTCGTTGGATGAATGGAAGAAACTGCGCAGATTGTCCGGATCAAGGGACAGACGGCCATACCCGAGGATGAAGGCATCGAAGTCATGCTTGACTTTCACGGTTTGCAGCAAAGCGGAAAAGGACATGGGCCTGGCAATGGCCGGAATACCGAGATCGTTGAGCCATTCCTGGATCATGAGCCCGCATGTGGCCCGGTTGGGGTCATAGTCCGCCGGAGGGGTCAGAATGACGAATTTGTCCATGGGCCGGCCATTGGGGAGGAGGATCGCTGAGGGCTCCTGCTTTTCGCCGGAGGCGTCCACAGGCGGGGTTTTCCAGGAATAGCCGCCCTCCAGGAGCAGGTGGGCGGCCTTGCGAATACGCTCCTCTCGACTCAAGCCTTTCCCGTAACTGGGCAGATTGTCGGCGTGCCAGAACGTGTTTTCAGGCGGAATGAACGAATCCATTCGACTGGCATAGCCCTGAAGCACCCGTTTGACGAAGAAATCCTTGTCTATGACCGTGGCCGTGGCCTGGCGCAGGGTCCGGTCGGAAAAAGGCTCTTTTCTCACGTTGTAGCCCATGTAGTACAGGGCGTTTTTTTCACTGAGAAATACGGTGACGTTTTTATCCGCCTCAAGTCCCTGCAGGTAGCCGGGTTGAATCGCCCACCACAGAAAGTCGATCTTGCCTTTTTTCAGGCCCATGATGGCGACATCAGCCGTTCCAAAAATCTTGAAGAGAATATTGTCGATATGGGGTCCGAGCCGGCGATCGCTGATGGTCTGGCCCTGCCCGAAGAAGTGGGGATTCTTCTTCAAATGGAGCGAGGTGCCCTCTCTCCAGTCTTCAAGGATAAAAGGGCCGCAGCCGAGGGGATGATCAATTTTGGTATTGGCCAGGGCCTTTAACGGATTTTCCTGTTTTTCCGCTTTTTTGGCCAGGGGTTCCCATTCCTTGCGGGAGACAATGTAATTGATCAGGGTCCGGGTGGTGAAGGTGGCCTTTGGCTCGTCAAGATAAAAGCGCACGGTTTTTGTGTCCACCGCCTCCACCTTGCGGACGAAGGACCACTTGGAATAATAGCGGGGAACTTTGAACTTCTGGATCAGATTGACCGTGAAGACGACATCGTCGGCCGTGACCTCGGATCCGTCCGCCCATTTGGCCGGTCTGAGCTTCACGGTATAGGAGACGGTCTCCGGGTCGTATTCGGGAAGAGACTCCGCAAGCCAGGGCGAAAGCCGGAGGGTTTCCGGGTCCCGGTTGTACAGGGGTTGATAGATCAGGGACATGACTTTTCTGGAATTGGCATCGCTGGCCAGCCAGATGTTCAGGGTCCGGGGTTCTTCGGAAATGCCGATCCGAAGGGGCACGTCCTGGGCCCAGGCCGATAGCCCGGGACAGAGAAGCAGCAAAAAGGCGGCGGCACAAAAGGCACGAAACAACCGATGTGTCATGGAGAACCTCCCTTGCGAAAATTGTGGATAGGAAAAGAGCGATTGGGCAATGACAGCACGCCGAAAGACCGAATGGCCGTTCCTCAAGGCTTTGTGGTTGTGAACCGGGCCCCGGAGGGGCTGGCTGCTTGTATCACGCATAGGCCGTCTTTGCTGTTCTCATGTCAACGGGCGGCTTGTGCTTCTCCCGCACTTTGTCTACGACGAAATCCAGAATCCTGGCTTCAATCTTGATTTTATTCAAGCTGTTGATTCGGGGAATGCCCCCCGGGCTGACACAGTTGATTTCGATCAATTGCCCGTCGATCAAGTCAAGACCCACGAAATACAGTCCGTCCTGCTTGAGCCGGGGTTTGACCGCTTCACAGACCTCGCGTTCACGGTCACTGATTTCATGCGTGTAGGCCTTGCCCCCGGCATGGATATTCGTCCTGAAACTCCCGTCGGGCGGCTTGCGGCGCATGGCCCCGAGAATTTCTCCGTTGAGCAGAAGAATCCGGACATCCCCCTGGTCCTTCACGGTTTTGATGTACTCCTGGACCATGATTTGTTCCCGGTCCGCATAGGTTTTATGGGCCCCCACATAATAGTTGATCAATGAATTGAGGTTTTCCGGGTCCTTGGTGCTGACTTTAATGATGCCCTGGCCGCCGAATCGGCCCAGGGGTTTGATGACCATATCCCCGCCAAAGGTATCGATGATCTTGCGCAATCGGGGCGGGTCTCTGGAAATGTGGGTCTCGGGAATGAGGTCCGGAAAATTGAGAATGTACAACTTGCTGTTGCCAAGGATCATGCCGCTCGGATTGTTGATCATGAACACCTGATCCCGGATGGGCGCCAACAGTTCCATTGATCGGTAATTCAGGGGCGGGTCCTTGCGCAGAAACAGGGCATCCAGTTCGGTGAGGGTTTCAAAGCTTAGGGTGTCCTTTTTCTCGTGGACCATGATCTCCTCCCAATAGTCGTTCAGGGGGAGATCCCGGGCAACCGTGATCTCTTTCATCCGGGCCACGATTTTCTGTTTTCTGATATAGATGTCATGCGGCTCGAGATAGAAAACCGAGTGGCCGCGCCGGTTGCATTCATACATCAACGTAGCCGTGGTCTCAAAAAGGGGATCGATCCCTTCGAGTCTGTCCATGACAAAGGCGATTTGCATGCTCTTCAGTCTCTGAGTGCGGCTATTCGCCGGCCTGCCGGGATAATTTGGATTGCAAATTCCGCAGCCGGTGGCTCAGGGCGGCACAGATCTGCAAGGCGATCCGCGGGTATTCCCTGACGATTTCATTGAACTCCTGCTTGTGCAGGATGAGAAAGCGGGAGTTTTTTTGGGTGCGAATGCTCGCCGACCGGGCGGCTTCCTCAAAAAGCGCCATTTCTCCGAAATAATCCCCGGCGCCCATGGTATCCAGCTGGATCTGTTTGTCCTCTTCCTGGGCTTTGAAAACCGCGACCTCCCCGGAAATGATCAGGAAAACCTTTTCACCGGACTCGCCTTCCCGGATGACGGTTTCGCCCTCGCCAAAGTCCACCTCTTCGGTGACCGCGGCGATGGCCCCCAACTCGCTGACATTGAGGCCGGAAAAAATGGCGATGTTTTTTAACAGCAATATCTTTTCGACAATAGGCATTTCAGTATCCATGATGTGCTCCTTTGAGTCAAGTCCGCCCCGGGGAGGCTCTGCAATTTGCAAGGCCGGCCGGCGAATGAACGCGTTGGGTGAGTCCTGCAGCTCATGAATCCGGGATTCCAGCCTGGTGCGCATTTCAGGCTCATTGTTCAGGATTTCCAGGGCCAGGAGGACTTCCAGCCAGTCTTCATGGGTGAGCAGCGCTGCAAAGAGCTGCGTGATATCGGTGTCGAAGTTTGGAATCTTGAAGAATTTTTTTCCGGAAAACAGGGCTTCCCTGGGGGAGGCGCTTTCAATCAGGGGCAGGACCATGTTAAAGGTCTTGTTGTCCATGATGTCGCTCAACAGTTCGATGCTGTTGGCCTGATGCCGGGGATCCAGAGAAAAGAGCCCCCGAAAGACGGTCCGCATCTGCTGGTCCTGGTCATGGATCGCCAGGACCCGGAAAATATTTTCCAGCAGGAGATTTTTTTTCTCCAGCAAATGCTGCCGAAGCAGTTCCCGGGGCTGGGATTCCGGAATCACCTGCTCCAGGGCCAGGGCTTTGGCCAGGCAGAGATAGGCCTGCTCCAGATCTTTTTTGGTAAAGCGGAACAGATCCAGATTTTTGATCTCCAAGTCTTCCAGAAGTTCAAAGAGTGCTTCCCGGAGACGGTGATTCGGACGGCTCAAGGATTCGATCAGGATCTGGCCGTTCAAATAGGAAGCGTCTTTGATCTTTTCCTTGGCCAGTTCCCGGACGGCCTCCACAGGTTCGCCAAGATGCTGGATCACCCGGTTTAAAATGGTGTCGTCGGTGATTTCGAGAACCCGTAAAGCTGATTTCCGGATTTCCGTCTGGGAGTGGTCGAGAAAGGCCAGGGCCTGACGATTGAGGTCCGGATCGTCGAGCTTGGCCAGGGCCTGGAGAATGTCCCCGGCGATGGCCTCATTGGATTTTTGCTGGAGCAGGCCTTCCAGTTTCGGGATATAGGAGGCTTCGCCGCCGGCCCCGGCGGCAATGACCCCGGCCCGCCGTTCGGAAATATCCTCAGATTCCAGCCAGGAGACAATGAGGGGGGCCATGTCCTCCTTGGGGCGGTGATAGAGACAGCCTGCGGCATGGCCGCGTACTTCGGGATGGGGATCGCGTAAATAGAGGGAGAGGTCGAGGGAGGCGAGGTCTTCAGCGGACATCCGTTTGAGGGCCTTGAGCACCGCAACCGTCAATTCAGGTTTGCTTGGATCGAGCAGGTCCTGGAGAATGGGAAGGGTATCGCTGTGCGGCTGGTCGGAGAGCATGTTCAGAAGCTGGATCTGGGTCTGCACGTCCTGATGGTGTATGGTTTTTAAAAGGAGCTGATCAAGATCCTGGACATCGAGATTTTTCAAAAGCCTGGCGTACCAGAGAGCGTCCTTGCCCGTGGCCTGGAGAAACGATTGCCGCAACTCATTGCCGACGCGATCCTTCTTGAAGAGATTTCCGAGATTGTTTGCCTCCAGGCTTTTCAAATCAAGCATGTTTTTGGAAATCAAATCCATGAGAATGGAGGCATAATTTTTTTTGAGGAGAAACGGGGCCGTCAGCCAGGCAAGAACAAAGGGAAGGGCCACAAGGGTCAGATAGCGCGGGTGAAAGAGATTGGTGGAGGCCAGGATGAGTCCGGAACCGAGAAAAAGGCCAATTCTGACCACAGTGCCCCTCAGAAACGGTCTGATCATGGCCCGGTAGGATTCCGGGAACAGCCCGATGAGGATGGAACTGGCCGGCATGTTGATGGTTGTTCTCAGGATATTCGTGGACATTCTGGCGTACATGGCCGCAAAAATGTCGAAGCGGAGCAGAAAGCCCATAAAGGCGATCATATAGTTAAACGGGTGAAACATCAGGGCCACGGGAAGTCCAAAGCGGCCATAGAGCCGGCCCACAAAAAGGAGAATGATCAGGCTGATGATGTTCAAAACGCCGCGAAAGTATCCGAAAAAGCCGATCATGCCGGATTCACTGGCAAAGTATTCATCGACGGCAAAGTTGAATTGGTAATTCATGATCGGTACGACCACATTCGGCATAAAGGTCAGGATGAGCACGATCTTGAGCAGGGCCGATTCCTTGAGCAGAGGCACGATTTTTTTGAATTCCTCAAGCATCGGGGTCCGTTTTTTTGGCGTCTTGCTCTTTTTTTCGGCCCGGACCAGTACGGAAATATGAAGGCTCATGCCTTTGACCACCAGGGCCCCCAGGAGGGTGGTCCCCAGATAGACAAAAAGCAGATTGTCGAATCTCAGGGTCTTGGCCATGTAAGGCGTTCCGAAACTCCCGATGATGAGCCCGATGACTCCGCCGGCGGTCAATAAGGGAAAGATTCGTTTGGATTGTCTGGTGTTGAAAAGATCGTTGGCCAGGTTCCAGAACAGCAGGGCCTGCAGGAGTTCGTACTGGCTTTTGAGCATGAACAGAATGGGGTAAATGATTTCGAATCCATAGGGGATGAGCAGGCGAATGGCCGTGACGGTCAGGCCGCAGAAAACAAAGAGGTAGGAGAGGAGTCTGGCCCCGGACAGCCGGGCCATAAACGTCGTCAGGATTCCGGTCACGAAAAACGTGGCGATGGAGTTGAGCATGTTCACGATGGGCAGATACTCAACCCCGAAGCGTTTCAAAAAGGTGGTCTCGGCATAATTGTTGAGCAGCATGCCGGAGCTGCGCACCAAAAAGAGCAGGGCTGCGGTCCAGAGAAAAAGAGCGATTTCCTCTTCGTTGAGTTTCAGCCACCGGAGGAGGTGTTGGCGCATCAGTGGACCTCCTTCACCAGTCTGAAGCCCGTGGTCTTGAATTTTGCCGAAGGATGGGCGTAGGCCCGGTTGGCGGAGCGGCAGGCGTAATCGTATTTATACCAGCTGCCGCCGCGGCGGATACGCCGGCTGCATTCAAAGGTTCCCCGGCTGACCAGGGAGGTATAGTTCCCATAGCAGTCCTGGCACCATTCCCAGACATTGCCGTGCATGTCATAGAGCCCCCAGGGGTTCGGGGGATAACTCTTGACCGGGGCCGGACTGTTGAGGGGGAGTCCATGGCTTTTGACATAGGGGACGCATTGATCGGCTTTGAGGGTGTTGTTGCTGAACATGGCCTGGGAGCAGGTGAGCTCCTCACCGAAACTGTAGGCTGTCCTTGTTCCCGCCCGGCAGGCATATTCCCATTCCTCTTCGGTGGGGAGGCGATAGGTCCCGTCGTCTGTTTTGTGGTTCAGCTTGGAGATGAAACTCCGGCAGTCATGCCAGGAGACCTTTGTGACCGGCAGGTTCTCGGGTCCTTCTCTGGGAAAGAACCAATTTTTCCCCATGACAGCCCACCACTGGCCCACGGTCACCTCGGTGGTCTGCATGTAGAAGCCCTGGGAAATGCTCTCCCGGTGTCTGGTCTCACTCTCATGCCGATAAGGTTCGTCTTTCGGGCTGCCCATCATGAAACTGCCTGATTCAAGCAGAACAAACTCCATGCCCAGACTGTTGGTGAAGAGGTGTTGCTCTTCGGCAGCGGCTCTGGTGGCAGCATGCGGGAAGAGCAGGCTCAAGCACAGGGCCAGAGCAGGCATCAGGCCGAACGGCGCGCGGAGGTATTGCATACATGACTCCGGGTGTCTGGGTGTATGGAGCGGGGACGTCCCGAATTTCTCGGACGGAAACAGCATATATGCAAAATGCAAATATCGCAATCATGAATTGATCCGGCCGGTGCCTTGCAGGAACAACAATGAATTTGCTATAGCAGGTGAACACAAGCCACCCATCTCGTGAATTTAGGACGTTTCCATGCACTTTGATTGTGTCTTGATCAACAATTCCTATCTTGAAAACCTGTCCGTCCGGTATCTGAGCGCCCACCTGAAGTCCAAGGGGTATCGGGTGGGCACCATCCATTACGAAGGAAGAAAAAACGATGTTTTCAATCTCCTGACCCGGCAGAGCCTGGAGGCCCTGGCCGCATGCTGCCGGGAGGCCTCCCTGGTAGGGATTTCACTTTTGACCACGCATCAGTTGAGTCGATCGCGACAGATCCAGGACTTCCTTGCCGGCCGGATCAAGGCGCCAATCATCTGGGGGGGCGTGCCAGTCATCTGTGATCCTGAATTTTACCTGCAATACACGGATTATGTCTGTCTTGGAGAAGGGGAGTCGGTTTTGGAGGAGCTTCTCGAGGGAAGAGCCCCTGCAACCGTCAAAGGGCTTGGGTTTCGGAAAGAGGACGGCTCCCTGCACTGCAACCCTTTGCCGGATCTGCGTGACGTCAACACCGGCCCGATTCCAGTCCTGGACCTGGAGGACGGCTTTTTTTTGCAAGACAACGGAGCCCTGCTGCCAGTGCCGGAGGGGATGGGGCCAGTCCACCGCAGTTACAGCCTGCTCTCTGTCCGGGGCTGCCCGTATCACTGCTCCTATTGCTTGAACAGCTGCCTCAAGAACATTTTTGCCGGCACAGGGGCTTCTATCAGATTTGTCAGCACCCCGCGGGTGATCGAAGAGCTGGAGCAGGCGAAAAGCGATCTCCCTGATCTGAAGCGGGTGATATTTGATGATGATGATTTTTTCCTCAGGTCAGAATCAGATTTGCGGCAGCTGTGTGAAGCCTATACCCGAAAAATCAAACTTCCGATTTTTTATATCCAGGCCCATATGCACACGATCACGGAAAAAAAAGTGGACATCCTCCTGCACAGCGGCATCAGGCTTCAGTATCTGAAAATAGGACTCCAGTCGGCGAGCGTCAGGGTCAACCAGGCGGTTTTCGAGAGGCGGTTTGAAAAAGATCGCTTTCTGGAAGGCTTGCGCATGCTGAGTGCCAAAGGGGTGCGGGTCATGCTCGATGTGATTTCTGCCAATCCCTACGAAACCGCGGAGGACAGCTATGCCTCCCTGGTGTTTTACGACGAGCTGGTCCGTCAGACTCGAAAACTCGCCACAACAGCGCTTCCCATGAAAATATACGACCACAAACTCATGTTTTATCCCGGCAGCAAACTGTATGCGCAGGCCAAACAGGACGGGTTGATTGCTGATGATTATGTTGAAAAGGTGCTGTTGCAGCGCAATACCCTCCGAAAACTGGAAGAGGATATCGACCATGAAGCGTTTGTGGTCGCCCTGGTCAACCGAGCCCTGCGAAGCCGGTCTTCTTGGCATCCTGCCGCACTGCTGCTGCGCCTGCTGCGGGTGAAGCCGCTGTATACTGTTTTGTATCGTTGGCGGCTGGTGAACCGGATCTATCATCGCACCGGCCTGAACCTCGCGGCACTGTTTACCAAGGGATAAGGTGCCACTGTGAGATCTGCAGATCACCAATCAGGGCTGGCGTTTGTCTACTCCTCGCCGGCCGATCTCCCGGAAGACCGCTTCGAGGCCATCTGCAGACTCGTGGAGGCGGGCGGGTCGGTGGGCAGCAAATGGATCCGTTCCAATCTGCAACGGGCGTACCTCGTCGGCTATGTCCTGGACCAGGATGCGCTTATTGCCTGTTCGAGCCTCAAAGAGCCCAGACCGGAGTATACCGCTTCAGTCAAACAGCAGACCGGCCTTGATCTGAGCCGCTATCTCGAGCGCGGCTACACCTCGGTCAAGCCGGCCTACCGGGGACAGGGCATTGCTTCCAGGCTGCTTTCGGGCTTGACGAGCAGGGCCGGGGGACGGAAACTCTATTCCGTCATCGGCGAGGACAATATCGGGGGGCAGAAGATTGCCCTGAACAATAAAACCAAACGGGTGGCGGTTTTTGTGAGCCAAAAGAGCGGCAAAAAGCTGGGAGTCTGGATTCCGGAGGCCATGCTTGAGCCATGAAGAGGACCGATGCGGTGCCGAGCCGGGCCGGAAACGGATGATCAGTCTTTCAGCCGGGGATTCAAGGCGTCCCTGAGTCCTTCTCCGAAAAGATTGAAGGCCAGCACCACGATGAGAATGGACAGCCCCGGGATCACGGTCAGCCAGGGAGCGTCAAAGATAAAGCGTTTGCCTTCGGAGAGAATGTTGCCCCAGGTCGCCTGGGGAGGCGGCACCCCGAATCCGAGGAAACTCAGCCCGGCCTCGGTTAAAATGGCGGTGGCGATGCCGATGGTCGCGGAAACCAGCACCGGAGCCACGGCATTGGGCAGCATATGCCTGAAGATGATCCGGGTGTTGCTGACGCCCAGGGCCCTGGCCGCGACCACGAAATCCTGTTCCCGGAGGGAGAGAAATTCGGCCCGCACAAATCGGGCGGTGCCCATCCAACTGGTCAGGCCGATCACGATCATGATATTGTAAATGCTGGCCGGCAACAGGGCAATCACCGTCAAGATCAGGAAAAAACTCGGAAAGCAGAGCATGATATCTACAAAACGCATGATCAGGGTGTCCACGCTGATCCCTTTCTGATCAAGTCGGGTGAGCCGGCGGCGGGGGGCAAGGGGCGGGGTCCCGGAGCGCGGTTTGTACAAGCAAAAGCCCAACCCCAGTCCCGCCAGGAGCATGGACAGGCCCGCCGGGAACCATGGGGTCATAAGCAGCAGGAGGCCGCCCAGGACAAGGCTGCAGGCCAGCAGGGTCGGGAATCCCAGAATATTGGGGCCAAAATACCCGGCCAGGCCGCCCAGGACAATGCCCACGAACACGGAAATTCCCACGGCGACAAAGCCCACGGTCAAAGAGACCCAGGCCCCCTGCAGCATTCTGGAAAAGACGTCCCGGCCGAGGTTATCGGTCCCCAGGAGATACAGTCCCAAGGGGGGGGAGGGGGCTGTCCGGTCGAGTTCAGGTCCGGGCCGGCTCAGGGGAGGCAGCAGCTTGTCCTGAAGATTGACCCGGGAAGGATCGAAAACCGGATTTTCGCCCAGGGTCAGCAGGGCGCCGGATACAGCCACACAAAAAAACAGGACAAACGCCGCAAGACCGCTGACAGCCGGCGTGTTTTTCATGAACCGTTTCTTGAATTCCCGGAAGGGTGAATAGGCCGGGGTGGTGTTTGTTTCCGGGCTGTTCACGACGCTTCCCTCGCGAGTTCCCAGAGATAGATTTGCATGGTGCAGGTTTTGTAAGCGATCTCGGCCTGGCTTTGCAGGGAGACCTGCCACTGGTTCTGTTTCAGAAGTGTCCAGAACGGTTCGCTGACCGTGCGCTGCGGGGCGCTGAGCCAGACGGTGCCGCCCGGGGCCAGCTGCTCCTGAAAAAGCTGGATCAGGGGGTGAAAGAATCTGGCTTCGTACAGGATATCCGCCCCCCAGATGAAGGCGAAGCTGCCTGGTTTGAGTCCCGGATGCCGCCAGTCCATGAGGGTCCAGTTGGCGGCTTCGCAACTGTTGAGTTCAGCGTTTTGGCGGGCATAGGACAGGGCGGAGAATTCATAATCCAGTCCGAGCGCTTTGGTGGTGAACTCTGCAGCCACACAGGTGCTCAGGCCCAGACCGCAGCCGAGATCCAGACACCAGCGGTTGCGGAGACGATCCTGGTTGCGGGCGATCCATCGGGCCAGAAAGATGGAGGCCGGCCAGATCTCCACCCAATAGGGCAGGCGTTCGTCTGCACAAAAATCGGATTCGTCCAACTGCTCCCACAGGGTTTCCAGGTCGGCGGGGCGTTGAAAGCGGTAGTCCCGACCCTGGATAGCGATTCGTTCTTCCATAGGCGTTGCATCACTCGGGAAATCGGGGTTGCACAAGGGGTCTGAAAGGGTTCCCGGTCTCTCTCTCTTCGGGCTGCGCCTCACGGCCGGAGGCCGGCCATGAGGAGGCCGATACTGTCGACCTTGGTCTGATCGCTGACCGGAAAGGTATCCATAACCGTGCCCCGGTACAAGACCGTGATCCAGTCCCCCAGGGCCAGGGCCTCGTTCAGGTCGCCGGTGATGAGCAGGATCCCGGCGGTGATGCGCGCCTCCAGCAGATGGGACCAGATCTCTTCAGTGGCCGCAACGTCCAGGCCCTGGGAGGGCTGTTCCGCCAGGATCAGGCTGGGCCGGCGATACAGTTCACGGGCCAGGACAAGTTTCTGGAGATTCCCCCCGGACAGCTGTCCCCCCCGCAGTTTCCGGGAGGGGTACTGCACATTGAAAGCCCGGAGACGGGAGTCCGCTTCCCGGCCGGCCCGTTTTCGGTCCAGCCAGACCCCTTTGCAGAAGCTGTTCCGCGTGGTGAGCAGAAAGTTGTCCTCCAGATCGAGGCTGGGACAGGCCCCCATGCCCAGCCTGTCCTCGGGGATGTAGCAAAAATGGGCGTGCCAGTCTAAAGAGCGAAAGAAGTCCTTCCAGCTTTTTCCCAGGATCCGGATCGCACCCCCTTCCGGAGCGGCGAGTCCGGACAGGGTTGCGGCCAAAGGTTTCTGACCGTTGCCGGCCACGCCCACCACCGCATGGATCTCCCCTTTGTTCAGGGTGAGGGAGACATCCTGCAGCGGTCCGTGCTGGAGGTGCTCCACCTCCAGGACCGCATTGCCCACAGGGCAGGCCGGTTTTTCAGGATGGAGAAAAATTTCGCGTCCCACCATGCGCAGGGCCAGTTCCCGGCTCGAGGTGACCTGGGCAATGTCCATCTCATCCACGACGCGGCCCTGCCTGAGAATCGCCACCTCGTCGGCCACGCTCATGACTTCTCCGAGTTTGTGGCTGATAAACACGATGGCCTTGCCTGAGGCGGCCATATGGCGCAGGGCGTCAAAGAGCTGTTCGATCTCCTGCGGGGTCAACACCGTGGTCGGTTCATCCAGGATCAGAACCGAGCTCTGCCGGTACAGGAGCTTGAGGATTTCCACCCGTTGTTTCTCGCCCATGGAGAGCGAGGCGACCCGGGCCCGGGGATCGATCTCCAGCCCGAAGCGCCCGGCCAGTTCAGCAATGTCTTTGTGAATCGCCTGTGGTCGAAGCCAGGAGCTCCGTTCCTGGCCGAGGATGACGTTTTCGGCCACGGTCATGGCTTCAACCAGCATAAAATGCTGGTACACCATCCCGATGCCGGCTTCGATGGCCTGTTTGGGGTTGAAAAAGCCCGCGGGCCTGCCTTGAACAAAGATTGTGCCGGCATCAGGCTGAAAACGGCCGGCCAGGATGCTCATCAAGGTGCTTTTGCCCGCGCCGTTTTCCCCGAGCAGGGCCTTGATTGTTCCGGACTGGATGTTCAGCGTGATGTCCGCGTTGGCCCGAACCCGGCCGAAGGACTTGCTGATCCCTTCCAGCCGGATGACGGGGCGGGAAGACCGTTCAGGAGCCATTTCCGTTTGAGTTCCCATCAAGCCTCCTTTTTCAGGCTGATGAGCGGTTGTCGGAATTGGCATTCACTGTCCCAGGGGAAGAGAATCCAGGTGTCCTGACTGACCTCGGTGATGTAGCAGTCCACCATGGGCCGTCCCGCTGGTTTGGCATACACTGTGGCAAAAAAGGCCTGGGGGAGCATGTCGCGGACAATCCGGGCGGTCTGGCCGGTGTCCACCAGGTCGTCGATCAAAAGCCAGTCCTTGCCCTGATGGCCCAAAGACTTGAGGACCTCCGGCTCGCCCTGCTGCTGCCAGTCGTAGCTGGAGAGGCAGACCGTCTCGATGAGACGGATTTCCAGCTCTCTGGCAATGATGGCCGCCGGGACCAGGCCGCCTCTGGTGATGGCCACAATCCCTTTCCAGCTGTTCTTTTCCAGAAGACGCCAGGCCAAGGCCCGCCCATCCCGGTGCAACTGTTCCCAGGAGACCGGGAAGCATTTTTCGTAGCGCGTGCTGTTGTTGATCATCCTCGTCCTCTGTCTTCAGGGGCATTTCTCTTTCACAATCCTGATCCAGAATCCACACCCTACACTTCACAATCCACAATCCACAATCCACAATCCACAATCCACAATCCAAAATCCAAAATATCATCCCCCCCTCTCATTCCTCGGGCTCGACATTCACCCCGAGCCAGTCCGGGGCTTCTCCGCCCCGGGAGCGGCTGGAGGCCAGAGCCAGGACAATGACCGTCAAGAGATACGGCAGCATGAGCAGCAGCGATGAGGGGACAGAGGTCCCCATAGCCTGCAGTCTGAGCTGAAAGGCCATGACCCCGCCGAAGAGATAGGCGCCGAGAATGGCCCGTCCGGGCTTCCAGAATGCGAAGATGACCAGGGCCACGGCAATCCAGCCTCGGCCGGCAGTCAAGCCGTTGGTCCAGATATGGGTGTAGGACAGGGACAGATACGCGCCGCCCAGTCCCACCAGAAATCCTCCGATCATGATGCTCAGGCTTCGATAGAGCCCAACGGAGAGGCCCGCGACCGTGACCGCCCAGGGATTTTCTCCGGCCGCGCGCACGGCGAGTCCCCATTTGGTGTAGGTCAGGATGAGCCAGAGGACAACGGGCAAAAAATAGGAAATATAGACCAGGGGGTCCTGCTGGAAGAAAATCGGACCAAGAACCGGGATGTCTCCGAGCAGGGGGACAGGGACTGGAAAAAAGCCGGCGGCTTTCGATCCAATGAGCGGTGTTCCCAGAAACGAAGCCAGGCCGGTGCCCAGAATGGTCAGGGCCAATCCGGAAACCACCTGGTGCCCCTGAAACAGGAGGCAGACAACGGCATGCAGTCCGCTGAAGAGTCCGGCGAAGAGGCCGGCGCAGAGAAAGCCCAGCCAGGGATTGCCGGTGGTCTGGCTCATCCAGAAAGCGGCCAGGGCGCCGATGATCATCATGCCCTCGACCCCCAGGTTCAGAACGCCGCTTTTTTCAGTCAGGATCTCCCCCAGGGTGGCGAAGAGAATCGGTGTTCCGGACTGGACCGTCGCGGCCAAAAGGGGGATGAGGATGCTCAGATCGGACATGGCAGTGACTTATCGGTTCATCTCCGTCATAGAAAACAAGAAAATGTGTTGCTCAGAAGCAGTTGAAGTCCTTGTCGGATATGGTTCACGGCCTCCGGCTCGTAGAGAGC
>CAZUMF010000084.1:0-15931 GCA_964621385.1 uncultured Desulfohalobiaceae bacterium
AACAGAACCCGATGCCGCCGAGACACCCCCGGCTGACCGCCTCCAGGCCGAAATTTTCAAAATTGACCGCAAGACCCTCTTCTTTGGCCCGCTGCCGCAGGATGCGAAAATAATGCGGGGCGCAGGTGGCCTTCAAATGCATATCCGTGGTCTTGCGAAAATCATAAAACCAGTTCAGGACCTGTTCATATTCCCTGGCGCTGATCACCTCCTGCCTGAGTTCATCCGCCCGTCCGGTGGGCACCAGCAAAAAGATATGCCAGGCCACCGCTCCCAGATCCCTGGTCAGTTGAAAAATATCCCGAAACTGATTCAGGTTGTCCCGGGTCACCGTGGTGTTGATCTGAAAGGGCATTCCCCCGGCCCGCAGATAGTCGATCCCCCGAAGGGCGGCCTCAAAAGCGCCGGGGACGCCGCGAAAACGGTCATGGCTCGCTTGATCCCGCCCGTCCAGGGAAATGGAAATCCGCTCCAGGCCGCTGTCTTGCATGTTCTGAACGATTTCCGGGGTGATCAAGGTGCCGTTCGGGGCCATGACGCATTTCAAGCCTTTGCCCCTGGCGTGGGCCACAAGTTCGAAGATATCCGGGCGCATGAGGGGTTCACCCCCGGTGAAAATGATGATCGGGTTACCGGTTTCCGGAAACGTGTCGATCAGGTCCAGACCTTCACGGGTGCTCAATTCCCCCGGAAAAGGCTCGGGACAGGCCTCGGCCCGGCAGTGCTTGCAGGCCAGGTTGCAGGCCCGGGTCACCTCCCAGGCAATCAAGCGCAGATCAGGGATATGTTGCATAGGGAATTGTGGATCGCTTTATTTCAGACACGTATATTTACACTCTTTTCTTGCCAATTTCCAATTTCAAATTTCAAATTTCAAATCTCAAATCTCAAATCTCTTTCAAGACCGTCTCCGTGAAATAGGTCAGGATAAGATCGGCACCGGCGCGCTTGATCCCGGTCAAACTCTCCAGGACCACCGGCAGTTCATCGATCCAGCCCTGTTCCGCGGCAGCCTTGATCAGGGAATATTCGCCACTGACATGATACGCAGCCAGGGGGAGATCGCAGGCCTGACGCAGGCGGCTCAAGACGTCCAGATAAGGAAGCGCCGGCTTGACCATGAGCATGTCCGCTCCTTCGGCAACATCCGCCCGGGCCTCCCGCAAGGCCTCCCGGACATTCGGAGGATCCATCTGATAGGTCTTTCGGTCGCCGAAGGCCGGGGCGCTCTGGGCTGCATCGCGGAAGGGTCCGTAAAAAGCCGAGGCGTATTTCACGGCATAGGAGAGTATCGGAAGTTCCGTAAACCCGTTTTCATCCAGGGCGGCTCGTAAGGCTCCCACCCGTCCATCCATCATGTCCGACGGGGCGACCATATCCGCTCCAGCTTCAGCCTGGGCCAGGGCAACCCTGGCCAAAAGCGCCAAAGTCGGGTCGTTTTGAACGTATTCGTCTCGAATCAGGCCGCAATGCCCATGCGACGTGTATTCACAAAGACACAGATCCGTGATGACGGTGAGTTCCGGAAAGCGTTTTTTCAGTCTGCGCACAGCCTGCTGGATGATGCCTTCCCGGGCGGCGGCCTGACTGCCGCGTGCATCCTTGTGGGCCGGTATGCCGAAAAGGATCACCGCCCTGAGTCCGTGCTCCCTGGCCATGGCCACGCGGTCCTGCAGGGCCTGCAGCCCGAGTTGAAATTGTCCCGGCATCGAGGGAATCGGAAACTGCACGCCGGGATCGTCATGCTCCACCACAAAATAGGGCTGGACCAAATCCTGAGGACGCAGTTCCGTCTCCCGGACCAGTGTTCGCAAGCCAGCTGAGCGCCGCAGACGTCGGCCCCGATAAAAACGACTCATAGGCAATTGAATAGTGACGATTGAAGATTGAATATTGCTGAGTAAAAACGACTCAACGTTGGCATCGACCTTACCCTTTTCTCTTTCACACCTCTGGGTTATCCATACGCGAATGACTTCCGTGCTCCGAGTTTAACACTCGACAATCGGCATTCGAAAATCGAAACTTATATCACTGGATCCGCTCCGTGGGGCAGGGGGCGGTTTCCACTCGGTGCATGAGTTCCTGTCTGGAATGGATGAGCTGGCGTCTCAATTCATCCTTCTTCTTCAAGGGCAAACGATCAAACGCCCGCTTTTCCAGCATGCTATCCAATTTTTCAATCTCGGTGATAATTTTGCCCACCCGTTGCTGAAACAGAACATCCTCGCCCCAGAGCCGGGAGGACAGAACAGCGACATCATTGATCTCTGCACACAGGGCCTTGAAACTCCCGATTGAAAGGCGTTTTTTCTGCCTTCGCCAGCTCTGGTATCGATACAGCCAGGCCTCGATTTTCCCCCATACCCCAAGCGCTCCCCGCCAAATGGTTTGCAGTGCCTGATGCATCATGCTGAACTCCACCTTCACCGTACGCCGGAAACCCCGTTGACGACAAAAAACAGGGAACTGATCACCAGCAGCAGGACCACCGGCAGCAGCATGGCCGCAAGGACCTTGAAGTTGGTGGTTCTGTGCACTATTTTGAATCCCAAAAACGTACAGACAACAGCCCAGATCATCCCGGCCAGGGGACCGATCATGGGCAACACAGCCAGAACCATCGGTCCATTGGCATAGGCCACGACTTTAAACGTCCCTGCAAACCCGCTCTCACCTGACTTGACCGCCTGCAGGCAGATATGATTCAAGCCGGCGGCAAAGAAGACCATCACCGTCATGAGAACCGGGTAGAAGAATAAAATCAAGACCGACCCGCCGCCGAACATGCCTAGACCGAGCATGCCGCCGCTTGTCTGCTGGGGGACGACTCCGGCCAGGCCCCAGAAAAAACGGGCCAGTACCTGGACCTCAGCCACAATCAGGTAAAAGACCAGCGGCTGCGTAAAAACATTTTCCAGGGGCATGGCCCGGAAAAACTGGACCGGAGCGAACATCACCAGCTTCAGGGTCAGCCAGAACCCCTGAACCAGACCGTGCGTCTGCAGATCCTCCCAGGGAATCGGACTGGCCGCGTGTCGCTCCTTGGATTGAGCCTCTGCAGACGAATGGGGCTTCTGCTCTGCCGCATCTTCATCAAGGGATTCAAGCTTCGACCAGATATCCTCCTGCTCTGCTGCACCGGTCTGGTCCTGATCTCCTGCTTCGGATTGGACACGATCGTCCTCAAGCTCGAATTCATCCTCAGCATTGCGAAAATGAAACTTGTGGCCGCATTTGGGACATGTCGCCAATTTGGCCTTATCTGGAATTTTATCGGCATCAACCTCCCGGCTGAAGCCGCATTTGGGGCACTCTATCTTCATAAACGGCCTGTTTGGAATTTTCGATTTCCGATTTTCGATTTCCGATTTTGGATGATGAACTCTTTTCTCTGCCTTACTTGCCGACTTGTTTTCATTCATCATTCAACGCTCAAAGTTCTTCCCCTTTGCTAGCTCCCTTCTTTGCGCATCCCAGCATCCAGCATCCCAGCATTTATGTACCAATTTGCGATCAAAGTGTCTTGATCAAAAATCCTGTAAAAAACATACATAAGGAGTCATCGCCAAATAAAGACTACCGTGAATGCAAATTGGTACTAAAGCACCTTCCAGAGATGGCTAAAGGCCAGTCCCTCCTTCTCTGCCTGGGCGAGACGGGATTCATCACCCAAAACCACCACCTGTCCGGCGTCTTTCAAGGCGGACACCCAGGAACCGAATTCCTGAAAATCATGCTTGCCGGTTGCCAAAATCTGCTCCCGCCGCGCCTGCCGTTTGGCATCCGTATCCTGAATCAGATAACGGATCATGGACTGCAAGCCCTTGGCATCCGGAAGCAGGTACCTGTCCATATCCCCGATGGTTCCGATGACGCCCTTTTCGATTTCAGAGGAATCAAGGGCTTGCTGTTCCAGAAACGAGGCGGTTTCATCAAAAACGTTCAAGGTGTTCAGGATATGCGGATCACGGTAAGACACGAAGCTGAGGACGCCGGACAAGCGGTCCATGATGCTGAAGGCGCCATACGCCCCGCCCTGAACCCGCAATTTATCCCAAAGCCATGTACTTCGCAAATACCGGACAACGACCAGACTGGAAGGCTGGAACACATAGCCCTGGCCAAAAAGGTCCAGTCCTTTCCCTACGAAATTGACCCGGGAAGGGATTTGCAGCCCCTCACACCCATATTCACAGTCCATAAGCCATTTCTGGGTCTGGACCTCCCGCTCCGGTAGTCCGGACAGCAAGGACTCGATCCAGGGGAGGACCTTTTGAAAACTCTCGGCATCGGTGGTGACATTGATCAGGCAGGAACGCCGGTTGACCAGACGTTCCCTGACGGTTTCCAGGTCGGCAAGCACCGCCGGCCAGTTTCCCTCAATCTTCTCCAGCAGAAAGCGCAGAAACAGGAGATAACTGATCCCGTTCATATGCTCATGAACCCAGTCCGTTTCACTGAACTTGGCCCGCAGCCGGGTGTTGACCACTTGATGACCGCCCGGGATGAGCCTCTGCTCCATCCTGGCCTTTTCTTCAAGCACAATCTGCTTGAATCTGACAGGATCATCCAGGCGGACCTTGGCAAACACGTCTGCAAAAATCCAGGTCAACTCCTGGACCTTCTCCAGCATGACCTTCCCCCGCCAGAAAATATACGCGGCCTGTTCATCGCTTCCGTCCACGGGCGAGGCAAAGGTCTCCGGATGAATTCCCCCGGTTCTGGACTGAATGCGTTGATCCAGGGACACAAAATCCTCAGTCTCAGTCCCCATCTCAGTCAAGGCCCGGCCAAACAGCGGCACATACCCGAGCAATTTCTGAGGAAGGGTCTTGAAGTCAAAGGCCACATCCAGATAGACAATGTCGTTGCTGAACAGCTCATGATAGAGGATGGTGCCCTGTTCCCGCTCCATCTTCTCCAGCGGGACAACCGGGGCATTCCGATCCAGGTCGCCGATCGTCAGTCTGGGAATTTTCGCCAAAGCGTCCGGGCTGTCGGGGGTTTCCTGCAACTCACGCAAAGCCCTGGCCTTCTGATTGATTGCTTCCTTGTCCCGGCTGCTCAGAGCCAAAGCCTGCTGCTGCAGCTTCCTGGATTCCCGCTTTTCCAGCTCCCGGCCCTTCTCGGGGTCCGGCTTGAGGATGAGTGTGGATTGATGCTGATTCTGGAGAAAGCACTCGGCAAGGAGCTTTTCAAAAACCCGCTCCCCGCTGTGCACTCTGTTTTTGACCGCAGTGAGCAGATCCTCGTGCTGGAGCAGCAGGGTTGGATCGCCCCCGTACAGCCAGGTGCTCAAGGCCCTGAACATGTCCATCAAGCCGCGGGGCATCGATCCGGTATTTTTTTCCTTGAGATCGAATTCCACACTATTGATGGCCGCCTCAACCATTTTCGGATCAAATCCCTGTTCATGCAGCTCTTGCAGGGTTTTCACGATCAGATCTTCAAGCGCTCCCACATTCTCCCGGGCCACCCCCTTCATCCCGGTGGAAAAATACATCTGGCGCAGATCGCTTTCCAATCCAATGCCGGTGATATCTTCTCCCAGGCCGGAATCGAGAAGGGTCTTTCGCAAGGGTGAAGCCGGCATGCCGATCAAAAGCGTCTCCAGGATATGCAGAAGGATATTCAGCTCAGCGTGCGTGGTGACATCAAGCAGCCAGTTCATTGTCAGGCGGCAACCCTGCCCGTTGTTCTCATCTGCCGGATAGAAGGCCTCCATGCGCCTGGGTTTGGTAAACCGCGGCTGCAGTCCCGGGATGGCATTCATTTCGAGGTGGTCAAATTCCTGGAGATAGGCATCCAGGATGGCAAGCCGTTTTCGGGGATCGTCATCCCCATACAGAAAAATCTTGGCATTGCTTGGATGATAATGGGTCCTGTGAAATTCCAGGAACTGCTCATAGCGCAGCTCGGGGATTGTTTCCGGATGGCCTCCGGAATCCAGGCCATAGGCTGTATCCGGAAACAGCGACTGCTGGGAGAGTTCCGTGAGCAGACTGTCCGGCGATGAATAGGCCCCTTTCATCTCGTTATAGACCACCCCCTGATACACCAGGCTGGAACGCTCTTCGTCCCATTCCAGGTGATGCCCCTCCTGGGCCAGGACTTCCGGGGGGATCAAGGGATGAAACACCGCATCCAGATACACATCAATGAGATTGGAGAAATCCTGAACATTCTGACTGGCCACAGGATAACAGGTCTTGTCCGGAAAGGTCATGGCGTTCAAAAAGGTCTGCACCGAGCCCTTTAAAAGCTCCACAAAAGGCTCTTTGAGCGGATATTTTTTTGACCCGCAGAGCACGGAATGCTCCACAATATGGGCCACCCCACTCGAATCCGGCGGCGGCGTGGGGAAACTGATGCCAAAAACCTTATTTTCATCACTGTTTTCAACCGACAGCAGCTCGGCCCCATTTTTGCGATATCTATACAAGGAGACCTTGCCGCCAAGCTCTTTGATGTCCTTTTCCCAGACGAGTTCAAATCCAAAATCTGTTTCAGGTTCCATGCTGCCTCTGTATGTTCGGGTTGTACTATATACCTAATAAATTAAAATATAATTTTACACTGAACTACTCTGATTGATGTTGCTTGGTCATTCATAAGAGCTTACAGCGACCAGCAACTTATTGATTTTCTTTGATTCAGCAATTTTCAATATTCAATATTCAATATTAAATCCTATCCCCCTCAAAGACACGCTGCCCGGTCAGGACTTCGTTGTCCTTCACCTGGACCTGGTGTCCGCTTATGTTCTCCAGCAGAACGTCTCCCGTGCAGACCACATTGGCCCCGAAACGGACATCCCCTTTGACGGTCAAAGACCGGCATTCAATTAGGGACGGCGGTCCCGACGGAAACCGGGCCTCAAAGTCATCCACCAGCTTGTAGAAGCGATCATCCAGCTCAACCTTGACGGACTCCGGCTTTCCGGCAGGATTGGGCTTGAGCTGATAGTCAGGACCAAAGACATAACAGTCGGAACGGACCAGAAGCAGATCATCCGTCTTTTTCACAGGCAGAAAACGATCCCGGTCCACCAGGATGGCCCCGCTGTTTTCAAAGACCCCGATAGCTGCACCGATTGCGGTTTCAAGCTGATAGACCTTCGGTGTTTGGGAATCCCGCGGATTGAGGGTCTTTGGATTGACAATCAGGGGCAGTCTGGGCAGGCCCTCCTGATCAATCCGCTCCTGCAGCGCCTGGAGATTCACCCAGATATTATTTGTATTGAAATAACAATGGGTGGAGATGTCCTGAAAAGCGGGCAGGTCCTCTTCGGGACATTGGGCCACTTCCCTGAGGATCAACTGTCCGTTGTCCCTTTTGGCAATATGCCCCCCTTTTTTATCCGAAGCCCCCCTCCAGGCCACTTCCATCAGGAAAGGAAACCCCTGGCGGATAAAATAGCCCAAAAGACCGGGATCCAGGACCGCTCCGAGATTGTCCGCGTTTGAAACAAAGGCGTAGTGTTTTCCCTGATCGAGAAGCTGCTGCAGCATCCCGGAGGTATGCAGGGCCGCAAAAAAATCACCATGTCCGGGGGGGTTCCATTCCAGTTCCGGCTTTTCCGGGCAGGAGGCCGGCATCATGGTGTCTTGAAGCACCTTTGGATACTGGTTTTGCTCAAACATGAAAATATTGTCCTCAGCCGCACACCCGAATTTTTTCAGGTACGCCCGGGTATCCTGCCGGGTGTTGAAACTGTTCATGAGCACCAGGGATAACGGGCTCAACCGGCCTGTACACAAGCCGGCCTGTTGAACGATCACATCAAGAAAGGTTCTGTCGGTTTTGACGTGTAACAGCGATTTGGCAAAGGGCATGCCCATGCTCGTGCCCAATCCGCCGTTGAGCTTGACCAGCACGGATCGATCCATCAGGGACCGCCCGGTTTGGACGTCATCCACCTGGATGTCATTGAGATGGCTGATGTCCCCGGCCCAGAGCGGATAGATGCTCTGCTCCGGGATCAATCCAACCTCATGCGATGCAAAAAGCTGTTCAAGATAAGCGCTGAACAAGGCAATCACCTCGGATGCCAGACCCGCCTGCTGCATCTTTTCACGAAAGGCCTGTGTTCGCTCCTGTCGGGTGTGCCCGGCATCATGACCGGCTGTATGCATAAAACCTCCTTGACATTGCAAGACAAGAACTCGTAAGACAATGATTTGTTGTCGTAAAAATAAAATAGACTTCTGCGGAATGCAAGGAGAAAACAGCCAATGTCCCCTGCCCCTCACATTCTGGTCACCGGAGGCGCCGGATATATCGGATCGCATACCGTGCTGGCCCTGAATGAAGCCGGATATCGCGTGGTGGTCTATGACAATCTGAGCACCGGCCATGCAGAGGCTGTCCTTCCCCCGGCCACACTCGTTGTCGGAGACTTGGATGACCGGGAAAAGCTGGACAGGCTGTTTGCCGAAGGGCGGTTTTCCGACATCATTCACTTTGCCGCCAGCATCGTTGTTCCGGAGTCCGTCAGCCGGCCGCTGCAGTATTATCACAACAACACCGTCAAGACCGCGGGCCTGATCCAGACCGCGCTGAAGCACCAAGTCCCCCGGTTCATTTTTTCATCCACCGCAGCCGTGTATGGGATGCCCGAGCACCTGCCGGTTCCGGAAAGCGCGCCCCTCAAGCCCATCAACCCCTACGGCCGTTCCAAACTCATGAGTGAATGGATCCTGCAGGACGTCAGCCTGGCCCACCCTGGTTTTCGGCAGATCATCCTCCGGTACTTCAATGTGGCCGGTGCCGACCCCCAGGGCAGAATCGGACAAAGCACCCCCCGGGCCACCCATTTGATCAAGGCGGCCTGCCGAACGGTTCTCGGGCAACAAGACACCCTGGAAATCTTTGGGACGGATTATCCAACGCCGGATGGAACCGGTATCCGGGACTATATCCATGTCACTGATCTGGCCAGGGCGCATGTCCTGGCCCTGGAATATCTCAGAGCCGGCGCTGATCCTGATATATTCAACTGCGGATACGGTCATGGCTACTCGGTTCAGGAAATCATCGCCGCAGTCCAAAACGTCAGCGGCCGGCCCCTGCCAACCCGCAAAAGCCCCCGCCGGGCAGGCGATCCGGCCCAATTGGTCGCGGACCCCGGAAAACTGCGCCGAACCGTTCACTGGCAGCCGCAATTCGACGATATTGAAAAAATCGTGGAAAGTGCGTATCAATGGGAAAGACGCCGACCCTATTGATCGCGGTTTTCGTGCACAGGCTTGTGCCTGTCGGACCTGGATGCCCGTTGATGTGAGGAGGAGAATCATGCCCCGGTTGACTGTTCGCCTGTTGTTCGCTTTCACCTGTGTCTGTCTGCTGCTGCCCGTATCGCAGATTCGGGCTGAAAACGCCACCACCTCTCCGCCCATTGACATGGAAATGCTCAAGGATGTGCAGAATGTCCCTCAAGAATTGAAAAAAGGAGGGAAAATACCGGTCATGGTGGTCTATGAGGATATGGACAGTCTCGGACGAAGGCTGGTCTTCAACCTCAGAGAACGCTTCAACAAATCCGGCATGTTCAGACTGTCCGGGTACAAAGAAAAAAAAATCAAGCTGGTGATAGCCACCCAGGATGAATTTCAGGGGCGGCCCGGACTCTGTTCCATCTACTCGCTGGTCTGGACCTATTCGTTTGCCGAAGACGTCCTGAGCACCTATCTGGAAAACGAAGTGGGCATCATCAGAGGGGACCGGCTCGAACAAATCGCCGAAAGCATCGCGGCCAGGACCGATGAAATTTTTGTGCAATACAGCTACCTGTTTGAGGAGTAATCAAAGGCTGTTTCTTCCAGTTCCCGGGACAAGACCCGCAACAGACCGGCGGCAACCTGGAGGGCCGACCGGTTGTTCCCTTCCTGCAATCGACGCTGCACCCATTGGGCGATGTACAAAACATCATGACTGTCCAGTTGGAGTTCTCCGATCCGGCGCTCGATGACGTCTGTCAAGTCCTTCCGGATCTGTTCCCTTTCCTGGATGGCCTGTCTGAAAGCCTCGGCCGCCGCCTCTCTTTCGGTTTTGAGCTTTTTGAGGGTATCCTGTTGATCGTCTGTCGCAGTGGCATTCTCCTGGACGGAACTCAAAAAGTCTTTATAGGCGTAGGACGCCTTGTTATACATGTAATGCGCCTCAGTCGCCTCCTGTTCCGCCTGGAAATAGGCCGTCACCAGCACAGAGGGCTCCTTTTCTTCAGCCAGCACTTCCAAGATCCCGGCCACATTTTGGAAATACGCACTGCAGAGTCTTAAGAACGTAGACACCCGGGCTGCCTGCAGTGTCGCCGGCTGTCCGGCATCGCTGCGCACCCGGGAAAACTTTTCTGAGGATTCCGCTTTTTTGATCAGGGAACGGATAAAGTCATCGGCAGCCAAATCATAACTCTGCTGGAGAACCCCTGGATCCATGAGAAAGGACAATATTTTTTCCCTGGCGCGTTTCAGGGACAGACCGGTATTTTTGACCCCCACAAGCTCCAGGCCATACCTGGCATTCAATGTCTTGAAACTCACGTCCAGGGTTCCCTGCCCGTCGGGATCGTTCGGGCTTCCGCCCGGATGATACTGCTCAACAAAATACTCGGCTGCATCTTTGACCACAAAAGAGGTCAAAAACATATCCTGAATTTTTGTGCTCAGAGTGCCGGCTTCTCCATCCGTGGCGTTCGAGTCAGCCGAACTCCCCTCTTCACCCGCTTCCTCCGGCTGAAGCGTCTGGGGCGGCGACCCGGTCCCATTTCCCGTCCGGTTGCTGTCTCCGGTTGCATTGTGCGCATCAGAAGCAAGCTCTTGCCGATAGCTATCGGCCTCCTGCTGATGGACCTGCTTCAATTTCTGGCTTTGCTGATACACATACCAGGAACTGAAGGCGGCAACGCCGACCAAAAGCAATACAACAAAAAACTGGATTTTTTTCCCGATCATGGGTATTAAGAATTTTCGAATTGCGATTTACGATTGTTCAAACAAAGAAGAAGAGCTGATTGCCTGATAAATCAATAACTTTTTTGTAAAGGCTCTAGCGAACAAGTTCATTTTGTTGAGAAAAAGACAGTTTGCAATGTGGCCAAAAGACAGTTTAGCAAAGGGACACAAGATATTCAATCGCTTTCATGTCTGCCGGCCAGCTCCGGTTCGCAGCCTCCTGGACCAAAAGGCCCGTCCATGATTCAAAGGATCTTCCGGAATATGGCAAAGGATTCTCTTTTCAGCTTTGCCTCCGGCAAAGCTCACATATATCTATATAAAATAATTGCAAATAAAAGAATGTACCGCTACACTTATGCTGTATTCATTCACTCCCGGTTTGATCAATGCTTGGAACTGTGACTCCATCCGTCTGAAGTTTCCTACGAGTCTAGTGCCGCGTCTCACAAGTTCTGTTTTAACTTTTGGCAATTCTTCTGGACAAAATTTTCTCGACTTTTGACCTAGTTGCCGAGAGACGCGGAAATTCCAAATTGGAATTTCATTTGATAACGGCTCAATCCCTCATACTCAAAAGTTGCCAAAATCAAAGACAGAATTTTTGATACAGAGCACTAGTATGTTCATCCATTCCAGTCAGGGTCCCTTGAGGACAAGGAAAAATTTGATCCTGGCTTCCGCCTCGCCAAGGCGGCAGCATCTGCTGGCCGGACTCGGGCTGCATTTTCAGGTTCGACCCAGCCAGTATACGGAGCCCCCGCCCGCCAAGGACGAGTCCCCGCAGACCTATGCCTTGAACATGTCCCGGCACAAGGCGCAGGACATCGCCTCGCGCATGCACAGTGCCGTGATCCTGGCCGCGGATACCATTGTGGTTCTCACAAACGGCATCCTGGGCAAACCCCGCGACAAACATGAAGCCCTGCGCATGCTGACGGCTCTGTGCGGCACGAGCCATCAGGTGATCACCGCCTGCTCTCTCCTGGACCAGACCACAGGGCAGGAGACCCGGTATGCCGTGTGCACCGATGTACATATGCCCCACCAGGACCCTTCCCTGCTCAAGGCCTACATTGAGACCGGCGAACCCATGGACAAAGCCGGCAGCTACGCTATTCAGGGTTCAGGATCGTTTCTGGTCAGCGCCATATCGGGCTCCTATACCAATGTGGTCGGACTGCCGCTTGCCGAGACCCTGTCCGTCCTTGTGGAATTTCAGGCCGTCAGGCCGGCCGGGGATCGATCCTGAAGAGGAGGGAAAAGGAAAGGAGGTTTGACCTCCTACCCGGCATGATGTTTAAGCAGGATCAGCTTATAGTGATCCCGGCTCAAAGTTCAGGACAGAGACAAATACGTATCAAGTGTGCCGAAAATTTTGAAAAAGGCAAGCGGGATCACTATGTTGGACCGATTGTACCATTTCTGCAGCACCTTGGGACCAGTGGGCTATCTCCCCAAAGTCCCAGGCACCTGGGCCTCTCTGGCCACCGTCTGTCTTGTGCCCTTCTGCTTCCTCCCTCTGCCCGTCCTGGTCAGGCTCTTGATTGTCCTGCTGGTCTTTCTCCTCGGCGGTCTCACCGCCGATCGTTCAGAGAAGCTCATGGGGATGACGGATCCCGGTCTGGTGGTGGTTGATGAACTGCTTGGGCAATTGATCACCTTTCTCCCTTTTGCCGCCTTGAACCTGTGGGAGCTCACAGCCGGTTTTCTCCTGTTCCGTTTTTTCGACATCCTCAAGCCCTGGCCGATACAGGCGTCTGAAAACTGGCTGCCGGGCGGCTATGGCGTCATGCTTGACGATCTTCTGGCCGGGCTCTTTGCCTGTCTGTGCCTGGGAATCATCCGCTGGCTGGCGGGCCTGTAAGATCGAACAGCCAAAGTGCCTTCCAGGCGCTGTCTGATCCAGATGCCCCGTCCGGTTTGCAGACTGACAGCACGGCTGACAACTGGCCTATCCCTTCTGTTTTATACCTGAGAACACCGTCTTTCATTTCTTGCATGACAGGCCTGAATGGATTAACATTCACTCCAGGCATGACTGATCTCCACACGCATGTGGCCGCCGGCTCTGCTCGAGCCATGTGCTCCAGAAAACAATCAAGGACAGGAAATGAAACACTCGCCCAGGCTGAACAAAGGCTATGTCCAGGTCTATACCGGAAACGGCAAAGGCAAAACCACGGCTGCCCTGGGACAGGCCTTGCGCGCCGCCGGCGCAGGACTCAGGGTTTATATCGCCCAGTTTGTGAAAGGCATGCATTACAGTGAGCTTGATATTCTCGACAGATTGGCCGGCCTGGTGACTCTCAAGCAATACGGCCGGGACTGTTTCATTTTCAACAATCCCTGCGAGGCTGATCATCAAAAGGCTCAGGACGGACTTGAAGAGGTCGGGAAAATCATCCATTCCGGCGAGTACCAAGTAGTCATCCTGGATGAAGTCAATATCGCCACCTTTTATGGCTTGTTTTCAGTGGACAGGCTCCTGGAGATCATCAAAAACAAGCCGGAAGACGTCGAACTGATCCTCACCGGCCGGAAAGCCGATCCGCGGATCATCGAGGCCGCCGACCTGGTCACGGACATGCGGGACATCAAGCACTATTATCAGCAGGGGGTCCAGGCCAGAGCCGGGATCGAAAAATAAGGAGTTTGAGATGGAATTTCTTGAAAAAGCCAAAATCAGAATGGAACACTGGCTGGAGCACAATGATCAGCATCAGGAAGAATACGCCAAATTCGCCCAGGAACTGGCCGAAGCCGGCAAACTCGAGGCAGCCAAACACGTCCAGGAAATGTCGGATCTGACGGCAAAAAGCAGCGACTCTCTGAAAAAGGCGCTGGAGGTGATGTAACGCGGAACTGGTAAGGCGGAACGAGAAGCTCGGAATTCGGAACGCGAAAAGGGGGAAGGGGGAGAACGGGAGGAAGAAAGCAATATATCGAATGTATACTGATCCAATTTTGGTCTTTGAAACAAAGACTTATTGTCCTTTGATTTCAACGACAGAATCCTGTAAAAAGTAAGTTCAGAGCAGTATATGAAAATTGAAGGAACCGGTTTTTTCCCTCCATTCCGAAAGCATGGTGCATGGTGACTCTTATGGATACAAAACAAATACAAAACATCATCACTGAGTATCTCCCTGAGCTCATCAAAACAGATCCTGAGCTGCGAGCTTTGATCCATGAATTGAATCAAAAATCATTCGCAGACCGGGAAGAGACCAAGGACCGATTTGACGAAATTTTACGTGAATTACGTCAAGACAGGGAAATGCAATTCCGCAAATGGCAGGAGCAGTCAGAAATTCGGAAAGAGCAGGATAAGCGCTGGAATCAGCAGGCTGAAAAATGGAAAGAGCAGGATAAAAAATGGTGGGAACAAGCCGAACGATGGAAAGAGCAGGATAAGCGCTGGGAACAGCAGGCTGAAAAATGGAAAGAGCAGGATAAAAAATGGTGGGAAAATCAGAAAGTTATTCAACAGACCCAGGAAAGCCTCGTTGGATTGGATAAAAAGATCGATCGCCAACATGATCGGACCTTAGGAGCCCTGGGGGCACGCTGGGGATTGTATGCTGAGGAGTCTTTCCGCCGGGCCATGCAGGGTATCTTGGAGGATCATTTTGATATTCAGGTCCTCCATGTGAATGAATTTGACGACCAGGGGTTTGTTTTTAACAGACCGGACCAGGTCGAAATCGATGTCATCATCGTCAACAACTCACTCATCTTATGTGAAATCAAATCGTCAGTCAGCAAGTCTGATCTGCATATTTTCGAACGAAAAGTCCGTTTTTATGAGCAGCAGCACAGGCGTACCGCAACGCAGATGATCGTCATCTCGCCAATGGTCGAGGAGGCAGCCCATAAACTGGCCCGGAAGCTGAATATCAAAGTGTACAGCTATCCTGAAGATGTTGAAAAAACCGTTTTGCAATTATGACCTCTTTATCTATAAATATCCCAAAACTCACAAACCTGATGCAGGGCATGCCGGAAATCGTAACTTTTTTCAACCCTTCAACAGCAAAAGGACAAGCTTATGTGTGAAGTACATGTCTTTATTCAAAAAGAGAGAGCCGAAGAAAAGCTCATGGAAAGCGTGGAACGGGTCGAGGCTGTGGACAGCCGGCAGGTGCGCATGAAAAATATTTTTGGCGAGGAAAAAACCGTTTCAGGAAAAATCATCCTCTTTGACAGCAATCAAAACAAGATACTGCTGCAAACGGCCTAGCGGGGAAATAGCCAGTCGAGTTGTGCGGCTCGTCATGAGCTCTGAGCAGGAAAAGAACAACTGGACTTGAAAGGTATCCAAAAATTTTAACTTTGTATCGGAGACACTATGATGCATCAGCAATCAGCATTCAAGCTGCTTACAATACTCGGCTCCTGGGGGTTGCTCTTCTCTGTCTGCTTGTTTTCCGCCCCTGCCCTGGCAGCCGACTACACCGTGGCGGTCCTGCCTTTTAAAATCAACGGGCCGCAGCAATACCGCTACTTGAGCGAGGGCATCGCCGATATGCTCTCCACCCGCCTCTATGAGCCCGAGGTCATCGCCCTGGCCGACCGCCAAAAAATCAAGGAACTCACCCAGCAGACCGGGCAAACCATGGACAAACAGCTCGCCATGCGCATCGGGGAACGGCTGCGCACCGAGTATGTGGGCTTTGGGACCGTGACCATCCTAGGACAGAGCTTGAGCCTGGATGCGACCTTTCTCAATACGGCCAACCCTGTTGAGCCCTTTACCTTTTCCCGGCAATCCGACAAAATTGATGAGTTGATACAGCATATCGACAGCCTGGCCAAGGCCTTCAAGGCCCATTTGCTCGGGAAAACTCAGAAAACCGCGTCATCGCCGGAGACGACCGCTTCAGAAACGACTTCGGAACCACAGTCGCAGTCAGGAGGAGACGGTTTTTTTCAAGTTGAGCAAACCGAATCGCCGTTTATCCAGATGCTTGAAA
>CAZUMF010000085.1:0-15822 GCA_964621385.1 uncultured Desulfohalobiaceae bacterium
AAAAAGGAACATCCCTGTCCACTGGTGGCCATCCGTGGGCGGCGGTACTGACGGACCCAAGCAGAAATTTGTCCAGAACACCTACGCCCGGTATTATAACGGAAAAGGGGACTGCATCTTCTGCATCATCACTGATAAGGAGCCGGTTCGTACCTTTGCTGCCAGGGAACTGACTTCCAAGAATGGGAAGACATACGACAAAATCTACGACTGCACCCGCCTGTAACGCCTATTGCGTGCAAGGCTTTGGTATGCATACAGACTGTCGAATTAATAATATTTTTTGCTTCAACATAGTACTATCGGCGTAAGCAATGCGGGCAGGGAAAACCGGTCAAGCAGTACTATATCTACTTTCACGAGGGCCTCTTGGGAGGCCCGTGCTATCTCAAAATCTCCTCATATTTGCCGTTTCAGTGCGAGTTCTACTTCAACGGGCACAATGCCATTCAGCTCCAGTTTGGACAAAAAAGGCATCGGCTACAGGATGAAAGACAATGCCTTTGTCGAAATTGATGATCCGGAAGCCCTCCAGGAAATTGCCAAAGGTCTGAATGGGAGATTGGTTCTGAACAGGATCAAGCACTGGTCCCGAGGCAACTCCATTAAGCAGTACAACAAAACCGGTTATTTCCTGCGCACCGACCGCGCCCGCCTCGCCTGAGCGAGCCAATCAAGGCCCTATACTGTCATCCCAATCACAATTCTCATGCCTCCTCAAGATTTGCAAATACTTTCACTCAGGCTCGCGATGGCGGGCAGGGGACCACTATCAACAACCCCAAGTCGCTGGGGCTGCAAAAACCTGTCATCTATCTGCAGGCCTATTTGTGGGAAGGTGTCAAAGCAAACGATCAGTTCTTGAACTGCTGCTCAGACGTTGATGTCTCCTCCATCTCCAAAGGTGAACATGAGACCTTCACCAAACCAGTCCAGGATCACAAAGGCCGGAATGTCACTCCACCTGACTTTCGAAAAGATCGACAAACCGCTTTGGCCCGAGAACTCCTCAAACCAAAATACCAGGTCTACGGCTTCAAAACGTCAGACTTGCTGCTCAACCTCTCGGAGCATTTTCAAAATCCTGCACAAATTCGGTATCAATATTAGAGGAGCGTCACGGCAGAGCGAAAACTTCGGGCGGGCGCACTCTAACCCGCTTTTCATCACATGTGATGATGGCGCCTTTGCTTAGTTCTTCCCCATACTTTTCTAAAATCCTTGAACATACGCTTCCCTGCAGCTTTGCTGGTACATTTACGAGTCTAACGATCCCACAATGGGGAATACGCCTGACAACAGCGAGTTCACCGAAATCCTTATCCAGTGTTACGAGTACTCTGTTTTCTGTGTTTGCCAGCGAGAGAATCTCAGAATCCCCTGGATCGCGCTTCCAATCGCCTACCCAAACAACATCGTGCTCAGAAAGCGAGAGGAAATTCATTGCACCTCCCCAAACACACGTATCCAGCAGCACTCTCATGTACCGGTTTCCTGAAACACCGGTTCAATTCGCTCATGCCCAACCAGTCTGTGTGCATATGCCATACATGCCAGGACATCTTGTTTCTCCAACCACGGATAACCTTCAAGAATTGTTTCAATGTCATCGCCCGCAGCCAGCATCCCCAGAATGTGTTCTACGGCTAAACGGCGACCTCTGATAATCGGCTTTCCCCCGAATATTTCGGGATTGTATGTAATCCGCCGCAGGAGCTCGTCTGTCTTTTCCATAGTATTCTCTCCGTATCTAATTGGTTTTGTAACAGTTTAGCAAAAAGGCAGAAGAACGGCTATACAAAATGCGGGAATGGGGTCTGACCCTCGTAAGCATCTGAAATCATTAAAAAAGCTAAAGCCTGTTTTAATGGTCTTTGAGACCTTTATGTATTCGTAATTGTTGGTTTTATTTAAAAAATATGGCCAATTTTAGTGCTTAGAATGAACTCTATGATTGCTGAAGTATATTAAGTCGTTGGATTGTATTGATATAGTCGAAATATTGCTGCTTTGAAGAAAGATTGCTACATGGCGGAGAAAACCTTCCACCCCAGCTCAATGCGCTCTTTATCTCCCACCATAAGGGCATAGAGCATCGCGGTGAAACCCATTTCAGGGAGTACCTTTGATAGAAGTCGATATCCATTTTTCCTTATTGGGGGCAGAATAATAAGATGGTTGGCGACTTGCTCTGCTTGGATTTTATGGAGAAATGGTCCTATCAGGTCCAAAATGTTATGAGAAGTGGTCGGGTTAACTTTGAGTCGTATAACACTTGGATGTTCATTGAGAGGCAAGACAGCCCAGTCCCCAAAATGATCATCCAAAGTGACCAGGATTCTATGCTCTATGATGGCTTTTTCCAAGATAGCTCTGTCATCAGCTCTTGATTGACCGAACTCTGAGGCCCGGACGACATTATACACATCATCAGCGAGTGTGTCCGCCACATGTTTCTGGATCATTTGATCAAGATACAGCCGAATGGATTTAGACATGGACTTCTCGTATCTCGCTGTGATCTAAACTTTCTCGCGCAAAGGAAAGGGCAGCCTTGATGTCGTCCCTTTTAAGTTCTGGGTAATCCATAAGCAGCTGATCCCAGGAGGTGCCTTCTGCAATTTGTTCCAAAATAATAAAAACAGGAATTCTTGTTCCTTTGATCACCGGCTTTCCATTACAGACCTTAGGGTCCCATTCAATTCTCAATCGGCTGTTCATGGTCAAATGCTCCTTCGTACAGAAATGGGGTCTGCTCGTTTTCAATGGGGTCTGATAATCAAATAAAAGGCGCGCTGATCAAGGGGACACCTGAGAATGGTCTCTGAGACCATTCTCTCTTTGTAATTGTTGATTTTATTCGAAAAATATGGCCTTTATTGACGGGTGGGGCCTGGGGTCGGACCCAGCCAACCAGTTGAAATAGTAATGATTGTGCTTAAAATCAGGCCGTTTTTTGGCCTTAGAATGCCCCCCGATGAAATGAGCAGACCCAATTAATTGGAAGAGAATGAACCGGGCAAGGATTTCATGGGGTGAACATTTCAAGGTCAAAATGGGGCATCTGAGAATTGATCGTCTTCTCCAAGCAAACCGTATTTGTAGTCTTTGCGCAATTTCGGCAGATCACCATCAGTGCCCAACACAGGGTCAACAAACCCGCATTCTGTGAAGAGGTGGAGAGTAAAGGAGCATTAGTGCCGGCTATACAAGAGATAGGTCCGCTGCAATCCCTCCTTTAACTCCACTCTATGCTTCCACCCCAGGGAATGGAGAAGCGATACGTCCAGCAATTTTCTGGGTGTGCCATCAGGCTTGGAGGTATCAAAGACAAGCTCGCCTTGAAATCCGGTCACCGCTTTTATCATCTCAGCCAGTTCCCGGATGGTCAAATCCTTCCCAGTGCCTATATTCACCAGCGGTGGAACAAATTCACCGCTGGTGCTCTCATCGCTTCCCAGGAGGGTCTCGAATTGTTCATCCGGCAAGTTCATGAGAAATAAACAAGCATCAGCCATGTCTTCGCTAGACAGAAATTCACGCAAGGGCTTGCCGGTCCCCCAAAGCGTTACAGAGGTCAGAGGTCGGAGGTAAGCCTCCGGCCCGGAGGGGCCTACACCCCGGAGGGAAGTCAGTGAAGAGGTTATTCCGTGCTTTTGCAGCACATCGAGAATAGCCCCCTCAGAGGCGTTACCTTTCACCCCATTTATGGGCCTGGCATGCAGGTCGGCCCGAAGTGCCTTCCAATCGCCCCGCTCCAGACATTTGCCCAAATGGAACTTCCGGATCAGGGCGGGCAGGACATGCGAGCTCTCCAGATCATAATTGTCATCCGGACCATAGAGGTTCGTAGGCATGACTGCCAGATACCGTGTACCATACTGTCGATTGTAGCTCCAGCAGTGCTCAATACCGACGATCTTGGCCAAAGCATACGGACGATTTGTCGGCTCAAGGGGCCCCGTGAGGAGGACGTGCTCCTGCATGGGTTGGGGTGCATGCTTGGGATAAATGCAGGACGAACCGAGAAAAAACAAACGCTTTACCTCATGTGCATAGGCAGCATGAATCACATTCGCTTGAATCATCAGATTGTTATAGATGAATTCCCCGGGATACATCGTATTGGCCAGGATGCCCCCCACCTTGGCTGCGGCCAGAAAAACATAATCCGGTCTTTCCCGGGCAAAAAAGTCATTCACTGCCGCTTGATTGAGCAAGTTGAGTTCTGCATGAGAACGGACAAGCAGATTTTCATAACCTCTGTGTTGTAGTGCCTTGCAGAGCGCTGAGCCCACAAGACCTCGATGCCCGGCAACATAGATTTTGCTTTGTGGTTCCATAGGTTCACCTATTCATTATAGGAGCAGACCCTGAATCCAGCTTCTGCACACAGCTTATCCCGTTGAGCCTGCTCCAGATCGTAATGGATCATTTCTTCAACCAAGCGTGCAAAGCTGATCCTGGGCTGCCATTGCAACCTGTGTTTTGCTTTCGAGGGATCCCCCAAAAGGGTCTCCACCTCTGTAGGCCTGAAATATCGCGGATCAACAGCAATGACTTTCTGACCACGTGACACATGAGGCATGATACGTGATGTGTTTTCTTTGCTCGAGCCCTCTTTCTCTTTTCTCAGCACTTTTTCAACTAGGCCTGTTTCTTGGACGCCGCTGCCTTGCCAGCGAATTTGTATACCCACCTCGGCAGCAGCGAGTTCCACAAACTCCCGCACAGAATGCTGCTCGCCGGTGGCGATGACATAATCATCCGCTTCATCCTGCTGGAGCATCAGCCACTGCATCTGAACATAGTCTTTGGCATGGCCCCAGTCGCGCTTGGCATCCAGATTGCCCAGGTACAAGCAGTCTTGAAGCCCAAGGGCGATGCGGGCCAGACCTCTGGTAATCTTGCGGGTGACAAAGGTTTCACCTCTGAGAGGCGATTCGTGATTAAAGAGTATCCCGTTACAGGCATACATGCCATATGCCTCGCGATAATTTTTGGTTATCCAATAGGCATAGAGCTTGGCGGCGGCGTATGGAGACCGGGGATAGAATGGGGTCTTCTCTGTCTGGGGCGTTTCCTGAACCTTGCCATAGAGTTCCGAGGTGGAGGCCTGATAAAAACGGGTTTTTTGCTCCAGACCCAAGATGCGAATCGCCTCCAACAGTCGGAGTGTGCCAAGCGCATCAGCATCCGCCGTATATTCCGGCGATTCAAAAGAAACCTTGACATGACTTTGCGCAGCTAAATTGTAAATCTCATCCGGTTGGACCTGCTGCACGATGCGCACTAAGTTGGACGTATCGGTCAGATCCCCGTAGTGCAAAATAAAGCGCCTGTCAGGGGCATGGGGATCCTGATACAGATGGTCGATACGATCTGTATTAAAAAGCGAGGCCCGACGCTTGATGCCGTGCACTACGTAGCCTTTCTGTAACAGCAATTCTGCGAGATATGCCCCGTCCTGTCCGGTTATTCCGGTGAGTAATGCTTTTTTGTTCATTCTGTAACTACCTGTTATTAATATTGATACTCGGTTATTGCTTGTAGGCTGGCGGCAAAATCGGTTACCCGCTAATAAAAAGCATAGTGCATCCCAGTGAAACCCCCTTCGGGGAGGCTTTCAGGCTGTTTCACTTGACGAGCAGGGCATGGGGCAAGAGTATAGATCTTTTCAAAAAAAATTGGTTATGTTTAAACTGAGTGTAAACGTTGCATGGTTTTTGTCAATGGGTTTCGGGGGCTGCCCCCGGCCTGTTGCCTATCTCTGATCTCTGAAACCGTTATCTGCTTCGTGCGTTTCCCGGGATAGGTGGTGCTCTCCAATATCAGGAGCTGTCCCGGCCGCAAATGGAGCAACGGCGAATCCAAGGCGTTGAGGACGTACGAAAGATCCGGTTCACGGTGGGGCACACAGAGCATGAGCACGTCAGTTTGGGCCGCCTATGAAAAATCCGTGCTTGATATCAAGCCGTCCCTGCTCGAACCAGTCCTGGAAGGGCTTGGCCTCCACATGCCGAATAATGGTAGCGAATGCGGTCTTGCCTGGTCAGGGGGGGTCATCAGCACTCATCGGCACGCTTCGCCCCTTTCGGGGGCAGGCAGCGTCCGATTGAAATGTTCACGTATGAACAAAAAATTTGTATAGGTTCGAGATTCGGATGTCAAGGGTTTTTTCAAGGGCAGAGGGTATATTAAGCTTGAGGAATGGTCTCTGTGACCGTTATAAAATTACTGAAGCTTTATTGTGACACCCATTTGACCGGACCTGGTGCAGCATCTGTCTGTCTGCAAACAGTCCCTGCATTCCCCGGGCAGTCCGACCCGCCGGTTTTGGGCACCAAAAACCCCACCTTTACAGCATCCCTCTTTTCCTTTATGGTCTGTACTGAGAGCAAAACCTGTTCAATTCTGTTCTCTTCCGGCAGCAACCATGAAAATTTTAATCGCCAGTCAAGAGCAAGCTTCTCTGGCCACAATCTCCAGGCTCCTGGCTTTTTTCCCCCATGAAATCGTCACTGCCGCCACCGGCAAGCAGGCCTGGAAAATCCTGAGCCGGGAAGACCGGCCGCAAGTCGCCGTCCTGGACTGGCGTTTGCCGGGGCTCAACGGCCTGGAACTCTGCCGCCGCCTCCGGGCCACGGCCCCCCAGGCCAAGCAGCTTGACTTTGAAACGATTCTTCACAATCCTGTTCAAGACGCCAAATACACCTATCTGATCATCCTGTCCCAAAACACCCAAAAAGAGGACATCGTCACCGGATTTGAAGCCGGAGCCGACGACTTCATCATCAAGCCCTTCAATGACGAAGAACTCCAGGCCAGGGTCAGGGCCGGGATCAGGATCATCGAGCTGCAGAACTCCCTCCTGGAGGCCCAGCGGAAACTGCGCATTCTGGCCAGAACAGATGAATTGACCTCCATTTTGAACAGACGGGCGATCCTGGAAAATATCAGCACTGAAATCGACCGCGCTGTTCGGGAAAACGGCCTTCTCTCCCTGGCCATTCTGGATATCGACCATTTCAAGCAGGTCAATGATGCCTTCGGCCATGACGCCGGCGACATGGTCCTCACAGAATGCGTCCGCCGCATCCAGTCCATTATCCGGTCTTATGATCTGCTGGGGCGCTTCGGAGGGGAGGAATTCATTTTTATCCTTCCCGGGGCGTCTCCTGAGGAGGCCAGGCAAGTCTGCGAACGGGTCAGGGCGGAAATCGGCAATCGCCCTTTTCCCCTGGATCAATCGACCATTTCCCTGACCGTCAGCCAGGGACTGGCTTTCTGGAACAGGGCTGACTCCCTGGATGCTCTGATCAAAAAGGCGGATACCGCCTTATTCAAAGCGAAACACCAGGGCCGGGACCGTGTGGTTTCCTTTGCAGATGATCATGAAGCCGACATTTCCGGCTGATCCAGTGCATCTGACAATCTGCGTATGGACTGCGCCGCCTCCCATTCAATCCCAAGGGTACAGAACACAGGAGACAGCAGCATGCCCAAGACAGGCTTGGGATCGAATTCCTCCATTGACCTTGACAAACGGATCATTTTCGCCCTGGACCTGAACGCTCCTGATACGGCCAAGGCCTGGATCAAGCGCCTGGAAAGCAGGATCGGCTTTTACAAGGTCGGCCTGGAGCTCTTTCTGGCCGGCGGCTTCCCCCTGGTTGACTGGATCCTCCAGCGCGGACACGAGGTGATGCTTGACCTCAAATTTTTTGATGTGCCCCAACCCGTTGCCGCCGCAGTCCGTCAAACCCTGCGCTCAGCGGTTACCTTCATCACGGTCCACGGCAACGACGCCATGCTGGAGGCCGCGGTGGAAGCCGGAGGCCGGGACCGGATTCTGACCGTGACTGCCCTCACCAGCCTGGATCAGGGAGATCTCGCCAGCCTCGGCTTTCCCTGCTCCCTGGAAGCCCTGGTGGCGAGCCGGGCCGAACGGGCACAGGCCATCGGCTGCAGAGGCGTGGTGGCGTCCGGCCTTGAAGCCCCCCTGCTCAGAAAACATCTGGGCTCTTCGCTGTGCATCGTCACCCCCGGGGTGCGCCCCATCAGCAACACCGAACACGACGACCAGAAACGGATTGTTGATCCGACCACGGCCATCCGGCAGGGAGCCGACCACATCGTCGTGGGCAGACCCCTGCGCCGGGCCAGTGATCCCCTGGCTGTCGCCGCGCACATGCAACAAGCCATTCAAGAGGTGCTGGAGGACGACTCAATTCAGACTTCGTAGCGACATTACGCCGTTGAACCTTAAGACTCTATACTGATCCAACTTAGCTTCTATTGAAATAGAGACCAGGAACCTTTGATTCAGCAGTCCTTGTTGGGAAAAACCAAAATTGGATCAGTATAACAGAATAAGCAATGCCTGGAATTTCTGGTTTCTGGGTTCTGGTGTCTGGTGTCTGGTGTCTGGTGTCTGGTGTCTGGAAAAGAAAGATAAATCTATCTCAAGGTGTCAAGCTCTCGT
This sequence comes from uncultured Desulfohalobiaceae bacterium, assembly GCA_964621385.1. Taxonomy (GTDB): domain Bacteria; phylum Desulfobacterota; class Desulfovibrionia; order Desulfovibrionales; family Desulfothermaceae; genus JAABTT01. The sequence goes on from CAZUMF010000085.1 coordinate 8,486, forward strand.
ATGAAACTTCGGAGTTTTTCCTAAAGTTTCTTTTACGATCATACTGGACGTCTGCGGCCAGCGGCAGGGCTGACACCTGACACCCCTCCGGGCCGGAGGCTGAAACCTCAAAAAGAGGTAAGAAATACCACAAGATGTCAAAAACACTCATTAAATTTACGTGTCCTGTAAAGAGCTCTGAATTTTGCAAATTGCCTCGATTTTTTTTATTGACAAACACAGAACGAACCAGTACATTCACTTTTCTTGTTTGGGCGGGTAGCTCAGCTGGGAGAGCATCGGCCTTACAAGCCGGGGGTCACAGGTTCGAGCCCTGTTCCGCCCACCAGGCAAGAGCAAGGAGCTGTAGTTAAGTTGGTTATAACGCCGGCCTGTCACGCCGGAGGCCGCCGGTTCGAGTCCGGTCAGCTCCGCCAAAGAATGCACAAGGTTACAGATCCGTTCTGTAACCTTTTTTTTTGACACGGAGGAAACAGTATGAACACCCTGGAGTCCATGTCCATGCAGCGACGCGATTTTCTGCGACTGGCTTGCCTCACGACCATCGGCGGGACCCTCTCCGGATGTGCGGCCAACCCGGTCACCGGGAAATCCCAGCTCATGCTCATGTCCAGGGTCCAGGAAATCCAGATCGACCGGGAGCGATCCCCGCATCAATTCTCTGCCGACTTGGGAACGGTGCAGGACCAGAACCTAAGCCGCTATCTCCAATCCACCGGCAGCAGGCTTGCTGCCCTGAGCCACCGGCCGGACATGCCCTATTCCTTCCGGGGCGTCAATGCGGTGTACGTCAATGCCTATGCCTTTCCAGGCGGAAGCATCGCCCTGACCCGGGGCATTCTCCTGGAGATGGACAGCGAAGCCCAGTTGGCTGCGTTGCTCGGTCACGAGCTCGCCCATGTCAACGCCCGGCACACCGCTTCGCACATGAGCAAAGGCGTGCTCGTGTCCACCCTGCTGGCCGGGGCAGGCCTGGCCCTGCAGGGCCGGGCCGGCGAATACACACGGCTCTTGACCGGTCTGGGCAACATGGCCGCCGGCGCGCTTCTGGCCAGTTACAGCCGGGACAATGAACGTCAGGCTGACGATCTGGGCATGCAGTACCTGGTCCGGGCCGGCTATTCCCCGGAAGGCATGGTCAAACTCCAGGACATGCTGCGCTCCCTGTCCAGGGAGCAGCCAAGTGCCATTGAACTGATGTTTGCCACCCACCCCATGTCCGAGGAGCGCTATGCCAGCGCCAGAAAAACCGCCTCAAGCACGTACCGCGAACACTTGGCCAACCCGGTTTATCGCGAGCGCTACCTCGACGAGACGGCTTCCATCCGTCGCCTCAAACCCCTGATCAAAGGACTGCAGAACGGCCGAACACTCATGTCCCAGAAAAATCTTCCCCAGGCGGAAGCGGCCTTTCGAAAGGCCCTGAAGCACCAGCCCCGGGACTACGCCGGCCTGATCATGCTGGCCGGCTGCCTCATGCGCCAGGAAAAATACGACCCGGCTGAACGACTTGCCCAAAAAGCCAAGACCGTGTATCCCCAGGAGGCCCAATCCAGGCATGTCCTCGGGGTCTGCCGCCTGGCCCGCAAGCGCTACGCCTCGGCCCTGACGGCCTTTCAAGGCTATGAACAGCTGCTGCCCGGCAATCCGAGCATCGTCTTTCTCCAGGGACTCTGCTTTGAGGGCATGCAGCAGTTCCGACAGGCCGCAGTGCAGTATTCCAACTTCCTGCAACAGGTCCAGCAGGGGGAGCAGGCCAAATACGCCTACAGCCGCTTAAAGGAATGGGGGTACTTGAAATGAAGATTGAAGAGTGAAGATTGAAGAATGAAGATTAAAAAAATGGAGAATGAAGAGTGGGAATTGAAGAGTTAATATTGAAGAGTGAAGATTGAATATTGCAGAATAAAGAGTGTGAAGTGAAGAGTGAAGATTGAAAATTGAAGAGTGCTGCAGATGCAAAACGAACCAAGCCCGGAGACCATGAGCAAGATCCCTGATTCCCTCCCGGAATCGGTCACGCGGATCGATCTGGACGGGAAAACAATCTACCTGGTGGGGACGGCCCATGTGTCCCACCAAAGCGTGGCTGATGTGCGAACGGTCCTGGAAACCATTGAGCCGGACACGGTCTGCGTTGAGCTCTGCCCTTCCCGGCACAAAGCCATTGTCCAGCCTGAGAACTGGAAACAGATGGATATCTTCAAGATCGTCAAAGAGCACAAGGCCCTTTTTGTCCTGGTTCAGTTGATCATGTCCTCCTTTTACAGGAAAATCGGGAAAAAACTGGGCATCATGCCGGGTGCGGAAATGGTGGAGAGCATTCAGCAGGCCGAACGTTTGGGCGCCGAGCTGGTCCTGGCCGACCGGGACGTGAACATCACCCTCAAACGGGTCTGGGGCTATCTCTCCTTCTGGCAAAAGCTCAAGCTCATCGTGCAGCTAATCTGGAGTTCCTTTGATTCAGAAGAGCTTGATGAACAGACCATCGAGGAACTCAAAGCCAAAGACCAGCTCGAAGTGATCATGGAGGAAATGGCCCAGTCCTTCCCGGGCGTGAAGCAGCGTCTCATCGACGAACGGGATCTCTACCTGGCCCACACAATTCAAGAGGCCCCCGGGCGGAGCGTGGTGGCGGTGGTGGGAGCCGGGCATGTCCAGGGCATCCTGGACGCCCTGGGCAAGCCCATTGATGTCGCCCCCCTGCTGACGCTTCCCCCCAGGTCCAAACTGCCCCTGGTTTTGAAGTGGCTGATCCCCCTCCTCATTGTGCTCCTGCTCACCATCGGCTTTTTCAAGGGCGGGACTCAGCACTCCATTGAATCCATCTCCATCTGGATCCTGGTCAACGGGGTGTTCTCCGCCCTGGGCGTCAGCCTGGCCCTGGCCCATCCCCTGACCATCCTCTCGGCGTTTGTGGCCGCTCCCTTGACCAGTCTCAATCCGACCATCGCCGCCGGCTGGGTGAGCGGACTGGTTCAGGCCTGGGTCAAAAAACCCAAAGTGGCGGATCTGGAAAGTCTCCCCCAGGCCCTGGGCTCGATTCGGCTCTTCTGGCTCAATCCGGTCTGCCGCATCCTGCTGGTGGTCCTCCTGGCGAATCTGGGCAGCTCTTTCGGGACCTTTATTGCCGGGAGCTGGATCGCGGCCCGCTTATTGTGATTGGAAATTAGAAATTGGAAATTGGATGAGGCTTTATAGAACCCTCTGCTTCTCTGCATTCTTTTCTTGCCAATTTCCAATTTCGAATTACCAATTTCTCTTCCCCCTCTTCCCGACCACCGACCGCTGACCTCTCTCTTCCTCCCGCCCCATGCCCCATGCTCTCTGCTCTATGCCTCTTCCTGCCGATGTCCGACCTCCGACCGCTGACCTCTCTCTTCCTCCGCCTCTTCTCTTGCCGACATCCGATATCCGGCATCCGTCTTCTTCCCTATGCCCTATGCTCTATGCTCTATGCCTCTTCGAGCCCTCTGCCCTATGCTCTCTGCCTCGGCTCACCCCTGCCTGAAGACAAAGCGCCGCATGGAAACATTGAGCACCAGACCCAACAGACAGAAATTGATCACGGTGGAGGTCCCGCCGTAACTCAAAAAAGGAAGCGGGATGCCCACGATGGGCATCAGCCCGAGAACCATGGACATATTGATCCCTATCTGCCAGAAAAAATAAAAAAAGATGCCGCAGACCAAAAAATGGGCGAAACTGTCCTTGGCATCCTCCATCACGGAAAGGATCTGGTACAGAAACAGACAGAACAGACTGAGCAGGATCAAACAGCCGAAAAATCCCCATTCTTCGCCAAAGACCGCCAGGGCGAAATCGGTATGCTTTTCCGGCAGGAACTTCAGCTGGCTCTGAGTCCCCTCCAGAAATCCCTTGCCCCACATCCCTCCGGAGCCGATGGCGATCTTGGATTGGATAATATTATACCCGGCCCCCAAGGGATCCTGTTCCGGATGAATAAAAGTCAGGATGCGCTGCTTCTGGTAATCCTTTAAGAAAAACCAGCCCCAGGGCAGCACCAGGGGACAGGCCAGGAACAAGGTCCGGAAGACTCCTTTCTCCAGCCCTTTGTACACGAGCATTCCCGCGAGAATCAGCAAAAGGTTCAAGCCCGATCCCAGGTCCGGCTGGAGGATGATCAAAGACGCAGGCAGGAGAACCAGCAGCAGGAGTTTCCAGAGATCCGGCCAGTCGATTCGGCCGGGCAGACGCGAGACGGCGTGGGCTGCCATGATCAGGACGCTCAATTTGGCGATTTCCGTGGGCTGCAGATTGAAGAGACCCAGATGAATCCAGCGTTTGGCCCCGAAGATGGATTCAGAAAAAAACAAGACCCAGACCAGGAGCACCAGGGACAGCCCATACAGCGGTTTGGAAATACTTTTCAAGTGACGGTAGTCAAAGAGCATGCACAAAAACATCCCCAGCAGACCGACCCCGCCCCAGAGCAACTGCTTTTTATAGAAAAAAATCGTGGTCAGGCCTGTCTGCAGGCGCAGCGAGCTGGCCGAATACAGGTTGAGGACCCCCAGTCCGAAGAGCATGAGAACCAGAAGCAGCAAGCTGAGGTTCAAGTTGGTGATCAGGCGTCTGTCAAATGGAGACATTTTCGATTGTGGATTGCGGATTTTGGATTGCGGATTTTGTATTGCGAAATTCCCAAAGCTGGCTCCGCCCGCAACCCAAAGGTCCAGGTTGCTTTGAAATCGGAACAACACATTTTCTTGTTTTCTATGAAAGAGATGAACTGATAAGTCACTGATTTTACATGTCGGAAAACAGATAATCAAAAATGGACTTCACCACAGGACCGGCAGCTGAACTGCCATGCCCGCCATGCTCGATCAGGACCACGGCCACGTATTTTTTCCCGTTTTTCTGCCCGAAGGCAGCCATCCAGGCATGATCACGGTGTTTATAGGGCATCTCCTCGGGTTCCTTGTCCCGGCTCTCTTCAGTCAATTTGACCACTTGAGCGGTGCCTGTCTTGCCCCCGATTACAGCCCCGGGGGTTCGCAGACGCCAGGCAGTGCCGTGCGGTTCCTCCACGGCGGCGACCATGGCCCGGAGCACAAGTTTCCGGTTCTGATCCGACAATTGCAGGCGTCCCTGTTTGCGCACTGGTTCATATAACGACAGTTTGGGCTTCAATAGATCGCCCCCATTGACCAGAGCCGCCACATACCGGGCCGTCTGCAGCGGCGTCGCCAGCATGTAGCCCTGTCCGATGGACAGAATCACGGTTTCCCCGCCCTGCCATTTTTCACCGAATCGCCGCAGCTTCCATTGCCTGTCTGGAACAAGTCCCGCACACTCGCCGGCCAGATCCACGCCCGTCTTTCGACCGAAACCGTTGCGCTGGGCATAGCCGCTGAGGCGATCAATACCCAGTTCATGGCCCAGAGTGTAAAAGTACACGTCGCAGGACTGCTTGATGGCTTCATGCAGGTCCATGCGGCCATGCCCGTGCTCCTTCCAGCAGCGGTAGACCCCGCGCCCGAGACGATAGACCCCGGGGCAATACACTTTTTTGCTGCGGGGGAAAATGTCAAAGTGTAAATTTGCGGCGGCAGTCAAAAGCTTGAAGACGGATCCCGGGGGATAGGCGCTGCTGATGACCCGATTTTGCAGGGAATGCTTGGGATCGGACCGCAAGGCCCCCCAGGCCTTTTCCTCCACCCCCCGGACAAAGAGATTGTTGTCATAGGACGGGGTGCTGACCATGGAGAGAATATCCCCGCTCTCGGGCCGCAGCACCACAACCGCTCCGGTCTGGTTCCCCATCTGCTGAAAGACATGCTCCTGCAGCGCATAGTCGATGCTCAAAAAAATATTCCGCCCGGGGCTGGGCAGCTCCAGAATGGTTTCGCTCAGCTTCTTGCCCTGGGCGTTGACTTCCTTGCGGATCAGGCCCTTTTGACCGCGAAGCCTGGATTCAAAGGCCAGCTCCACCCCGTTTTTGCCGACCCGGTCTCCAAGATCGAGGTCCTGATTGGCCCTGAGTTCCTGTTTGTCGGCCTGGGCGACATACCCCAGGACATGGGCCATGCTCCGGCCCTTGGGATAGCTGCGCAAGGGTCTGGCCTGAATCCGCAGAGCAGGCCAGTCCATGAGATGGGTCTCTATTCTGGCCAGGGTCTGGAAATCGAGGTTGGGAACCAGTAATTGGGGATGAAACGATTTGACATGCCGTTTGCCTTTTTCATAGGCCTGTTCCAGCTCACCAGGGTCTTTACCGGTCCAGCGGGCCACCTGCTCAAGCAGCCTGGAGACATCCCGGCATTTTTCCCGGATGACGGCCAGTCCATAGGAGGGATTGTTGTCCGCCAACAGCACGCCCTTGCGGTCCCTGATCATGCCCCGCGGGGCATACAGGGGTTCAATGCGGGTGATGTTGTTCCTGGCCCGCTCCTGCAGTTCCTGGCCCTTGTAGATCTGAAAGTACCAGAGGCGGAAGACAATGAGCGTAAACAGGACCAGGATCGCCGCCTGTAGATACAAGAGCCCCGCTCTGGGCGGCAGCTGTTGATCACCGTTGTTGTACATACTGCCAGGTTCCGTTCTGCGGCAAAAACCCCTGGATCACTCTCCAGACGACGGGAAAGGCGCAGGCCGTGAACAGACTGTTTATGATCACGAGCTCTTTGGGGACATGCAGTTCCTGCAGATTGATCATGGAGACATACACGAAATAGTACCAGCACGCAGCAAAGAGAGCCAACACAAAAACAAAATACAAATGTCTGGTTGAAAAAAAGACTTGAACGGCAAAAAAGAACAGCATCAATCCGGCATACCAGACAATGGAAGCGCCGAATGCCATGGACCCCAGCCCTTCGTTGATCAGAAGCCAGGCCGGAGCAAGCCAGAAAACGCTCCGGTAGCGTTTGAGATGCAGACAGACAATCAGGGCCGGTGCAAAGCAGTCCAGGCCCGGTACAAAGGAGTGCAGCCAAATGCAGGCAATGGTGTACAGGAACCAAAAGAGTATTTGCGACATAGTTCAGAGCTCTTCACCGAGAGCTAAAATGTGAGTTTTTTGGACATCTTGTGATATTGCTTGCCTCTTTTTGAGGTTTCAGGTGTCGGGTGTCGGGTGTCAGCCCTGCCGCTGGCTCGACGGACCAGCCAGTTTGATCCGTGAAGAAACTACGTTTTACCGGTACACTCTCGCCATAACCCGTCATTGCTCGCCCAGTTAAATGCCGCTTTACGGCACTGGCCTTTGGCCAGTATTTAACCGGGCGAGGCGTCTTCGCCGAAGCAATCCCTGACAAGAGGCTTTTCTGAAAGATTGCTTCGCTTCGCTCGCAATGACGAGCGTTGATCAA
>CAZUMF010000086.1:0-15714 GCA_964621385.1 uncultured Desulfohalobiaceae bacterium
ACAGAGGACAGAGGACAGAGGACAGAGGACAGAGGACAGAGGACAGAGGACAGAGAAGGCAGAGGACGGTTGGATGGATGGACGAGGAAGGATGAACGTCGAATGATGAATGGGTAACGAATGAAGCAATCCTGGACTAGGGGTTGAATCCTGAAAAGCGAAGTCTGCTTTTTGTTTCTTTTTTGAAAAAAGAAATGGATAAATGAACAAGGGCCGGTCTTCCCGGCCCTTGTTCATTTATAGTAGATCTTGATGAGATTGGTGTGGCTGGTCTGCTGCCCGGGCGTGGGCTGGCCCGAGGTCAGAATCACCTGCTCGCCCTTCTCAAAGAGATCGGAGGACTGGATAAAGGACTCGATCCGCTCCAGGTGATCCGGTGTGGATTCATCAGCGAGCACCGGCCGGACGCCCCAGTAGAAATTCAAGAGCCGGATGGTGGAAGGAACCGGGGTCAAGGCGAAGATGGGCTGTGCCGGTCGCCGGCTGGAGAGAAAGGCTGCGGTGATGCCTGTGGTGGAATGACAGACCAGAGCCGGGCTGTCCGTGTTTTCAGCCAGAAGGCAGGCGGAATAGGCCAGATATTTTCCGGGATTCTTTTCTTTTTTCGGGGGATAGGGTCCGCCGATCCGCTCCAGGTAATAGGCCTCGGCCTTGCCCGCGATTTTGCGGATGAATTCCACCGCTTCCAGAGGGTACTGGCCCACGGCGGTTTCTTCGGAGAGCATGACGCAGTCCGCCCCGTCATAGATGGCATTGGCCACATCGGTTGTTTCCGCCCGGGTCGGCAGGGGGTTGTGCACCATGGAGAGCAGCATCTGGGTGGCCACGATGACCGGTTTCTGGGCGTGCCGGCAGGCCCTGATGATTTTTTTCTGGGTGACCGGCAATTCTTCCAGGGGGCACTCCAGGCCCAGATCGCCCCGGGCCACCATGATGCCGTCCGCCAGTTCCAGAATAGCATCCAGATGCTCCAAAGCGCCAGCCCGTTCCAGTTTGGCAATGACCGGCACCTGTTCTGCAACATGGGTGGCAATCTCGGCCTTGATCTTTTCCAGATCCGATTTGTGCTGCACAAAAGACAGGGCAAAGGCGTCGAAACCCAGGTCCAGGGCCTCATGCAGATACCGGATGTCCTTGTCGGTCAGGGCGGACAAGGGAACGGTCATCCCGGGGAAGGTGATGCCTTTGTTGGAGGAGAGCAGTCCGCCGTTTTCCGCTTGCAGGCTGAACAAAGAGCCTTTGTCCAGAACCTCCTGCACCCGAAAGCGGAGCATGCCGTCGCTCAGGCTGACCAGGGTGCCGGGTGTTAAGCCCTGCAGGATCTCCGGAAAGTCAAGGCTGATGAAAATGCCTTCACCCTGCTGATGCCGGCTCTCCGGCATGCCGAGAAAAATGGTCTGCCCCGGAAGAATCTCCACAGGCGAATCAGCCACTTCACCGATGCGCAGTTTGGGACCGCTCAGATCGCCCATGATGGTCAAGGGCAGATCCAGGTCCTGTTCAATACGGCGGATCAGGGCGATGGTCGGCTTGAAATCCGCGGGCGGGGCATGGGAGAAGTTCAGGCGAAAGATGCGCACCCCGGACTGGGCCATGCCTTTCATGATCGCATAGCTGGCCGAGCTTGGACCAAGGGTGGCGATAATTTTGATGTGCAGTGAATCGAGTTCTTGGGCTAGCATACTCCCTGCTCTCTTTATGCGGTGATGTCCGGCCGGGGGTACAGGCCGGCCGCCTCACAGATCTCCGGGACCTTTTCCTCCCATTCAATGGCCATGATATGGAAGCCTTTGACCCCTCGGCATTCTTTGAGCCGCTGGATGGATTCTATGGCGATCTTGATCCCTTCCGCCGACTGCTTGTCCTTGGGGGTGTCGGCCATGCGTTTGACCACCTCGTCCGGGATATCCATCCCCGGGACCCGTTTGGCCATGAACTTGGCCATGCCGGCCGATTTGAAGGGGGTGATCCCGGCCATGATACAGGTCTGTTCGTGCAACCCCCTTTCACACACATCATACATCCATTGTTCAAATTTTTCCAGGTTAAAAATACATTGGGTCTGAATGAACTCGGCCCCGGCTGCCACCTTTTTGGCCAGCCTGGGGACCCGGATTGCATAGGGATCGGCAAAAGGATTGGCTGCCGCCCCGACAAACATCCGAGGCGGCCGCTTGATGGCGTCGCCTCCCAAAAATTTGCCTTCATCGCGCATATGCCGGGCGGTTTGAATCAGCTGCATGGAATCCAGATCGTGGACGTTCTGCCCTTTTGCACAGTCCCCGAAGCTCTGGTGATCCCCGGAAAGGCAGAGGAGATTGTGGATGTCAAAGGAGGCCGCACCCAGGAGATCGCTCTGGATGGCAATTCGGTTGCGGTCCCGGGTGACCATCTGCAGGATCGGTTCCAGACCCATCTGTTTGATGTGGATGCAGGAGGCCAGGCTGCAGAGCCGGGTCATGGCCGTCTGGTTGTCGGTGATATTGATGGCGTCGACATAGTCCTTGATCATCTCGGCTTTTTTGGTCACGGCTTCCGGATCACTCCCCCGGGGCGGGCCACATTCAGAGGTGACCGCGATATAGCCGGCTGCAAAGACCTGTTCCAGTTTGCTCGGTGTCTTCAGATTCATGACTGCACATCCTCCCTCTCCACTTTTCGCGGCCCGCCGGCCCGGTCCGTGGACCAGTCCTTGACCGGGTTCAATGTTTCATATTCTTCCAGTCGGCCCAGGGACTCCAGGCGGTCGATGATCAACTGCCAGGCACAGGGCAGATCGGGATTGATTTCGCATTTGCCGTTGCTGGACCCGCCGCAGGGTCCGTTCATGATTCGCTTGGCACATCTGGAGACCGGGCAGATCCCGCCGGTAGAGGCCAGGATGCACTGGCCGCAGGCCTGGCAGCGCTCGGTCCACAGCCCACGGTGTTCCGTGGCCCCGAGAAAACAGGTGTTCACCCCGGGATAAATGGGCAGGACGGGATAATGCTCAGCTGTGAACTGGACCCCGACCCCGCAGGCCAGGGAGACGACCGCGTCATACTGGTCGGAGACGCCCCGGATCTCTTCCACATATTCCGAATCGCACTGCCGCTCCAGAGTCAATTCCTCTATGTGCTTTTCCATGCCCTGATTCAGAAAATACATGCGCAGGGCCGAGGCCAGGATCTCGACTTCCTTTTTGCCCCCGGCCTCGCAGACCGTGACGCACTCATTGCAGCCCAGGATCAGGATCCGCTCATGGTCCTTGATCTCGTCGATGATCTCTTCAATGGGTTTTTTGTCGGCAACAATCATAGCATCCACCCTGTTGTGTTTGAAATTTGCGACTTACAATTCGGTTTATCCCAATTTTTCCCTTAAATCCTGACACCTGAAACCTTACGTTAGGCCGCCTTCTTGTGCCTGGGCTGCTTGATGGGGCTGGGTCCGAGTTCCATGATGGTCTCGTAGATCTCCTGGGCGTATTGGGCGAATCGCGGCCCCTCGCCGGAGGAGAGGTTGAACATCTTGACCCGGTGCCCGCCCACACCGATGGTATCCAGGATCTTTTGGGCCTGCTCCACCCGTTTCCTGGCCCGCAGATTTCCGGTCAGGAAGTGGCAGTCGCCCTCCAGACAGCCCACTACGGCCACGCCGTCGGCCCCTTTTTCAAAGGCCCGCAGCACATGGATGATATCCACTTTGCCGGTACAGGGAACCCGAATGATCTTCAAGCTTGGAGGATAGGATAAACGCATCGAACCTGCCAGGTCCGCGGCATTGTATCCTCAGTAGCTGCAGCAGAAAGCGACAATGATGGGATTGAATGCAGGTTTCATACAACCTCCTCCAGCAAGGCGTCAATTTTGCAGATGAGTTGTTCGTCCTCGTACCAGTTGAGTTTGATGGCCTTGGCCGGGCACTCCGAGGCGCAGATTCCGCAGCCGTGGCACATGGCTTCATCGATTTCGCTGACGCCCTGATCATTGATCCTGGGGATGCCGTGCGGACAGGAACGGACGCAGATCAGACAGGCGGCGCATTGATCAGGATCCACGCTGGCCGTGACCGCGGACAGGGTCAGATAGGGCTGGGAGAGCAGGGAAATGGCCCTGGAGGCTGCGGCCTTGGCCTGGGCCACGGCTTCACTGATGAGCTTGGGACTGTGGGCCGTGCCGCAGACGTACATGCCTTCGGTGGCCATTTCCACCGGCCGCAATTTGATATGGGCCTCCAGAAAATAGCCTTCGGCATTTCTGGGGGCCTTGAGGACCGAGGCCAGCTCTTCGGTGTCCTCGGCCTGCATCCCGGCGCTCAGGACCAGCAGGTCGCTGTCCGCCTGCAGCCGGCGTCCCAGCACGGGATCATCAAAGCTCACTTCCAGGGCATCGGCGGTCGCCTCCACCCGGGGCGGATTGTCCGGGGTGAACCGAAAGAAGAGGACCCCCTTCTGTCGGGCCAGGGTGTAATAGTCCTCGAGCAGGCCGTACATGCGGATGTCCCGGTAGAGGATGGACACGGTGGCCTCCGGGTTCAGCTCCTTGATGTGCAGGGCGTTTTTGATGGCGCTCTGGCAGCAGATTCGCGAACAGTTGGGGTTGTCTTCATTGCGGGAGCCAACACACTGAATCATGACCACGTTGTTCAGATCCTTTGCCCCGGTCTGCTCCAGCCGCTCCGTGAGCTCCAACTGGGTGCAGACCCGCTCCTCCCGGCCGTAGAGGTACTCCTCGGGCCGGTACTCCTGGGCTCCGGTGGCCAGAATGATGGCCCCGTGCTCGATCTTGCGCTCGTACATGCCCGGACCCACCAGAACCTCGGTGGTGAAGTTCCCCTTGAATCCGGAGAAATTCACGATCAAAGACCGGGTCAGCACCTGGATGTTGGGATGGTCTTCCACACGCTGGATGAGATCCTTGAGACCGGCCTGGATATCGGTCCCGTCGATGGTGGCATGCAGGCGCCGGGCCAGACCGCCGAGGGCGGGCTCTTTTTCGAGGAGAATGCACTCGAATCCCTGATCGGCGAGACCCAGGGCGGCGGTCATGCCGGCCAGGCCGCCGCCGACCACCACACTCCGTTTATTCACCGGAATCTGTTTTTCGTGAAGCGGGGACAGGGTCGCGGATCGGGACACGGCCATGCGGACCAGTTCCTTGGCCTTTTGGGTAGCCGCTTCAAAGGCCCCGCCGTGCACCCAGGAGTTTTGGTTGCGGATATTGGCCATTTCAAAGAGATATTTGTTCAGCCCGCAGGCCTCCAGGGTGTCCATGAAGATGGGTTCGTGGGTCTTTGGGGAGCAGGAGGCCACCACCACCCGGTTCAGCTGCTTCTCCTGAATGATGGCCTTCATGTTGTTCTGGGCGTCCTCGGAGCAGGTGAACAGGTTGATCCCGGCATAGGCCACCCCGGGCAGTTCGGATGCGTAGGACGTGACCGCCTTGGTATCTACGCCGCCGGCGATATTGATGCCGCAGTTGCAGACAAAGACCCCGATGCGCAGCTCTTCATTGGAGATGTCCTGTTCCTCGGGAAGTTCCACGGACCGGGTCTCGGTGTGACGGGCTTCGGCCAGCGGGGCCCCGGCGGCACAGGCCGCAGCACTGGCTTCGGTCACTGATTCCGGGATGTCCTTGGGGCCCTGAAACACGCCGGACACATAAATACCCGGCCGGCTGGTCTCCACCGGCGAAAAGGTTTTGGTTGTGGCGAAATTGGAGGCATTCAGCTCCAGCCCGAGTTTCCGGGCCAGTTCAATGGTGGAGGGCTGGATCTGCAGACCGACGGACAAGACCACCAGGTCAAAGATTTCTTCCTGAAGCTCCCCGGATTCAGCAAAGTACTGCAGGGCCAGGTCTCCGGAGTCCTGGATGGGGACCACGCTGTGCACCCGGGACTTGATGAACCTGACCTCTTCCTCATCCTTAGCCCGGTTGTAATATTTCTCGAAATCCTTGCCAAAGGTCCGGATATCCATGTTGAAGATGGCGCAGTCCATATCCGCATGGGCGTGTTCCTTGGCGATCATGGCCTCTTTGATGGCGTACATGCAGCAAACCGAGGAACAGTAGCTGTTTTTGGTCCGGTTGATGTCCCTGGACCCCACGCATTGCAGCCAGGCGATCTTTTTGGGCTCCTGGCGGTCATAGGGCCGGGTCAGATTTCCGAAGTAGGGCCCTGAGGCACTCAGGATCCGCTCGAATTCGGCGCTGGTGATGACGTTGGGATGGATCCCGTAACTCAGATGGTCGAGATCTCTGGGGTTGTATTCTTCGCTGCCCGGGCAGAGGATGACGGATCCCACCCGGAGCTCGGTGCTGCTCGGCTGATCGTCATATTTGACGGCCCCGGCCAGACACATTTTTTCACAGAGGCCGCAGCCGATACAGGCCTCCTGATCAATGGCAAACGAGAGGGGAATGGCCTGGGGGTAGTCGATATACGAGGCCTTTCGGTATTGCAGGCCCTTATTGTAGGTGTCCACGGCGGCCACCGGACAGTGGGAGGCGCAATTGCCGCAGCCGGTGCAGGTGACGGGATCGATGAAACGGGGCTTGTGGGAGACGGTGACCCGGAAGTTTCCCAGCTCGCCTTCCAGGATTTCGATTTCGCTGTTGGCGATGATGTTCACATTCAGATGCCGGCCGACCTCGACCAGTTTCGGGGAGATGACTCACATGGCGCAGTCATTGGTGGGAAAGGTCTTGTCCAGTTTGGACATCATCCCGCCGATGCTCGGTGATTTTTCCAGGAGGTAGACCCGGAAGCCGGAATTGGCCAGATCAAGAGAGGCCTGCATGCCGGCGATTCCGGCCCCGACCACCAGAGCGGATCCGCTGTGTTCGCTGTTGATGTCTTGCATAATCAACTCCTTATACTTACGGTCGTCATACAGTGATCTGCCGTTCGATTGTCACATCACGGTCGATGTGGACGCTTACGGTGGAATCGCACTGCATTCCTCCCGTAAGTATCAATGACTTCGTCATCAAAAGACAGTTGAAGTTTCACATAACTCTAAGGGATTCCTGCCTTGCCTAAAGGGCCACTGCGCAAAATTTGGGTTGCCTGTCTTCCAGGGAGCGCAACTCCACCAGACCGTCTTTTTCCATCTGGGCCAGGAGAAAGGAAATTCTCGGGGGTTCCAGCCCGATGCGGTCCCGGATGTCGTAGACGGATTCGCAACCGTGCCTAAGCGCCGCATAGATGAGTTGTTGCTGGTATCCCTGTTCCAGGATGGTGTCCATGGCTGTTTCGTAGGCCTCCCGGGTCCATTGCCGGGAGTAGACATCCCCGGATTCGAGCAGATGTTTTTCCTTGCCCACGGTCCAGCGCACCGCTTCTGAATCCAGGGTGCGTCTTGCGGCTTCCAGCTGCAGTTGCAGCCGGTCCCGCAGCAAAGGACCCTGCCGGGAAACCGAATCCACCACCTCCCTGGCCAGGGAGGCAAAGCGCTGGGCCTCGGCAGAGGAAACCCAGGCCAGGTGGAGCCTGTCCGCACCGATTCCCGAGAGCTCCAGGAGTTTCCGGGTCAGTCTGATCTTATTCTCGGCTTGAACATTACCGTCCAGGTAATGGCAGTCACCGAGGTGTCAACCTGAAACAAAGACCCCGTCGGCCCCGCTTTCCAGGGCTTCGATGAGAAAGACCGGGTCCACCCGGCCGGAACACATGACCCGCACCGGCCTCAGGTTGGGAGGGTATTGCAGCCTGGAGACACCGGCCAGATCCGCCCCGGCATAGGCGCACCAGTTGCAGAGAAAGGCGATGATTTTCGGTTCAAATTCAGCCATATGCTACCTCGCATGGTCTTAGGCACTTATCGGTTCTTCTCTGTCACAGAAAACATGAAAGTGTGTTGCTCCGAAGCAGTTGAAGTCCTTGTCATAGTAATTAGAAATTAGAAATTGGAAATTTGATGAGGCGCAATAGAACACTCTGCTTTTCTGCCTTCTTTTCTTGCCAATTTCCAATTTCGAATTTCAAATTTCGTAGTAAACCTGGACCTTTGGGTTGCGGGCGTAGCCAGCTTTGGTATATTCCTCTTTCCGCCTTCCGCGCTCCCCGTTTCTTCCCTTCTCCGTCTCCCGTTCCGTAATCTGCACTTCGCATTCCGCACTCCCCGTTCCCCCGTTCCCCCTTTCCCTCTTTCCGCCTTCCGCGTTCCCCGCTCCGCGTTTCCCCCTTTCCCTCTTTCCGCCTTTCGCGCTCCCCGTTCCCCGTTTCCCGTTTCCCGTTTCCTCCCTGCTCCTTCTCAGACCGCGGCCTCGATGGCGGCTTCGATCTGGCGGTCCCGGAAATGGAGCATGTCAATGGCCCGCTGCGGGCAGGACGAGGCGCACAGCCCACAGCCCTTGCAGGACGCCGGAATATTCGCGGCCCGGTGGATGTTCGGCTCCACCTCTTCGGCCTGGATGGCCCCAAAAGGACAGATCTCGATGCACAGGCCGCAGCCGATGCATTGTGCCTGATCGATCTGGGAGACGAGCGGCGAAATCTGGGCTGTGGATTGGGCCAGGACGGTGGCGGCGCGTCCGGCCGAGGCCGAAGCCTGGGCCAGAGATTCCTCGATGGGTTTGGGGTAATGGGCCAGACCACAGCAAAACAGCCCATCCGAAGCGAAATCCACCGGCCGGAGTTTGGCATGGGCCTCCATGAAGAACTGCTCTGCATTGAGGGGCAGCTTGAACAGCTGGGCCAGTTGCTGATTCTGATTGGGCTCGATGGCCGTGGCCAGATTGATCAGATCGGCTTCGATCAAGATCTCCTGCTGCAGGATGGGATCGAAGACCCGGACCTGAAGAGCGTCCCCGTTTTGGGTCACTTCGGGCTTTTTGTCCAGGCTGTAGCGGATAAAGACCACTCCCAGCTGTCTGGCCTGTTTGTAGAGTTTCTCCTTGGCCCCCGGGGTCCTGATGTCCCGGTAGAGAATGAAGACGTTCTTCTCCGGGGAGGCTTCCTTGATCCGGATGGCCTGGGTGATGGACGTGGTGCAGCAGATCCTGGAGCAATAAGGCCGGCGTTCATCCCGGGAGCCGACGCATTGGATAAAGACCACGCTCCGTGCCTGGGCCAGCTTGTCTGGATCCTGCTCGATCTCGTGCCAGCGGGTCACATTGGGATGCTCGGACTCGAGGTAGTCATCGCTTGGCGTGGCCACGCCGCCGGTGGCGAAGATCGCGGCCCCGTGCTCCAGGACCCGGGTCTGCCCATTCCGGCTGACGGTGGTGCTGAAGTTGCCCACGAATCCCGAGGAATCGAGCACTTCGGCATTGAGTAGGGTCGTGATGTTCTGATGGCTCTGCACTCGTTCCTTGATATCCTGCAAATAGGGCTGGACCTCGCTGCCGGACCAGGTGTGGCTGATCTCTCTGGCCACGCCACCGAGTTCCGAGTCCCGTTCCAGGAGATAGACTTGAAAACCTTGGTCGGCCAAGTTCAGGGCGGCGGTCATGCCGGAGAGGCCGCCGCCGATGACCAGGACCGCTTTGGTGATTTCCACGGTCAATTCAGGGATGGCTTCCAGAAGTGCGGCCTTGGCCACGGCCATTTTGACCAGATCTTTGGATTTGGCCGTGGCTTTTTCCTTGTCCCCGGAATGGCACCAGGTGCATTGGTTTCTGATATTGGCCATTTCAAAGAGATAGGGATTGAGCCCCGAATCCCGGATGGTTTCCTGGAAGAGGGGCTCATGGGTCCTGGGGGTGCAGGCGGCCACCACCACCCGGTTCAGATCATGCTCACGCAAGGTTTCCGCAATGGCGGCCTGGGTGTCCTGGGAGCAGGAGAACTGGTTCTCTTCGGCATAGACCACCCCGGGCAGGCCCCTGGCGAATTCGACAATGGAGGGAACATCAGCCACCCCGCCGATGTTGGTGCCGCAGTTGCAGACAAAGACGCCGATGCGCACCTCCTGACCGGAGAAGTCTGTCTCCGGGCCGAAGGTTTTTTCCGTGATCAGGGTGTTTCGAGCCGAGGCCAGGTCGATCCCGGCACAGCCTGCGGCTGCGCTGGCCTCCATGACCGACTGGGGAATGTCCTTGCACTCCTTGAGGACACCGGCCACATAGATGCCCGCTCTGTTGGTGCTCACCGGGGCGAAGTCCGAGGTCTGGACAAATTGGTATTCATTGAGTTCAATACCCATCATCCGGGCGGTTTCCACGGCAGATGCCGCGGGTTCCATGCCCACGGACAAAACGACCAGATCGAAGGTTTCCTCCAGCCGCCGCCCGTCCTCTGTGGCGTACTGCAGGGTCAGTGTTCCGTCGGGATCGGCCTGGGTAATGGTGTGCACCCGGCTTCGAATAAAGCGGACGCCGTCCTGCTCGGCCTTGGTGGAATACTTTTCAAAGTCTTTGCCGGAAGTGCGAAGATCCATATAGAATATCGCGGGTTGACAGTCCTCGCCCACGTGTTCCTTGGCCATGACCGCCTCTTTGATGGCGTACATGCAGCAGACCGATGAACAGTAGCCATTGTCGCAGCGGTTGATTTCCCTGGAGCCCACGCACTGCAGCCAGGCGATCTTCCTGGCCGTCTTCTCGTCCGAAGGCCGGACCACATGGCCCTGGGTCGGGCCGCCGGCCGAAAGGATTCGTTCAAACTCGATACTGGTCAGGACGTTTTTGAAGGAACTGTACTGGTAGGTATCGAATTGACTGGGGTCAAAGGTCTGCAGACCTGCCGTGAGAATGATGGATCCCACATTGAGCTTGAGGATCTCTTCCTGCTCGTCGAAGAGGATGGCCCCGGTGGGACAGAACTTCTCACAGGCCTTGCACTTGCCGTTTTTGAAGTAAATGCAGCGGTCGTGATCGATGACGTATTTCAGGGGCACGGCCTGGGGATACGGGACATAAATGGCCTTGCGCTTGCTCAGACCTTCTTCATACTCATCCGCGGTTTTGGCAGGACATTTTTCAGCGCAGAGATTGCAGGCGATGCATTTGTCCATATCCACATACCGCGGATGTTTTTTCAGGGATATCTGGAAATTGCCCTGTTCGCCTTCGATGGAAAGGACTTCGGACAGGGTCAGAATCTCGATGTTTTCGTGCCGGCCGACCTCGACCAGTTTGGGAGAGATGATTCACATCGAGCAGTCATTGGTGGGAAAGGTCTTGTCCAGCTGGGCCATGGTTCCGCCGATGGCCGGGGACTTTTCGATGAGATAAACGTAGTATCCGGAATCGGCCAAATCCAGGGCGGATTGCATCCCGGTGATGCCGCCGCCCACAACCAACACCGCGCCTACGGGAGTCGCTGTCGGTGTGTTTCCCTTGGCCTGCATTGCTGTGTGTCCCATAGTCCCTATCCTCGCAAGGCTTCAAAAATTTGAGGGATTTTTCTCTCCCAGCCCATGGTGGAGAGCACCACGCCGCCGAAACCGGCCTGTTTCAGAGCCTGAAACGTCTCGGCAGCAATCTTGAGGCATTCCCGCTCCTTGTCCGGAGCCTTCTGTATCCTGGTGATCAGGACTTGCGGCAGGTGGATATGCTGGATATTGCGATCGATATATCGGGCCATGCCCAGGGATTTCAGCAGCAGGACCGTTGGCAGGATTGTGGTTTTTTCAAGGCCGGCCTTGTCCAGGAACCGGGTTAGGCTTTCGGGGTCAAAAACAGGCGGCGTGACCAGAAAGGCTGCCCCGGCGGCGCGTTTGCGGTTCAGGTCTTCGATTTCCCGGTCCAGGTCCTCTTCCGGAACCCCGGGGTTGATGGTGGTTCCCACCAGAAAATCCGGAACACCCTTGAGTTCGATACCGGCCATGTCTTTGCCCTGCTGCAGGGTCTCAAGGGCCTGCAGCAGTTCGGGCAGGCGGATGTCATAGACCTCTTTGGCCTGGGGATGGTCGCCTATCTGGGTGCTTTCCCCGGTCACCGCCATGATGCCCCGAACCCCACAGGCATAGGCCGCAAGCAGGTCAGCCTGCAGGGCCAGCCGGTTGCGGTCCCGGCAATTGATCTGCATGACCACCGGCATGCCGATGCCCTGGAGCAGGATCGCCCCGCCCAGGGCGCTCATGCTCATCACGGCGCTGGACATCTCCGGAACGATGCAGCCGTCCACCAAACCCTTGATGCGGGTCACGTTGGTCACAAGTCCGGAAACATCGGTCCCTTTCGGTGTTTCGATCTCTGCCAGAACGGTGAATTTTCCGGCCTCAAGTTTTGATTTCATGGGCTTTGTTCCACCTCCTCAGCCGGGTACGGCGGTTACGCGGTGCGTCCTCCCTTTCATCTTTGCGCACAGATGAATCCAAAAGACGTAAAGGGTAATGATTGTGATTGTTTTTGATATTTCATACCGTGAAACCAGGAAATCGTCAAGAGATTTTGCTGAAATACGAAAATTTTATCGAGGCTTGAAACTTCCCGGTTTTTTGACTATTGTCCGGGTGGTGACGTATCTGTTGATCTCTGTCATACAAATCAAAAAAAATTCTAAATCCGAAGTGGACCTGGACCCTTTGGGGCGCGGGCGTAGCCGGCTTGGGATTTAAGCGGGCTGAAAAAACAGGTGCTCACCTGCAACGCCGGGAGGGATGATGAAATTGGCCGTGGCTGGGAAAGGGGGAGTGGGCAAGACCACGATCTGTGCCTGGATGGCGGATTATCTGGCACGAAGCGGCGAGGATGTCTGGCTCGTGGATGCGGACACCGCCCTCTCGCTCGGACCCGCCCTGGGACTTGATGAAGACGAGACCCCGGTTCCCCTGGTGCAGCAGAAGGCGCTCATTCAGGAACGGGTGGGCACGGGCGGATTCATCAATATGAATCCCAAGGTTGACGATCTCATCGCCCGATTGAGCGTCGAAGTCAGAGAGCGGCTGCACCTGCTGGTCATGGGCACCATCGCCGGAGCGGGCAGCGGCTGCGGCTGCGCACCCAACGCCCTGCTCAAGGCCCTGCTCGTGCATCTCGTTTTTCAAGCTTCCCAGCACCTGCTGGTGGACCTGGAGGCCGGGGTGGAGCATCTGGGCCGGGGGACCATCTATAGGGTGGACGGGCTTGTCGTGGTGAGCGAACCGAGCTTTCGCGCCGTGAACACGGCTGCTCAGATCAGCGCCCTGGCTGCCGATCTGGGCTTGAAAAAACAGGTCTTGGTCTTGAACAGATGCACGGATGATTTTGCGCTCCCCGCGGGTAAGCCCCTGCCCGAGCTTGGCGCCCGGTTTCCTCGGTTTTCATCTCTGGCGGAGAGGCAGCAGCGGTCTCCTTCGGTCCTGGACCTGCCGGAGCGGGACGCCATTGATGCCCTGTGCGCACACATTCTGCAGTTTTGACATGCAACGCGACCCGATGTGCTTCATCCATTCATCATGCCGAACAAAGAAGGAGGAAGGCAATGGCTGAAAAGAAGAAAATCTTGATTGTGGACGATGAACCGGATTTTTGCTCCATTGTCCAGGGAAATCTGGAAAAGGAGGGATTTGCCGTGGACGTGGCCTATGATGGGGTGGAAGGTCTGGAAAAGATCAAGCAATCCCCGCCGGATGCCATTGTCCTTGATGTCATGATGCCTGAAAAAGACGGATACGCGGTCTGCAGGGAACTCAAGGCCGATGATGCATTCCGGGACATTCCGGTGCTCATGCTCACGGCCGTGGCCTCCCATGTCTCATCCACCAAGTATTCCCATCATGACGGCATGAGTATGGAGGCCGATGATTATCTCCCCAAGCCCGCATCAGCCGAACAGATCACCGAGAGTTTGAAAGGCCTGTTGGACATGTAAAAGACTCGACGACCCGCACATCGATCACCAGTCGGGGCGGGGTCCTGCTGTCCGAGCCCTTCGCCCCAGGGATCAGACGAGGCCATGAATCTGTCCGATTTTTCTCATCACCCCAAAGTCGAGTTTCAGACCAAAGTGTTCTGCATTTTGAGCGATGAGCGGGTCTTTCGTTCCAGGTCTCCGGAAATATTCAACCGGGTCTTCGCCCGGATGGGAATCAATGCCCTGTATGTCCCGTTTCGCGTCGATCCAGGGGACATCGCCCAGGCCGTGGACAGTCTGCGCACCCTGAACATTGCCGGGGCCAATATCACGGCTCCGTTCAAACAGGCGGTCGTCCCCCATCTCGACATCCTGTCCGAGGGCGGACAGCTCATCGGGGCCATCAATACCGTCATCTGCAAAGACAAAGTCCTCAAAGGCTATAATACCAATGCCATCGGTCTGATGGACACCCTGGCCCATCTCGAATTCGAACTCAGCGGGAAACGCGTCCTGGTCTTCGGCAATGGCGGTGCCGCCCGATCCGTGATTTTCATTGTAAACTGGCTGCAGGCGGAGCAGATATACATCAGCGGCCGAAACCCAGCCCGGACGGAAGCCACTGCCAGAGATTTCGGTTGTCGGAGCCTTGCCTTTGCCGACCTGCTGCAGCAGCACCTGTCCGTGGATCTGGTCATCAATGCCACCTCAGTGGCCAGTCCGGACGAATCCCCGGAGCTGGAGTCGCTTTTGGAGAAACTGGACCTGTCCGGGGCTCGGCTCATGCTGGATTTGAATTACGGCCGCCGGGAGAATATTTGGGAACGAAGCGCCGGAAAACAGGGCATTCCCTTTCAGGACGGAGCCAGGACCCTGGCCTTTCAAGCCAGACGGACTTTTGGACTCTGGACCGGCATGAACACCCTTCAGGTGCAGGAGTTCCTTATCCGGAATCAGTCGGAGGCCGACTGATTCCGGATGTATTTGGATATTCAGTGATCCGGGACGCTATTCCGTCCCGGACTGGAGCGGGAGCAGGACCGTAAAGGTGCTGCCCTGATCAGGGGCGGATTCCACCTGTATCACCCCCCCCAGGGACTCCACGAGATTTTTGACGATGGGCAGTCCCAGGCCGGTACCGGTAATATAGCGGGTCTTGGCGTTTTTTTCCCGGAAGAATTGTTCGAAAATCTTGTCCAGGTGGCGCTCTTCAATGCCAAAGCCGTTGTCCATGACCCGGACCCGGTAGTTCACCCCGCTTATATCCATGCTGACCCGGATCTCGCCGCCATCCTGGGTATACTGGATGGCATTGGTGATCAGGTTGCCGAAAATGCTTTCCAAGGCGGTGGGATCCCCCTCCAGGGGCGGGTAGCCGCCTTCCCCGATATCCAGCTCCAAGGCCTGATTTTTGCTGCGGGCCTTGGTCTCCAAAAAATCACAGATGTTTTTCAAGAGCTTGTCCAGATGAACCTCCCGGATGGCCTGCCCGGTGGATCCGGATTCGATCCGGGACAAATCGAGCAGATCCCCGATCAGGGAAATCAGCCCCTGGGTTTTTTCCTTGGCCCGGGACAGGAGTTGTTCATCACTCTGGGGCAGCTGCCCGACCATATCGCCGAGGGCCACGGCCAGTTGTTCGTGGATGGTGGATAAGGGGGAGCGGAGTTCGTGGGAGACTTTGGCCACGAATTCGGATTTGAGTTCGTCCAGTTTCTTCATGGCGGTGATGTCCACCAGATTGACCACAGCCCCCAGACACTGCTTTTTGTCTCCCAGAACCGGACGGCCCCGGGCCATGAGGTGCCGGTCTTCCCCAACGTCAAAAGTGTAGGTGGGGATGTCCTCAAAATCGATATGCCGCCCTTTGGAGATGTCAAGGATCAGTTCGCACAACCCTTCATCCGCAACATAGGCCGTGATGTGCCGGCCGGATTCAGTCTCGGGGGGCAGACCGGGGAGGTTGATAAAGGCCTGGTTCAACAGGTCCGCCTCCCCCAGGCTGTTGGT
>CAZUMF010000087.1:0-15575 GCA_964621385.1 uncultured Desulfohalobiaceae bacterium
CCCTGGGCCTGGAGCACGAAGATATTCGCCTGGTGGTGGCTGACACCGGCCGGACCACCAGCGCCGGGGCCACTTCGGCCAGCCGGCAGACCTATATATCCGGCAATGCCGTGCTCGATGCCTCCAAAAAGCTGGCTGAAATCCTGAGAAGCCTTGGGACGCGGCGTCTGGGGTCGGCATCAGAGGACCTGGTCCTGGAGAACGGCCAGGTCCGGGACCGCCATGATCCCGGCACAGCTCTCAAATTGGCCGATCTGGCCGCCCTGGCCCGGGAGCAGGGGGTCGAGCTCTCCGGAGAGGGACGCTTTGATCCGGTGACCACGGCCCTGGACCCGGAAACTGGGCAGGGGATTCCCTACGCCACCTATGCCTTTGCCTGTCATCTGGTCCTGCTCAGTGTTGATGTCCTGACCGGGGAAGTACGGGTGGATAAAGTTGTCGCGGCCCATGATGTGGGCCGGGCCGTGCATCCGGAGAATGTGAAGGGGCAGATCTGCGGCGGAGTGGCCATGGGGCTGGGCTTTGCCCTGATGGAGGCCTTCGAGCCCGGTAAGACCGAGTCCCTCAAGGATTATCATATTCCCACCTGCAGCGACATGCCGGAGGTGCTGCCCTTGATCGTGGAGTCCGAAGAACCCAGCGGCCCATTCGGAGCCAAAGGGGTGGGGGAGCCGGCCCTGATCCCTACGGCCCCGGCCATTGCCAACGGTCTGGCCCTGGCCCTGGGAGAACGGATTCATACCCTGCCGGCCAACCTGGAGCGGGTTTTGGAGGCCAGCCAGAAGGCGGGGCTTTTTCAATATCAGCCCTGCCAACGGCATGGCTGATATCGCAGCTGTTTTTTCTTCCTGAAACCCGACACCTGAAACCTGTATACATTTTATTTTATTATGAATCCTTGAGATCACTGGTATACTGATCCAATTTTGGTTTTGAAACACAAACTGATTGTCCTTTGATTTCAACGACAGAATCCTGAAAATGGGAAGTTGGAGCAGTATACCATACAAGAGGGGGGACTATGACAACAACACTGCTCACAAACATCGGCACCTTGATCAGCGGAAATATCGCTGATCCGATCCTGCCCGGTAACGCCCTGCTGCTGGAGGACGGCAGGATCAAGCAGATCGGGACTTCGGCGGAAATGCAGGATTTCAAGCCGGATGCCCGCATCGACTGCGTCGGAACCACGGTCGCTCCAGGGCTTATCGATTCCCACTGTCATCCGGTTTTCGGGGATTATACGCCGAGGCAGATGCAGGTCGGATTCCTGGAAAGCGAAGTCCACGGCGGGGTGACCACCTTTATCTCCGCAGGCGAACCCCATCTGCCCGGCCGGCCCAAAGACAGGACCGGGGCCAAGGCCCTGGCCATACTGGGGGCCAAGTCTTTTGCCAATTTCCGGCCCGGCGGGGGCAAGGTGATCGGCGGGTCTGTGATCCTGGAAAAAGGCCTGACCCGGGAGGATTTTGCGGAAATGGACGAAGCCGGGGTGCGCACCGTGGGCGAAGTTGGTCTGGGCAGCGTCAAGGACCCCGGGGAGGCGGCCCAGATGCTGGCCTGGGCCAGGGAATTCGGGATGACCTCCATGATGCACACCGGCGGCACCTCCATTCCGGGCAGCACCTCGGTCACTGCAGACATGGTTATCAGGGCCGGGGTGGACATTGCAGCCCATGTCAACGGCGGACCCACGGCGATTCCTCTGTCGGAAGCGGAAAAATTGATCCGCACGACACGGGTGATCATTGAAATCGTGCATTGCGGCAATCCCAAAATGGCCTGCGAGGTCCTCAAGCGCTGTCAGGACGCCGACTGTCTGGATCGGGTCATCATCGGCAATGATGCGCCTTCCGGGACCGGGGTTGTTCCCTTGGGTATTCTGCGGGTTATCAACCATGTGGCTTCACTCACGGACCTCGCACCGGAACAGGCCCTGTGCTTGGCCACCGGAAACACGGCCCGGGTGCACAAGCTGGACTGCGGCCTGATCGGGCCTGGCCGGGATGCGGATCTGGTTATCATGGACGCCCCCATGGGTTCGGTGGGCGATGACGCCCTGAGCGCCATCAAGACCGGAGACATTCCGGCGGTGTCCATGGTCCTGGTGGACGGGCGGGCGGTGCTGACCAAAAGCAAAAATACACCTCCGACAGAGCGGATGCCGGTGATTTCTTCCTGAACTCCAGACATCCCATACGAGAAGAGTGTGTCAGTATCTTTTTTTTGAATTATTTTGAAGGATGATCAATTCATGCGTGTTGATGTCGAAAAATGCAGCAGCTGCGGGTTCTGCGTCCGGGATTGTCCTGTGGGGGCGGTGCGCATAAAACAGAAAAAGGCCGTGATCGATCCCTTGACCTGCACGGACTGCCGGGTCTGCTGGCGGGTCTGTCCCGAGGGGGCTGTTGTCCTGGAATCAGGCATGCCGGAAGGAGCGGTGGAGTGCACGGCCTGTCCCATTCGCTGCCGGGTCCGGGAGTCATCACTCGGAGCCTGCCTGCGCTATCGCAATGATCAGGGCCGGCTGATTCGGATCACCCCGCTGCACAGCTATGAGGATGTGCGCGACGACGTTGGTCCTGAGCCGGAACCCGCGATCCAGAAACCTTTGGTCACGGCTATCGGAGCCGGGACTACCTACCCGGACTACAAGCCGGCCCCGCAGATCGTAAACAGCACCCGGAACGGGGTGGATGTGGTCACCGTGGTCTCCGAAGCCCCCCTGAGCTACAGCTCCATTCTGGTGAAGATCGATACGGATCTGCACATCGGCCGGGAAGGCGCGGCAGTCCTGAGGGGCAAGCGGGCCGTGGGCATGGTGGAGACAGAGCAGTACGGGTCCAAGATGCTGCACATCGGCGGGGTGAATCGCTTTACCGGAGACAACGGGTTTCTGGCGGCCCGGACGGTCACGGATATTGCCAATCGAAAACGGGTCAAGCTGCGGATCGACGGGGGCAGCCGTCTGGAAATCCAGGTGGGGAAACCTCCGGTCATTGACGGGGATGAAGTGGCCAGGATGCGCGTCGGCTGCGGCAGTGCCACTTTGGGAATTTTTGCCCAGAAACTGCTGACTGCGGCGGATGAGGCCATCATTCTGGACTCGCACATCACCGGGCTTTTGAGCGAGCACATGGCCGGCAAATACGCCGGTGCCAAACCCTCCGGGATCAGGCTTGCCTTCAGGCAGTCCACCCCGGGTCGCTACTTCGGGGAGCATGGTCCGGGTTGGGGCGGGACATGCATCGAACATCCGCTCGATGTGGTTCAGACCGTGGATATGGAACAGGCCCGGCCGGGGATGGCGGTCCTGATTACCGAGACCACCGGGCAGAAGGGGGCGTATTTTGTCGTGGAGGAAGCCGGAAAGCTGGTGGAAAAACCCTTGACCCAGACCGCTTTGGCCGTGCTCGATGAGATTGCCGATACTTGCGAACCGTCTCTGGTGTCGGCGATCTATACCGGCGGGGCCGGGGGCAGCGCCCGGGCCGGTGTGAGCCGGTATCCCATCCAGTTGACCCGGGAGGTCCACGCCCAGCGCGCTCATTTGACCATTGGCGGGGCTCAGGCCTTCGTGCTTCCTGGGGGCGGCATCACCTTCATGGTGGATGTGGGCCGGGTGAAGCCGGGCGCTTTTTCCTGGACACCGACCCCGGCCACGATCTGTCCGGTGGAATATACCATGCGGGTCGAGGATTATGAGCGAATGGGCGGCCATGTGGAGGCGATGAAGCCCTTTACCGCGAAAAAGCCGTAGTGACTGTTTTCAGTGACTCATGCCTTGAACCGTGTCATAAAAGACAAGAATTATTTTACCGCCCGCTTCCGTCTCCGCTTTTCAAGCTATGACGTGACAAGCGCTGACTCGCTCAAGCCGCAAAGTTCGCAACCCGGCTTCGCTTGGCTACGCCGCGGCAAGAGGAAGATTTTTTCTCCGGCGGGTGTACGCCGGAGAAAAATCGTGCATTATCTCTAATGAGATAAGGTTCAAGAATGCTTCTTTACTTGGCGTCCTTTGCGACTTGAGCGGAGCGGGCGGTTCAATGCACTCTTATTCTGTATTGAGTTGCGGGCTTAGCCAGCTCTGGTTCTATTGGCTTGCAGCACAAGCCACTTGCACAGCATGAAAATATTTCCATGGCATTTGAACAGTCCATACGCGTGATCGAGGACCGGATGGTGGAGGCCCTGTTTGGCCCCATGCGCTTGACCATCCAGGCCTGGAAAGGGGATGCGCCCCAGATAGGGCTGGCCCGTGAGGCTGCGGTCGCCTCCTTCGGTTTTTTGGAGCGTATTGCGGCCCAGCGCCGAATCCTGAGCCAGCCGGTAGTCAACATCCAGACATGGCCGGATGATGATCTGGCGGTGCGCATGATCGAGGATACCCTGCGAATCGGTGACGCGGACCTCACGCCCATGGCCACGGTGGCCGGGAGCATCGCGGATGCGGTTGCCGACTGGCTTTGGGGGCAGGATTTGGAGCGGGTGATTGTGGAAAACGGGGGCGACATCGCCCTGCGGATGCAGGCGGAGCAAACCGTCCGGGTCGGGATGCGGCCCAGGGTGGACGAGCCGGTCATATCCCATATTTTGCAGCTCGATGGATCGCGTGAATCCTGGGGAGTGACCACGAGCGGTTTCGGCGGCCGCAGCCTGAGTCGGGGGATCGCGTCTGCGGTCATCTGTGTGGCCGGACGGGCCGGGTCGGCTGATGCCGCCTCCACGGCCATTGCCAATGCCTGTAGGGTCGAAGACGAAGCTGTGCTCCGGGTTTTGGCACGCGATCTGGACCCGAATACGGATATTCCTGACGTGCCGGTCACTTTGAGCCTGGAGCATATCAATCCGCAATCCTGGAAAGTAGCGGGACAGCGTGGTCTTGCACGAGCTGAACAGCTTATGGAAGATTCGATCCTGAGTGGAACAGCGATTTTCATTGGCGATGAACTGCTGGTGATCCCCTGGATGGCCGAACGGATGCAGGAATATGAGTGAGTTATCGGTTAATCTCTGTCATAGAAGACAAGACAGTGTGTTGCTCCGAATCGGTTTGAAATTCGAAATTCGAAATTAGATGAGGCTTTATAGAACGCTCTGCTTCTCTGCATTCTTTTCTTGCCAATTTCCCGCTGGCCACGGCGAAGCTTCTGAGCGAAGCCGGGCAATTTCGAATTTCAAGTTTCGAAATAAACCTGGAACATTTGGGTTGCGGGCGGAGCCGGCTTTGGTGCCCTCGTCCTGCAACCGTCAATCCGTATAGAGGAGCTTGGAACGAGATGAGTGTAGAGTCCCTTGTGGCTGTTGTCCTGCGCTATGTCCGGGACCAGATCATAAGCGGCGAATTCATGCCGAATCAGCAGTTAAAGGAAGAGGACATCGCCTCGGCCTTTGATATCAGCCGTCCTCCGGTGCGGGAGGCCTTTTCCATGCTTGAGGCGGAAGGCCTGGTGGTCAAGAAACCACGGCGCGGGGTGTATGTCACAGAGCCGAATATCGATGATGTCTGGGAGATTTACACCCTGAAGGCAGGATTGTACGAACTCTCCATGGAATTGGCCTTTGAAAAAATCCGTTCCAATGAGATCGAGCATCTGCACACAATGATCAAAGCCATGAACCGGCATATAGACCAGCATCCGTTCGATATCATCCAGTATCAGCATATTCATATCGAGTTTCATAAAGCCATCATGGAAATCGCCGGCAATAAGCGTCTGACCAAATATGCGCAAACTTTGCATAACCAGGTCTGCCGTTTCAGCTACCGGGCCCTGCAGCACCGTGAGCATGTTCAAGCGATCATGGATTATCACAACCGGATTTTTCAGGCATTATCAGACGAAGACAGAACCCTCGCCTGCCGGTTGATGAAAGAGCACGTCCTGGAAGGACTGCGGTTTCAGTTTGCGATATCGCATCAACAGGAAATGAATAAGGAGCCTATGACGGAAGTTACCGTGCATATCTGACAAGGAAGTCCTGGTTGAGCCTCAGGATTCAGAATCTAGTCTGGAAAAAGGCAGGCTTTTTGGGCCTGCCTTTTTCTTTTGGAAATTTTACACTCTGCATCGGCTGCGTGTATCCCCCTTTTACTCCCACGCCTGATGAATCGTGCGGAGTGCTGCATCGAGTGTGGCCGGGAGGTCCCGGTAGGCCCGTTCATTGATGCGGGTATAGGTGGCATGCCGCTCTGGATCGACCGGAAAGGCGTCCTTTTCGTGAACCATTCTGGAAACCGCGGTCTCGTAGCTTTCGTAGTAGCCGGTTGCCACCGTCGCCGAGATCGCCGCGCCTAAGGCTGCGGCGCCGTTGATCAGGTTGCGGACCGTGGGGATACCGAAGACGTCCGCAACGATCTGCATGAAGAGCGGACTGTTCGATCCGCCGCCGCAGACCACCAGACGCTTGGGGACCTGGTCGATCTCCGTGAGCAGTGCGGCAAAGTTGTTCCAGGACCGGAGGGTCAGGGCCTCCATGAAGGCGCGGTAGATGTGTCCACGGGTGTGGCGTTGGTCAAAGCCGATCATCACGCCCTTTTTGAAAAGCTCCGTGGCGGGTGCAAGCCAGTCCGGGAGGATCATGAGCCCTTCGGAACCTGCAGGAACAGCGGCCGCTTCCGCTTCCAGGGCCTCTTCAACACTGCAGCCCCTGCTTCGGGCGGACTCGGCAAACTCCTCCCCGAGTATGGATTTGAACCAGGAGATGTGCCACATCCCTCCGCGTATGCCGTTGCTTTCATACAGATATCGATAGGGAATAGCGGACAGGTTGGTAAAGGAATGCTCAGATGGAGGACGATTCTCGCTTCCCAGAACCATCGCTGTTGTGTAGGTCCCGAGGGAAAGCAGTCCGAGATCCTGGTTGATGAGTCCGGAGCCGAGGGCTTCCACTGCTTTGTCGTTGGCGGTTGACACCACCGGGAGCCCGACAGGGAGACCTGTGGCTTGTGCGGCTTCCGGGCTCACGTATCCGAGGATCTCCCCAGGGAGGTGGGCCTCTAAGAGTTTTTCCCGGGGGATTTGAAACGATTGGAGCCGTTCCGGGTCCTCGGACCACTGCCAGGTGTCTGTATCCACGGGAAACTGATTCTGATGGGCGTTGGCGATGGTATCTTTCAACCTGCCGGTGAGACGGAATGTCAGATATCCGGAGGTCGAACCGGTAAAACCGATGGATGGGTCGTCCTCGTACCGTTCGTAGGCCCGGACATCCATCCAGCTCATAACCGGGGCCTGGAGCGAGCCGTCGGGTTTGAGGAACACGCGGCAGCACCTGATGGCGCACAGGCCCAATCCAAGGATTGCGGCGTGGTCGCCGTCGAATTCGTTTAAGAGGCGTTTGAGGGCTTCCTGCAGGCTGTCCCACAAATCATCCTCTGGATGCTCCACCCATCCCGGTTGGCGGTGGAGTATGGGCCTGAGCGGCCGGCTCACGCTGCTCACCACCTCTCCACGTTGGTTGATCATGGAGACTTTCGTGCTCTGTGAACCCGAATCGACTCCGATAAAGAACGTATCAGGCATTGTGTGCCTCCCATTTGTCTTTTGTTTGACTCACCGCGTCAGGTAGCCGCCGTCCACGGTCAGGATGTGTCCGTTGACAAACTGTGAGGCTCGGCTCGCAAGAAACACCACGCATCCCATAAGATCGGCGGGTTCACCCCACCTGTCTGCGGGTGAGTGGTCCACCACCCAGGCGTTGGATTTGGGATCGTTTTGCGTCTGTTCGGTGACAGCGGTCTTGAAGTAGCCCGGTGCGATCCCGTTGACCTGGATGTTGTACCGGGCCAGTTCGTCACAAAAGGATTTGGTCAGACCCGCAAGCCCGTGTTTGGTCGCGGCGTAAGCAGGCGATTGTTGACCGCCGAGGAACGAAAAGAGGGAGCAGACGTTGATGATCTTTCCGCTTCTCTGTTCGATCATGTGCAGCGCCGCGGCGTGGGAAACCTCAAACGCAGCCGTGAGATTGATGTCGACCATTGCATCCCACTCGCGCCGTCCGTATTCGGGAAACGGCTTGTTGCGCGAGGTGCCGGCACAGTTGACCACGATATCGATGGAACCGAAATCACGGACGCAGGAGTCGACCATCCGGCCGGGAACGCCGGCTTCGGTTAAATCGGCGTAGACGTAGTGCGCCCTGACGCCTTCGGCTTCAATGAGCGCGTTGAAGTCGGGGGCATCGGGCATGATGCTCGGCATCATGACGTCTGCGCCGGCCTTGGCCAGAGCAAGGGACATCGCCCGTCCGAGCCCGGTGTTGCCCCCGGTGACCAGGGCGTGCTTTCCTTTAAGAGAAAAAAAGTCCATTGTGAAATCGTGTATGTTCATGAATCACCCCTTTCCAGTCGGGCCATCATCGCATCGAGAAAGACCCTCGCATCCCCTTCCACAACGATGTCCGCGAGGCTGCAGATCGGGGCGTAGCGATCGGAGTTGACCGCGATGATGGATTCGGCCTCTCGAAGGCCGGTTATGTGTTGTATGGACCCGGAGATGCCGATGGCCAGGTACACTTTGGGACGAACCGTCTTGCCGGACTGGCCGACTTGGATCGCTCGCGGGGCCTTCCCCTTGTCCACCACCTTCCGGCTGGACGAGACCGAAGCGCCGATCCGTTCAGCCAGGTCGTACAATCGGGAGAATTCCCGGATCACGCCGCCGCCTCCGGACACCAGGACATCGCTTTCGCGGATGTCGTAGGGCGCTGCCTTGGGACGCCGGCTTTTGATTCGCACACGCGAGCGGGTCTTGCCGGTTGGCACGAACGCTGAGACCGTGGTCTGACGCGACTGGGACGCACTCCGGCCAAAGGTCTGCCCGCGGGCGCTCATCATGATCGGTCCGTCCCCCTGGAAGGCGATGCTGGCCAGCATTCGGCCGCTGAAGGCCGGTCGGATCAGGCGGACGTCGTCGCCTTCGCGCCGAATCCCGGTGACGTCCGCGACCAATCCGGTTCCCAGGCGGGCCGCAACGCGCGGCGCGAGCATGCGTCCGAACGTCGTGGACAGGACGATGATGGCCTGGAAGCGGTAGGCCTGATGGAGTTCGGCCAGGCATGTGCTCAGGTATTCGATGTCGAATCGCGTGTTTGGTTCAGTCTCGAGATGAACAAGCCGGTCAAGGGTTCCCATCACGGATTCCGGCGGCGAACCGATTGTGAAACCGGTAGTCTCAGCCATGTTCTGACCGTACATCTGGTCCACAACACCGGTCAGATCGAGGGAAGAATCGACGAAATCCGGATCGATATACAACAGGACGCGTTTCATCGGGCCTGCATTCCCGCTTTCTTCAGGAATTGGTACACGGTTTCGATCCCATCGGGGTCGGTGCCGACGATGACCGGCTCTTTTTTCTCCAGGGTCTCGATCTCCACGCCGGACACCTTGGTTCGCGAACCCGCACTCCCGACCGATGCGGGATCGAGCTGAAGCTGGTCGTTGGTGAGGACATTGATCTGACCGCTGACGTCACGTTCGGCGTTTTCCAGCGATATGTAGGGCAAACGAGGGTTTGGGGAGTAGGCAAAACCAAGGA
Organism: uncultured Desulfohalobiaceae bacterium; assembly: GCA_964621385.1. Classification (GTDB taxonomy): domain Bacteria; phylum Desulfobacterota; class Desulfovibrionia; order Desulfovibrionales; family Desulfothermaceae; genus JAABTT01. The sequence continues at coordinate 9,546 of CAZUMF010000087.1, forward strand.
CAGCCGGAGGGTCAACCTCGAAGGTGAAGATCGCCTCCTCGTCGTCCACATCCACGCGTGCCGGACCGTGAAGGAGTGATTCGGCGTCTAGGTCCACGACTTGGGAGAGGTGGGCCAGGTCGAGGAATTCGGCGACTTGCGCCGGGATGTGAGCGGTTCCGCCATCGAGGGTGTGTGTGCCGGTGAAGATGGAGTCGAACTCCATGTTCCGGATCGCTGCGGAGAGGATCAGGCTGGTTGCCCAGGTGTCGCTTCCCACGAAGGCCGGGTCCGTGAGAAGCGTTGCCCGATCGACGCCGCGCCGGATACAATCCTCCACGTGCGGCATGACGCTCCGGGGCGACAGGCTTATGGTTTCAACGACTGTTTCCGGAACCCGGGCTTTCAAGGCCAGAGCGTTTGCCAGGGCGGTGGCGTCCTCCGGATTCAGGATCGTATGGACGCCTTTGCGGATCAGGACGTTGCGTTCGTAGTCGTACCCGATCTGCTCAACATCGGGGACAAACTTGGCCAGACACAGGATCTTCATGCTGGAACCGGGAACGCCTACTGTTGGAACTTCGCGCCTTCTTCCTGATAGTAAATCGTCCCGAAGTTCATGATTCCCTTTGGATCGAAGGCCTGTTTCAGCTTTTCGAGCATGTAATACGCCGATCCGTGCTCATCTTTGGTCCATTCGTTGCGGAACTTGCCGATGCCGTGGTGGTGACACATGGAGCCGCCCGCCTTCAGGGTTTCCTCGACGATGATCCGTTGGATCGGGTGGTGGTAGATCCGCATCTCGTCTTCAGGCGCGCAGTTGATCCGGTAGTTGTACACAAAGTACATATTGGTCCCGTTGATGTAGCTGTGCGAGGAATGCCCGCCCAGCATGGTCAGATCGTGTGCCCGGGGAAATTCCTGTCGAATTCGGTTGATCACCGTGTGATACAGCTTGGGGATCGTCTCCCAATCGGCGGAGACCTCGGTGGTGAATCCGTCGTGGGTGTCGTTCTCTTTCATCCCCTCGAATTCGTCATCAATGTCTTGCTGCGACCAGTTGAGGTTGTTGAACCAGCGCTCGATGAGTTCGCTCGGGACCTGCTCGACGATCCCGTCTTTGTGCTCTTCGACCGCGGCCTCGATGCCCTTGCAGGTGGCCTCGGCGATGTCTTTGTTGCCTTCGGCCATGAAGAGCAGGACGCACTTGCCCTTGTAGAAATGGTAGAAGTGCTGGCGGGCGTCCTCTTCCGAATAGGCCCGGGCGACCGAGGGGCGGTAGCCGTTGGCCATCACTTCCCGAAGGACTCTGATACCCGAGTCGATATCTTTGGTGAGGTAGCCGTAGAAGCGGTTATTCTCACCGAAGTAGCGGAACGCTTTCACGGTGACCTCGGTGATGTAACAGAGTACGCCTTCGTTCCCGATCGCGATGTGGCGAATATCCGGACCACCGGCCCGGCGCGGGACGTTTTTGATTCGGGAAATGTGTCCGTCCGGGAAGACGCATTCCAAGCCAACCACCATATCCTCGATCCCGCCGTAGAGTGTGGAGAACTGACCGATACTCCGCGTCGCCACCAATCCACCGAGTTTGGCAACCGGTTTTGACTGCGGGGAATGGCCTGTGGTGAGACCGACCTTCCGAAGCTCATCCTCAAGGTCTTGCAGGGCCACCCCGGCTTGAACTGTCGCCTGCATGTTGTACTCGTCGATGGAAATAATCGCATCGAGATAGTGCGCGTCGATGACCAGGGTGAGTTCCTTCCAGTTTTCAAGCCCGCCTTCGGTGGCCGTTTTTCCGGCCCGGGGGATGACATTGATACCGTTGTCGTTGCAGAATGAGAGGAGTGTCGAGACCTCCTCGCTGGATTTCGGGTAGACAATGGCAACCGGCGGGGGAACGTCGAGCACGTGTCGCGCTTTTGCGTATTTTTTGTAGCGGTCGGCAGCGGCGTCGTAGAGGGCCTCTGGATCTGTGCTGACCTGCGCCTCCGACACAAGGGCGCTTAATCTTTGGACGAGTTCCTGTTTGTTCATGATCCTCTTCCTCCTCGTTGGTGCGGATTCGGCAGAAGCGTAGGTGGTCTTCCGACAAAGGTCAATGAAATTTTCCAAGCTCCTGAAATGTGTGCTCGACTGTACCCGTTAGGCCGGGTTCAATTCCATCCCTTGTGTTTCAGCTTTGCCGGAGGCAAAGCAAAAAGGGATGATCAGGACCCGCGGGAATGTCCGGTCAGACTCGCGGAGGTGCTTTTCCGCTACTACTTTGTCATTATCCATAGCATGGCATTACGACAAAATCCAAGACAAGCAGATTGTCTCGCACCCGCTCCCAGAGTCGCTTCCAGCTTCGCCAAGAAGCTTCGCCGTGACAAGTGAGTCGCAGAGTCATCAGAGAGTTTGCGGAGAGAAGATTGGTTTTTGCTATTAAGCCCGGACGAGAGGAAGAACGTCCTGACTCAAGCAGCATCGCCTCCCAGGCTTCGCTCATTGAGTTACGCCGAGGCGAGCCGGCGAATATACCTTCCGTTTGCCCGTAAGGGCGGAGCCCCTTTGGCCGTGTCCTGCCTTTCTCCGACACGGCCAAAGAGAAACTCTCTTCTCCCTCTCCTTCTCTGTGTTCTCCCAAACTCAAGCGAGTCTTCGAGCGGGCGCGAAAAAAATCTTTTCTTCAGCGCCTCAAATCTATAGCAAAGTATCCCCGGGTGAGGACCCTCGCGGAAGCCGCCAGCAAAAACTGGGCCGAATAATACAGGGGCAGTCCCAGGAGGCGGTTCAGGGCCTTCTCGGTCACAAAGCGCTGTTCAGCTACAAAGATGTCCGAACAATAGAAGCAGGCAGCGCCGATCAAGATGAACCAGGCGGCGGTTCGGGGAATGGAGGGGTTGCGGAATACAGCCCAGGCTCCGGCGAGCATGACCGAGATGACCAGAATATAGGCGAAGACGGCCAGGGTCATGTCTTCCAGAAAGGGCCAAAGCCGCAGGAAAATGAACAGGCTCAACCCGAAGATCAGGAGATTGCCTGGATTGATCCAATCGCGGGCCCGGGCCAGAACTGTAAAGGCCAGGACATAGCTGAGGTGGCCCAGAAGGAAGGCGATAAGACCGATTTGAAAGGCTGCCGCCCAAGGCAGAGCCAGGCAGACGTCGCCGATGAGCCCGAGGATCAACCCCGCGAGGATGAATCTGAAGTATCGGAGGTTGCCCCTGGGCCGGATCAGGGCAAAAAGCACAAAGAGCATGGACAGCGGGGCCTTGAAGAACAAACCGAGCCAGACAAAACCGGACGTTTCCGTCCAGAGCAGCCCGGAGAGAAGAGCGGCTGACACAACAAGGATAAGCAAGGTGCGCATGACTGGTCCCCTGACTCATTCTCAGCCGAGTGTTTCCACGAAGTAGGCTTCATCCCACAATCGTTTTTCCACCTTAGAAGATGAAATAATGTCTGGAAATCGTTCAAGAATTGACATTTCTGACTCCTTTTTCATTGTATGAGCCATACTATCCGCAGGCACTTCCCCGTCCGATTCTACGTATACATGGAGATGGTCCGGGGCCAAGTACAGAAGACAGGCAAAACCACCCACTGCTTCACTGCAAGCTGTGATTGTGTGATCGATAAGGTCAATTACTGATTCTGGATTGGTAAAGACAGGCATTCTGCTGATCACATTCCAGGCAAAATGGTATTTGATATTGAGCATCACTTCCTCGGGATTCCGAGAGAGCTTTTGCAGAGCGAGTGCCCGCTGATACTTGACCTTGTCGGAGTTGAGCCGTTTTTTGAAGGCAATCTCCAGAGACTGGATTGTCACCTCAGGCGGATTCTTTTGACCGGACGACGTGATCAGTTTCAACAGCGGCTGAAACGCATGGCATTCAAACACATGTGGATTCTGGACCGAGCGGTTCAGATCGCAAAGGATTTTTTCTTGAAACCTCAAATCCTGACAAAAGCTGCAACCATCATGAATGAATGTCTTGGATGATTTGGCGCATTTCAGACATTTTTCAGGAAATTGATTCCGTGATGACGTTGTCTCCAACTCAATGTCTCCTTGCCTGGTCATATTGGGCATCTGAGATGCTGACAGTGGTTGTGTGCATGCGAATTCATTGGCTCAGTTTGGAGTTGGCAATACGATTAAGGCTTACGCCGGATTCAGCAGCTTGAATGGCCAATTTTCTATGTAACTCTGGAGGCAACCGGACCATAAATTTCCCGTTGAAATGCTTGCCTGCGATTGGCTCTGGAATTGGCTCATCGTTTTTGCCCTTGTCCAACAACACCTCCGTTACAAGATTTCGGATGTCTTTTCCAGCGTATCTGCCAGCCAGCTCAAGCTGGGGAATTCAGCACACAGGCCTACATACTCATTGTCATCTTCAGACCAGGTAACCCGGTAGGTATATTTATCATTTTTTGCGGCCACGGCTGTATAGTGTCAATAATGGTACTATTGTCAAGGGCCAAAAAGGGACTTGTCGGGGTGGCGAGTTAGGTACACAACGTATTTCACACTTGCAGGTGTGGAGCGGTAGCGAAACACCTGTCAAGTGCAGAAAATGGTTATGTAGCGGATACAAAAGAGCAAATTTCCTGTCCCATGCCTCCATCTGCGGAGGACATCGGGACTGGAGAAGGTGGAGCTTTTGAGAAAGGGCTCCCGACTCTCGGTGCTGCCGGTCAGGCCCGAGGAGTTTGAAATCATCACCCGGCTGGGGATGCGTGCCTGAACCGAGCCGCCGCGCTGATGACCGCCAGAGAACTTGACAAAATGTTATGTCAACATTATTATGGAAGCATATTAAAAAGGAGCACAGGTATGGATCGAACCACCATTATGTTGCCGCCAGAATTGAAAAGCCAGGCAGTCAATCAAGCCAAAAAAATGAGGATCTCCTTGGGTCAGTATATCCGGCTGGCATTAAAAAATTCTCTCAAGCGAGAAACCGGTCCCGAATATGAAGATGACCCGTTCATGCAGGACAGTGCGATTTTTCAAGGCCGGATCCCTGAAAATGGTTCCGCCTCCCATGATGAGTACTTATATGGAGGCAAAGGGTGATCTTCATTGACACAGGAGCTTTTCTGGGCCGTTATCTTGCCAATGACCAGTATCACCGAAGTGCCCTCTCTTTCTGGGAAGAAATGGTATCGAGTGGTGAGAACTGCTTTACCAGCAATTTTGTGCTTGATGAGACATTCACTTTACTTGGACGGTGGGCGGGGTATGATTTTGCCGTACAAAGGGCCAAAAACATCTATGCGTCACCATCACTGACGATCTTCAGGCCGGAACATGAAGATGAGGTGAAGGCAATACAACTTTTTGGCAAATATTCTGATAAACGAGTCAGTTTCACCGATTGCATCTCCTTTGTCTTGATGAGGCGTGAACAAATCAAGCGCGTCTTTTCTTTTGACAGTCACTTCGAATTTGCTGGATTTCTTCGGCTCCCATCAACAAAATAGATGAATGGCTGCCGATTAACACAGGCTTTGGGTTCAGAACACCATTCATTTTCTGCAGCAAACCCTTGAGTTCCGCTCCGGCCTAAAATACGTTGCCAAGCCCAGGGTTTTCAAGATCATAAAAATCAGCTGCTTCGTTGACTTCGTTCTCGGCCGTCTCGTGGATCGAAAATAGACGGCTCATTTCCGTCGAGCCCTCGCTCATGGTGTCCAAACTGGCCAGCAGTTCACGAGCCAAATGTGCGCGTGCTTCAGGATGAAGAAGAAGCGCCTCTTTTTTTAGTTCCTCAATACTCATTTAACATCTCCGATTTTGAAATCGTTTATACTCTTTTTTTCTGTGAGCAGCGAAAAAGCCATTTCCATACTAAGGTCATTTGACCGAATAGGTAAATATCGCAGGGGACGTTTGATGATCAATTCCCCTCAGCATATCAAAACACCGCCGCCCCTGGCTGTCACCTGGGCTGACTGGTTCGGCTGGTTCTTTTACATATGGGCTGTGTGTTCGGAATACGTATAGGGCTTTATCATACGCAATTCTCTTTCTTCTGAATTTTTAGCACGATA
>CAZUMF010000088.1:0-15510 GCA_964621385.1 uncultured Desulfohalobiaceae bacterium
CAAAGCGCCGCCCCCCCGGGGGGGAGGGCGCGGCGGGCGCGCTTTTTGTCTTTCGCTTGATTCGACAAATGCGGACCTTTTCAGGCGCCCCAGTGCTACACTGCTCCAACGTACCTGTGACACTCCGAAAGACAGCGAAGCGCATTTCACCAGGGATGTAAGCTATGAGGCTTCCCGCGCCAACAATATTCTTCTCTTTCCGCTATTCTTTTCGCATCCAGGAACGTATACTGATCCAACTTAGCTTCTATTGAAATAGAGACCAGGGATTTTTGAATCAGAAGTCCTTGTCGGGAAAACCCAAAATAGGATCAGTATAACAACCCGAAGAGCCAAAAAAACGCCGGCCTGTGAGACCGGCGCTTTTGTATCCGATATATGGAGGAGATTTGTCAGGCAGGGTCTTTTCAGCGATTCTTGACGAAACGGCGCCGGCCGATGCCGATCATGCCCAACAGACCGGAGCCGAGCAGGAACATGGTCCCGGGCTCAGGCACCGGGGCGGAATTGTGCACAATAAAATCCTGATTCGAACCACTGGCAGCCCATTGGTACTGACCCAAATAACCGGACCCCAAACTCGTCGGCAAGGAGTTGAGTATAGAATTGGCATCATCTAAATATGATTGGTCAATATCAAAGGCATAAAAATTACCAGTTTCAATATCATTGTTGTCGGTATTCATGATTTCCCAAATTGCCAATTGCGCCGATGCCTGTTGGTACGAAAATGAGGCATAATTTTCAAATACCCAGGCAGCCTGATGATACAAAGAGTTCGTTTGAATGTCGTTCAACGTGTAATTGGTATAGGTGCTCCCTTTAGAAACCGTTTGCCCTGTTTCAACACAAAATCCATCAAACTCACCGTTCCAATATTCATTTGCATTGCCTGAAATTTTGACTTGATAATTCCCGGCTGTTGTTTGACCAATCGTATTAAGATCGACTGAAACCCCGTTTGCAACCCCTTGAAACGTCAGATCCACAAAGGTTGCTCCTGCACTTCCTGCGGATAGTAGCACAAAACCAATCAAAAACATCACAGAACCGATCACCATTTTTTGTAATTGATTCAAAGCAAACATCACTTATTCCTCCTTGGTAGTGAAATTGATTTGCAACTCATTTTCACCAATAATTGCAAATCAGAGGCCAAAGAGGAAAAAACCGATGTGATCAATGTATATTATTTATAATATATTGTTATTTATGATTTTTTTTATTACACATGCTATTGGCAAACAATCCTCTTTTGGAATTTTCTTTACACATATGAGCTTTTAATTACAAAATATGTCTATCCTCGTAATTCAATTTTCTGTTCGCCATCGAATCAATCATCCAAAGACCCTCCACAATCTGTAGTGCCATGAAAGAGTATCTTTCATATTTTGACCTTTTTTCCGGCATTTGATACACTTTCCACGAGATCTGTGAAGAGAGAGTGATCCGGAATTGGATGGACTGACAGAGCCATACACAAAGGGGATAAAACCATGCCTGGCTTGTATATCGGAGGAACGACGGGATTTGCTGGAAAGAATCTGCTGGCCCTGGCCTTGGCCATGACCTTCAAGGATGAAGGCTACCGGGTGGGATTCATGAAGCCGGTGGGATTCATGCCGCGGGAGCTTGAAGAACAGATGGGGGATGAGGACGCGGTCTTCATCCAAGACGCCTTAGGCCTGAACGATGAACTCGATCTGGTCACGCCGGTCCTGTTTGACGAGCAGTTCACCATCACCGCCCTCACCCAGGGCTGCTCCGGGCTGATGGAGACCATCCTGTCCGCGTATCAGACCTTGAGCCGGGAAAAGGACGTCATGCTCATCTGCGGCTCGGGCAGCTTCCTGCACGCCGGCAAGTACTGCGATGTGGCCGGCCTGGAAGTCGCTCAAACCCTGCAGTCCAAAGTCATTCTCGTGGACCGTTTCTTCAAGGAGTTCTATTATGATTATCTAGTCCGCTGCAAAGAGCTGCTGGGCGAGGACCTGATCGGGGCGGTCTTCAACTGTGTTCCAGAGGACAGGCTAAGCACCATCCAGGAACTGATCCTCCCGCTTTTTCAGAGACGGGACATCCGGCTGCTGGGGAGCATTCCTGATGATCAGCGCCTGAATTCCCTCAAGATACGGGATCTGGCCAGACGTCTGCAGGGTAAAACCATCTCCGCCCCCCAAAAAACGGATCATCTGGTGGACGATTTTCTGATCGGAACCATGCAGGTGGAAAATTTCATGACCCATTTCAAGAAGCGACGAAACTCGGCGGTCATTGTGGGCGGCGACCGCTCCGATCTGCAGCTGGTGGCCCTGGAAGGCCGTTGTCCCTGTCTGATTCTGACCGGCAACCTCTATCCCAACGACCTCATCCTCAGCCGATCCGACGCCCTGCAGATTCCGGTCATCGTGGTCCGGGAAGACACCTATACCGTGGCCAAAGAAATGGAGAAAGTCCTGGACAGCAGCAAATTCAGAGAACCCAGCCTCATCGACTACGGGGTGAAGCTGGTCAAATCCAACCTGGATATCGCCGCACTCAAAACAGGATTGGGACTCCAAGCCTGAATTTCGCCGGAGCGAAATTCAGGCTCTCTATGCCGCAGGAAAATAGGGCTAAGCTCTTATGCTCTTCATTCAAAACTACGACTGCCAGTTTGATCAGTGAAGAAAAATGAAGTTTCATACGAGCCCTGCCGCGAACTCTCAGGAGTTCGCGGGCGCTAGAGCCTCTAAGAAAATAATTTTGGATATGGCCGTTGTAACTTATTGATTTTCTTATTTTCAGCAATATTATATCTTCAATCTTACATCTTCAATTCTATACCCGCTGTTCATGCTCCAAAAGCCACTTCTTGCGCCAGACCCCGCTGCCGTACCCGGTCATTGAACCGTCACTGCCGATCACCCGGTGGCAGGGGATGATGATGGGGATGGGGTTTCGATGGTTGGCCTGCCCCACGGCCCGGAAGGCCCTGGGACGTCCCACGCTTTCAGCCAGATCCCGGTAGGAAACGACCCTGGCATAGGGAATCCGCTCCAGACCCCTCCAGACCTGGACCTGAAAAGCAGTCCCCTTCAGGTTCAGAGGCAGGTCAAAAGACTGCCTGACTCCCAGAAAATATTCATTTAACTGCTCCCTGGCCTGCCGCAAACAATCGGCAAGCTTCCCGACTTTAGATGCCTGCTGTTCGACAAATCGGACCTCGGAAACGCCTTCAGCACCCCCCCTAACTTCAAGGACTCCGATGGGGGAATCCAGATAACACCTGGTGATCTTCCGGTCTTCTTTATACCGCATAGCTGAACCCATTACGTATTATTCCATATGAAGTTTTTGTAGTCTGCCCTTGTTCGCAGTACACACGCCAAAGCTGTCTTTTGGAATGAAAGAATTACTGTTGAAGAGACTCTCGGTAATTTACTGAGAAAAAATATCAAGATAGAATCATTGAATCTGTCCATCCCTCAGATTCAATGAACCTGAAAGTTAGAACCATAGAAAGAATAAACCAGACTCTACAGCCCCGCCCACAGAAGCGTTGTTGGCACTCTTAGCTTTTACTTTAGGAATTTTTCGGTACTTTCTTTAGCAAAAAGCAAATTCTTATCCCTTATCACTCAGGGAAATATTTCTTACCCAATGCGGGTCTTAACTGCCCGTCCTCCCACCTGTACCTCTATCTATTGCAACTCCTCGTCCGCGGCGGCCAAAATTCTGGATATCTCCCGGTCAACTTCAGGCGCCAACGGTTCCACCTCATGTTCCGCCAAAATTTGATCAACATGCTCATGCGCCCGGTCAAGAATTGTCTGTTTCCCATTCTGTAGCCACTGGTTGTAGTCAGACCATTCAAAAACCTTGGAAGAGAATCTTTCTTCCTTTCTGAGGAACGCAAGCGTGTGTTGATCGCCCATGAAGCTGCCTTTGATACCCACCCGCTTCATGGCTTCGAGGCCGATAGTCTCGGTGCTCAAATCGAATCCTCTCATTATTCGTTTGGCAAAACCGACGGCCTCATTTGCTATGGCCACCATCTCCGGGGAACACTGCATCGACCCGTTGAACTGACCTAGGCCGATGACCTCGGAGGTGCCGGCAAACATCGATAAATTTATGGCGCTGGCATACTGGTGCATGAGTTGATGCGGCTGGCAGCAGGTTCCGCTGCCCGGGGAGATGGTCGAGGGGATCTTGTAATGCCTGGCCAGTTGGCCGATGGCGGCTATGAGCAATTGATTCTCCGGAGAGCTTGCGGCCAGAAACCCGGCGGTCCGCATATCCATGGCCCTGGGCAACAGATAATAGAACCTGGGTAGTCCCGGGGCGAGGAAGTAGGCAAGCGTTGTGGCCGTCAGAAATTCCGCGTTGCACTCGACAAGCGTCCCGGAGATGGTGTAAGGAGCGGTGGCCCCGGTTATGGGAACATTTCCCATGTGAATCGGCACGCCGTACTCACTGAAGGCCTTGAGCCGCTCGATCTCATCGGCCGGATAAAAATATGGATCGATCATGCAAACGATGCCATCCACAAGCGGCTCCGCCTTGAGTTTTTCCCGGCTGCCGGCGATTGTCTCGGCGATCTGAAGCTGGCATCTCAAATTCCGGGATGACGTGCTGAGTAATGACACATGCTTGGTGATGTTCCGCAGCATGGCCGCGGCTGTGTGAACTTCATAAGTCTGGGGAGGAAAATCCTGGACCGTTGGAGTGGTGATGATATCGAGCTCTGGCAGGGCGTCAACCAGGCGGGCGAATGTGACGCAATCATCTGGTTTGAGCGGTCGGGATTCGGCCGAGAAAATGTCGAAATATTCCATCGTACCGCCTAAGGCCCGGCAGACCGGAGGGCCTCCAGAGGATACGGTCCTGCTGTGTCCCTTGTCGCGCGCACCTAAGTAAAGGAAGTTGGAGCATCCCGCAGCGCGTCGTTTACCTGGTCTTCATTAAAAAAGACCCGCCGCGTTTCGAAATCCACCCTGACTCCATTGTCGGCCAATTCCCGCAAGGCTCCATCGTGTTTGCATTGAAAACCTATGGTATCCATGATTTCCAGGGATGAATTATGGATCATCTTGATTTGTTCGGTGTTCAATATGTCGTAGAACCCAAGCATGAGGATCTCCTATCCGGATAGATCAGCGGCGACGTTTTCGAAGTCAATGATATTCCCGGCATACCGAGCCTTGGAGCCGAGCTCTTTTTCTATTTCCACCAAACGATTGTATTTAGCCAATCGCTCGCTGCCTTGCAGCCCCCCCAGTTTGATGTGGGGAGCCCCCAAGGCCAAGCTTACGTCGCAAATTCCGTCATCCTCGGTTTCCGCCACCCGGACCGACATGACCAGCGTTCCGTTTTTCGCTGTGTACCGGCCGGCCTTCACGGCCTCGGTCAGGGTCCCTGGCTGGGCGATCTTGCAAAGTGCTGAATTCACGGCTCCATATTCGAAGCCTTTTTGAATCCGGGACAGGTCCGTGCCGAAAATATCGTCTCCGATAATCAGGTGCTGGGGCAGTTTTGCAACCAGGCTCTTGAAATTGTCGAAATCGTTCTGCTCTATTACATCTTCCCAGAACTTTACTCTTGGATGCTCCTGGCTGACACTCACTGTCCAGCCCACCATTTCCTCGCCGGTCAAACTGCCGCCTTCAAATATATAGCGGTTGGCCGCCGTGTCGAAAAAAGTGGAAGCCGCAACATCGATCTGAATTGCGCCGCTGTCCTCGCTTCCCGCACGACGCATGGCTTCCTCCAGCAATTCAAGCACGTCGGTAGTCCGGCCCATAGGGGGGGAAAAGCCGCCTTCGGCCGTAAAATTGGTCGAATATATGCCGTGTTTTTCGGCCAGGACCTCTTTCAGGCAGTGGAAGGCTTCAACCAGATAGTCTACAGCTTCGGCAAAAGTGGAAGCCTTGGTGGGCAGGAGCACTATGTCCTGTGTATCCATGTCGTTAGCGCCTTGCCATCCCCCATTCAGTATGCTGACCCAAGGGACAGGCAACAAATGGGCTTCATTGTTGAGGTGCAGGTACAAGGGTAATCCCTTGGCCGCCGCCACTGCCTTGGCCGCTGCAAAAGACACCGGGAAAAGCGCATTGGCCCCAAGATTCGACTTATCCGGCGTTCCATCCAATTCCAGAAGAGTCTGGTCGAGCGCCTCCTGATCCGCTACCTCCATTCCGATAAGCTTCGGCCTGATTGTATTCATGACATTGGCTACGGCCTTTGTTACTCCAGAACCTCTAAGCCGTTGATCCCCATCAAGAATAACCTTTGCCTCAGCCTTGCAGTTACAAACGCCCAAGGGCATGTCGGCCCAGGCCCAGGCTTCATCATTTATACATACGGCGGCCCTGACCGTCGCGTTTCCGATGCTGGATATTATTTCCCGGGCCTTTATGTTGGTTATGGTGTATTTCATTAAACAAGCTCCCTTTCGGTAGTGACTCTATCTAACCAGTCCGGGTCCATTTGCGGGACTGATGACAAAAGCAGTTCGGTATATTCGTGATGAGGGGGAGAAAATATGTCCTCTTTGGCGCCCATCTCGACAATAAAGCCGTTGCGCATGACCGCCACGTAATCTGCGATGAATCGCACCGTATCCAAATCATGGGTAATGTAGATATAGGTCATCCCTGTCTGTTTCTGGAGGTTGCGCAGCAATTCCAAAATTTGCTTACCCACCAGTTGGTCCAAAGCCGAGGTGACCTCATCGCATATGATCAAGGTGGGCTCGGAAGCCAACGCCCTGGCGATACAAACTCTTTGTTTCTCACCGCCTGATAACTCGGACGGAAGGCGATCTATGTAGTGGGCCGGCAGCTCGACCATTCCCAGCAGTTCCTTAACCCTTTCCTCTCTCTTCTTGGCCGACTGATTAAAAAAGAGTTCAAGGGGGCGTCCGATAATGGTTCTAATTTTTTGGCGGGGATTCAGAGCTACATCAGGCATTTGATAGACCATCTGAATTCTGCGCACCAGATCCTTGCTACGATTCTTCAAAGCCGAACTCAAGGGAATACCCTCAAATCTCATGGAGCCCTTCAAGTGCGGAAGCAGCCCGACAATAGCTCTGGCCAAAGTTGATTTGCCGCTGCCGGATTCACCCACTACCGCAAAGGTTCTTCCTTTTTCCACCTTGACGTCTATATCCCTGATGATCGGCCTACCCTTTTCGTATCCTCCACTAAGTTCTTCTATCTCCAATATGGGGGTAATCTCTTTGACTGCGCCGACTTCGGACGTCCACCCTTCGCGGACTCTCAAAAGCTTACGGGTGTATTCCATTTTGGGGTTTGCCAGTAGTTCTCTGGTTTCGCCTTCCTCCACCGTTTCACCGTAACGCAGCACCATGATTCGATCTGCGATTTGGGAGACCACGGCCAGATCGTGGGTTATATAAATTATGGCCGTGTCATGAGATTTGATGGTTTCCTTGATTGAAAGAAGAACTTCCAGTTGAGTGGTGACATCCAGCGCCGTGGTAGGTTCGTCGAAAACAATCAACTGAGGAAAGGGCCCCATGGCCATCGCGATCATAGCCCGCTGGAGTTGCCCCCCGCTAACCTGGTGGGGATAACGGAAACCAATCTTTTCCGGCTCCGGCAATAGTAGCCTTTTATATAGTTCAATAGCTTGCCTACGCGCCTGCTCCTGATTCATGAGATTGCGCAGCAGCAGGACTTCCGAAAACTGCCGTATCAGCCTGTGGGCGGGATTGAAAGAGGCGGATGCACTCTGGGCCACGTAGGAAGCGGTTTCCCCCCTCAGCCTTCTTTTCTCGATTGGGCTCATAGCCGTCACATCCTTGCCGGACAGTACTATGCGACCGCTGGAAATCCGACAGCCCGGCCTGGAGTATCCCAAGGTCGCCAAGCCGATAGTGGATTTACCCGCCCCGGATTCGCCGATCAATCCGATAACCTCGCCCTTGTCCAGTTCGAAGCTGACGCCCTTGACTAGTTCTTGCCAAGACCCTTTATGTAGGCCTTCGATTTTGAGGTCCTGGACCGCAAGTAGAGTATTGTCTTGCATGGCTCTATATCTCGTCGCTAATTCTGCCACTGGAGACGTTGAGAAACCAGTCGACGATAAGGTTGGTGCTGACGGTCAGCTGGGCGATACATGCTGCCGGGTACAGCGGAATAGCTATTCCATATGTAATGGCCGACCCATTTTCACGCACCATGGCTCCCCAATCAGCGGCCGGCGGTTGGATGCCCAGACCCAGGAAGCTCAGGGCGCTGATAAAGAGAAAAACAAAGCAGAACCTTAGGCCGAACTCGGCAATCAAAGGCGGTAAAGCATTAGGAAGTATTTCCCGTCCCATTATCCAAACAAGCCCCTCGCGCCTTAAACGCGCAATTTCCACATAATCTAATACAATTATGTCCATAGCGAGGGACCGGGAAAGGCGATAAACTCTCGTTGAGGTCAGAAGGGCGATCACGACTATCAGGATAGGGATGCTGGACCCAAGGACAGATAAGGCGATTAGGGCGAAGATCAGGGTAGGGAAGGCCATGAGAATGTCTACGCCCCGGCTCAGGATTTCATCAAGCCACCCGCCCAGGACCGATGCCAGGAAGCCCAGCAGCCCCCCACCCAAAAAGGCCAGTAGAGTAATTACGATTGCTAAGGATATGGTGTTCCTGGCACCGTATATGAGTCGGCTGAGAAGATCGCGTCCAATCTGATCCGTCCCGAGAATATGCTGGTTGCTGGGTTCTTCCCATACCTTGCCCACAACTTCGGATTCGGAATATGGTGCAATTATTGGGGCAAAGAGCCCAATAAGCAGGTTCATGACAAGGATGAGCAAAGCTATCTTTGCGCTGAGGGGTATTCTTTTTGTAGTTTCCAAAAGCTTAATCTGCATCTTACACCCTTGGATTTCTCAGTTTCGGATTGCAGAGTATGGAAAGGATATCCGCCAGCATGTTCATGAAGATATATGTTGTGGCAAAAACCATACCGCATGCTTGAATAACAGGCAGGTCCCTTTTAGAAACTGAGTCGACCATCAATTGGCCCAGCCCTGGATATACGAAGACGACTTCCACAATCACCACGCCCACAACTAGATAAGCCAGATTCAGAATAACAATGTTGATGATCGGTGACAATGCGTTAGGAAGGGCATGAATAGCAATAATGCGCAACCTTCCCAAGCCTTTCAGTTGAGCCATTTCAATGTAGGCTCTGTTCAGTACGTTAATAATGGAAGCCCTTGTCATGCGCATAATATGCGCCGCTATAACGAATGTAAGCGTAAGGCAAGGAAGTACAATTGCGTGAAATGATTTTAGTATGGATGTGTCTTTCATTATCGATGATACGGCAGGAAACAACTCTATTTTGACGGAAAAAAACATGATCAAAATATAGGCGATAAAAAATTCCGGAAAGGATATCAAGGTTAGCGAGGCGATGGATGTGGTTCTATCGAACCATTTATTCCTGAACAGGGCCTGCAGGAGCCCCAAGACCAAGGAAATGGGGACCGCGAACAAGGCCGCTGTGGAAGCGAGAAACAAGGTGTTTTTCAGTCTCCAGCCGATGAAATCTCCTATCGGCCTGCCGCTGGCGAATGACGTGCCCAATTCTCCACTCAAAAAGCCGGATAGCCACAAAAAATACCTTTCATGCATGGGCAAATCCAGTTTGAGTTCCTGCCTGAACGCGGTTAAGGTCTCCGGTGTGGCATCCTGTCCCAGCACCGCGGTGGCCGTGTCTCCTGGCAACGCTTCCACCCCTAAAAAAATGAGGATGGATATGACAAACAGAGTCAGGAAACTGAAACCGACTCTTTTAACTACTATTAAGGCTATATTCTTCACAACACCGACCTATTGCCTTCCGCTCCCTTGACTGTAGCGGGAGGGGAAGGCCGGTTGGAAGGGTCTCTTATGATTTAAACCACCATCTTTCGCTGGCCCTCTCGCCATCTAATTCGTAGGCGCCGGACAACTCGCCCACGCCGATCTTGCTGCTTACGGCGTCCACGAAGTCAGCGAACAGAGGTACCATCATCCCGCTGTCCTGGTTAATCAAGGTCTGCATCTCCAGGTACATTTCCTTGCGCTTGGTCGGATCCAATTCCGTTCGGGCGGCTACCAAGAGCTGATCGAACCGGCTGTTATTCCAATGACTGCCATTCCAATTGGCTTGTGAATACAGCGTTTGAGTAAACATCATGTTCGCCGTGGCCCTTCCGGCCCACGAGCACGCGCAAAAGGGCTTTTTCAGCCAAACATTGTTCCAGTAGCCGTCGTTAGGCTCCCTAACGACTTCGATATTAATTCCCGCCTTGGCGGCATGTTCCTTATACAATACTCCGGCATCCACCGCTCCGCCGAAGGCGGCATCAGCTGCATGAAACTTGATTACGGTATCTTGCAGACCCGCCTTTTTCATCAGGTGGCGAGCCTTGTCCGGGTCGTATGTAGTTTGCGGCACACCCGTTACGAAATTTGCGTAAGCGCTATTCGTAGGGAAATCGTTGCCCACGGCGCCATACCCCATCAGAATAGTTTCAAGAAGATGCTCTCGGTCGATGGCGAGTTTGAGGGCAGTGCGTACGTCCGGATTGCAGAAAGGCTCCACGTCGCAATGCATGGGGAAACTGAAAAAACGTTTCCCGGTCGCTTGGATAATTTCGACGCCCTTCACCTTGTTCAGCAGGTGAACAGTCTTGAGGTCGCAATTGTCCATGGCATGGATCTGGCCGGTTTTTAGGGCGTTTGACCGAGCGTTGACATCCTGAATGGCCAGAATTTCGATGGAATCGAAGTGAGCCCGCCCGCTTTTCCAGTAGTTGGGGTTTCGCTTCACGATGGAACGTACACCGGGTTCGAAGGATTCCAGTATGTACCCGCCGGTCCCTATTTTGAACTCTTTGTCGCCTTCGCACTGAATGGGCAGATGGATGTCCGTCAGGATGCCCGGTAAATCCACATCGCCTTCCTTCAAGGTCACGGCGACCGTATGGGCGTCAATGGCCTTTACGCTTTCGATGCCTTCGAGCAGTGCTTTGACCTTGGATTTACTATCAGGTCCTCGATGATAGTCCAGGGTGTAGACAACATCCTTGGAAGTGAACGGCTTACCATTATGGAACTCAACGCCTTGGCGCAATTTGAAGATCCATTCCTTGGCCCCTTCCTTGGGTTCCCAGCTAACGGCCAATTCCGGAACATACTTGCCCTGATGATCAACTTCGATCAGGTTGTTTTTCAATTGCCACTGCAATTGCCGCATGTGGACGGACGAGACCTGGCCCGCGTCCAGCATGTCAGACGGCGAAGCATTCCCGACACCAAGTATGAAATGGCCTCCCTTTTTTGGCGCTTCGGCGGCGCCCGCTTTATACGGAGTCAGGCCAAGCAGAGCTGGCCCTACGGCGACTGCGGCTCCAAAGGTCATTCCGGCTTTGATGAATTCTCTTCGGGTAGGCATTCCTGGGTTCCTGTGAACGGAGTCTTTTTTCCTCTGCATTCCGATCCTCCTTCCGAAGGGGCGGCCCCTTCTGAATAATAGGATTATTTGATAAGGTCCCATTCCTTGTTGTAAGCGTCGCACCCGGCTTTCCCAAACGTCATGCCCTTAAGCTCTAGACTGTCGGCCATATAACGATGCGTCTTGAATATCATTGCGGAGACAATGCCCTTCCACTTATACCGAAACGGACTACACCATTCCCAGCAAATGCCACAATCCGGAGTCACTTCTAAGAGCCGACCGGTTTCACCCTCGCAGATCAGAGTATTTCCGTTGGATAATCTCTGAGCGCCACCCACATGTCCACTGTAAAGCTGATAGACAACCTCGGGTAGGTATTGCCATACGATCTCGTTCGTCTTCGGGTCTACTTCGATAACTCTGGTATGGGCCGTCACCGGGTGATGAACGCCGTTATCGAAAATTAATACATTTCCCTCAGGGGTGATGCTGGGATCGTGCTGGTGGCTGATAGCCGGATAACCGTAGCGCCACAGCACTTCGCCGTCGGGCCAGGAAATCTTCAAGACCGTGCTGATTTCTCTGAAACTCAACAGTAGACACTCATCTTCGGTATACAGTACGGAGTTGGTATGTGTCCACTCACCAAGAAACTCCCGCGGGCAAATGATATCCTTTTCTGTATCAAAAGGTGTCCAGGAAAGCCATTCGTTGATCACTTCGCCCTCACGAGTCACCTCGATAAGACGATCTCCCATCAAGCCCTTAAGATCCCTAGGCCGACCACCGACACCGATCCCCCGGAGAATCAATTTTAAATGTTCAGGGTGAGAGTTGATATAATCAATTTCATCCTGATCCAGACCGCCTTGTACTTTCTGGGCAATCTCCTCGGGAATGACCGTCCAGGTAGGAGCGATTATATTCCCATTTGGCATAACAGTCATATCGTGATGGAAGGTTTTGTGATCCCACTGCCACAACTGATTCCCGTCCCAATCTAATTCCAGCAAAAGATCTGTACCGCCAGCCGCTTCGCCGATTCCTACCTCGTTTTCGACCTTCGGTTGCCCACGAACCAATAATCGCCCGCCAGGCAACATAAAGCCATATCCCGGGATAAAATTCTCCGGTTTCCAATAATGAACGATTTTTCCCAGCTCATCTATCAGGAAAATACAATCTCCCCCAATCGGTGTAAGCAAGGTATATCCACCGCTACAACGGTCATCGATATGTGTTAGGCCCGAAGGCCTGAAAGCCGACCATCCCATAAGCTATCCTCCATCTTTTAAATTATTTCAAAGCATGTTCATTCAATCGATTGAAAGCAGAATGCCTCAGCCCAGATTTCAGGAGCTATTTTGAACCCACAAGCTTAGACAAACAGCAAAAAACCTAAAAGATCTGTTGCTAATTAAAACTATCATATATTTTTAAACAAAAACAAATTCAATAAAATGATGTAGCCTATTGACAACAGTAATGGAAAAAGTCGCTGTCCATGTCATTTCCAGATTGAAGGTATGTTCGACATGCTGATCGACAGCGATGATTGTCTCTGCTCCTAAGGCACGACAGAGCGTGACAGGCCCCGGATTGACAATTCTCCCGTCAATATACCCTCGGCTATTCAAAAAACGGGGCAAAGATGCCCGGGATGGATATCGAAGCCGGACTGCATCCATCAGATACCCTTGATCAAAACCAAATTTCCAGTCCCTTGCTCAAATCAGTGGCCACCGCTTCGTAGGGTATGTCCAAGGTGTTGTTTTCAAAATTTCCGAAGCGCTCCCGAAAAAAAATCGAATATAATAAATAATATTGAACATCCCACACAACAACGAACCTGACCCAGTGTGGATGTGCCGAACCAAGCCGATCCCCACAGCGAATTTTTTTACATTGTTTCCAAATGATACGTATTCAATTAGCAGGCAAGCCCACACGTTGAGCAAATCACTCCATCCACAAATCCTGTCAACTTGGCACCAGGGAACGCTTGGCGCCTTCTCGGGTCTTTCTAATGTCCCGATATGTATCATCCACAAAGGTTAATTTTCTACTCCTGCCCGTCGAACAGCCTGCCCTGCTCGTCCACCCAATGGATAATGCGCAGGCTTTCCGTAATGCCCGTGGTTCCGCGCATGCTCGAAGCGATAAACAGGATTTCGTGCATGAAGGCCAAGCACTGTGAAGCGGTTGCGGTGAAGGTCCTTGCCCCGGCCGCTGCTGATCCGAGGCAGGCGCTGATGGCCGAATGCTCCGATTCCACAGCCACATATTCAGCATCCAGTCTGCCCTCGGCCACCATCTCCGTCAGATGCTCCACAATGTGCGTCTGAGGAGTGATTGGGTAAGCTGCGATGACATCTGCCCGGCTGAGACCAACGGCTTCGGCCAGGGCGAGCGAGACTTCTATCCCGGTTCTCAAACCCATGCTTCTTCCTCCATAGTGATCGCAGCTTGCGGGCATTCCTGGGCGCACAGCCCACATCCCTTGCAGTAGTCTTCATTATAGGTAAATTGCTCTTCCGTATTCTGGAAAATTGAGTCTTCCGGGCAAAACAGTTGGCACAGTCCGCATTTCGTGCACGCATCGGAATGAAAAATCGGCTTTCCGGTCATTCTCCAAGTCCCGGTCAAAAAGCGAGCACTGTTGCCGGGCTCAAGGATATCGGCGCCAAGGGCCAGGGACTTCCAGGCCATAAGAGCTTCTTTTTCAAGGATCCCGGTGAAATTCAATTCCTGTGCAGGAGAGGATAGAGAAGTCTCTCCGCTAGGTTCAGCTATCTGGGCATCATGAAACGCCTGGGTCATGGATTGGAAGTTTTTTTCCGCAAGCCTGCCGAATCGAGTCTGCAGGGGCACCTTGAAAGAATCGAGCTTGATAAGTCCCAGGCCTTTGAGGAAAGCCCCAATCATCGCGGTGTTTGCAATTGGGAGCCCGATGTTGTTCATGGCCACCTGAGTGGCGTCAACAGTGACCAGACGATAGCTTTCATTCCATGGCATCAAGCTCTTTCTTTTGTGCGGCGGGCAATTTATGACTGCTGATCCGCCTGCCTTCAACCCGGAAAAGACATCTACAAGTTCAATCAGCGAGGCATCAAGCACGACGATCATATCTGGCGCTTCAATTTTTTCCCGGAGAAAAATTTGAGAATCTGAGACACGGAGAAAAGCACTCACTGGAGCGCCGCGTCGTTCAGGCCCAAAACTCGGGAAGGCCTGAGCATATATCCCTTCGTTAACGACTGCTTGCGCCACCAACTCGGCTGCTGTCACAGAGCCTTGCCCACCACGGCCGTGAAATCTGATTTCGATCATCAAGGAACTCCTCTACGAAAAAAAATTATATGGGGTATCTACTTCGCTAACCCAATTTTGTCCGCTTGAAATAAACAGTCAAATTTTTCAATTGCTTAAACTATTGTCCTTTTTTGAGCCCTTTGTAACCATATTGCGGAAAATTGTACTGATCTAACTGAACTTTTTTGAAATTATGCCCTTGAGCCTTTGGAACAGCTGTCTTTTTGCAAAAACCAAAATTGGAGTACTATAATAATTTTTTTTAAACAAAAAACTAATTCAATAAAATGATGTAGCACATTCCCAACAGCAATAGAAGAGGTTGCTGTCCATACAACAGGACTTCCCAGAATGAATCTTGCTTAAGCCTAAATTTGACTCAAAATATTGCTGACCACCCGGTAGCCCAATGTAGCCATCAAGATTCTGAAGACATACTCAAAACTCAAAAGCGACAGGTTAAAGGTGAAACGCCCAGGAATCACGCGGATTTAGCATACTTGGTCAGTTCCAGCTTGAAGGTATGCTCGACTTGCTGATGGTAAACCTCCCATGTGAAAAGGATTGCAACCAGCCATCGGCATTTGTAAATGGAGAGCACTTGACTGGGAGTCAACTCCGTCAGATTGGTCACCAGTGCTTTGGTTTTGCTCGGGCAGAAGTTACGCCTCTTTCTGCTTAACCTAAGTTCCCGGCCGCGGTACGAATTTTTAGCAAATTTTAGCAAATTTT
>CAZUMF010000089.1:0-15509 GCA_964621385.1 uncultured Desulfohalobiaceae bacterium
GGGACATCTGCAAAAGGGTGGTTCCCGGCTGATTGAATTCTGCGACATGCACTAAGTAGTAAGCGTGAAAAAAACATATACAACAAATTCAGCAATTTTATGTTATTGGATCTTTGATGGAAGGGATCAGCCCTTTGACCATAAAAGCGATTTCAGATTCTATTTTGAAGAAGCTTCAAACAACCGAAGTCCGGCCCCTCCCTTTGATAGCAAAGACCACAGGCTCCGCAGGAGAATTCTTCGTCCAGGCGTTCCCCGCATCGGCACATCCAGCCGATGATCCGGGCTGGATTGCCGAAAGCCAGGGCATGGTCCGGGACGTCACGGGTGACCACGGCCCCGGCGCCTATAAAGGCGTAGCGTCCAATGCTCACCCCGCAGATTACAGTGGCATTGGCCCCGATAGTCGCCCCCTGCCGGACGCGGGTGGGACGGACCTGATCCATTTTGCGGATTTCCGCTCTGGGGTTGTGGACGTTGGTAAAAACCATGGAAGGACCACAGAAAACCCCATCCTCCAGGGTCACGCCGTTATAGATGCTGACATTGTTTTGGATTTTGCAGTTGTCGCCCACAGAGACGTCAGGACCGATGGCCACGTTCTGCCCGATAGTGCAGTTTTCGCCGATCTGCGAATTCTTGAGCACGTGGGAGAAATGCCAGATCTTCGTGCCGGCGCCTATCTCAGCCGGCTGGTCGATAACCGCGGTGTCGTGTACAAAAGGCATAGAGTTATCCGCTAAATGGGTACGTGAATGGTCAAGTAGTCTCGTATTTTGTTGAGAATGGATATCTGAGTTCTGCAGCCTGTTTTTTACTCTATGCTCTATGCTCTCTGCCCTATGCCCTCCGTCCAACGACTCCTGGGCTGCATTAAGCACCTGCAGCACCCTCAAGCCTTCCCGCCCGTCAGTTCTTGGGGTTCGGTTTTCTGCAATGCACTCGAGAAAGTGCCGGCACTCTAAAAGCAGCGGTTCAGCCTCCACCAGTTCGACTTTTTCCGGCTCCGCCTTTGATGGGACCGGGATGTTGTTTTTCCAGGTGATTTCGTGAGGGAAGAGGAGCAGCTTTTCCGGCCAGGGGCAGGTATCGTCAAAGACAGCCATCTTCTTCTCCCCGACCACAATCAGCTTCTGCTCTTTGAAGGGATGCAGCCAGGACACAAAGACATGGGCCTTGAGACCCGAAGGAAAGGCCAGATGGGTCGTGGTGACGTCCGCGATTTTCTGATGCAACACATTCCCCCCCACGGCCAGCACGCTTTCCGGTTCCTCGCCGGCCAGGGACAGGATCATGGAAATGTCATGGGGCGCAAAGGACCAGAGGATATTCTCCTCCCGGCGGATCTTGCCCAGGTTGAGTCGATGGGAGTAAATATAATTGATTCTGCCCAGGTCGCCGTCCGACACCAGTTGTTTCAGTTTCTCAAAGGCCGGATGGTATTGGAGAAGATGGCCGACCATGAGAATGCGCGATCGTTTGTGGGCCAGTTCTATGAGATCGGCGGCATCAGCATTGGACAGGGCCATGGGTTTTTCCACAAACACATGCTTGCCGGCCAGCAGAGCTTCCCGTCCAATTGTGGCATGGGTTTCAGCCGGGGTGGCGATCACCAGCGCATCAATATCCTCCCGGCCCAGGACATCGCTGAGGGCCAGACAGGTTTCCACACCCGGCAGCTGCTTGCGAAATGCTGCCAGCTGCGTTTCATCCCGGTCGCAGATCAAGGCCAGGGCGCCGAGCCGGTCCAGATTGCGGATCAGGTTCTTCCCCCAATAGCCGGAGCCGATCACGGCGACTTTGGGAATTCCGGTCTTTGCATCATTTTCTCTCACAGAACATTTCCCTGCTGGATGGACAGCCATGCGTGCAAATGGCCGTTCAAAATTGTTAGGATCTTGATTGAATCCGATCTCCCGAGCAGTCTATTTCTCATTTTGGGCATACACCTTGACTTGATTTAAAAAGTTCTCGAAATCCTGAAGATGTTTTTTTATTATCCCATAAATCAATGCATCATCTACGCGATCATACCCATGAACAAGGATATTTCGAGTTCCAGCCATCGGTATCAGGAAGCCTAAACTTTCTTTTGTGATGACACCGGCTTCGGCCAAGACAGAAAAAACACCCTTATTATCAGCAGGTTCAGGAAGATCTTTATTGCCAATAATAATCTTGCCGATATCCAGGCAGGCCTCAATCGCTACCTGAATATTTCTTTCCGCAATATCAGTATTGTCTCGGGCGGCTATATATTCTTCAAGGGACTTGACTCGCAGGGCCATACTTTTGAGCTTCGAGATTCGATGCTCAACCGCCAATATTTTTTTTTCAATTGTTTTCATACCCTGGATCCCTTCATATTGTGAGGCGACATCTCTGATTTCTTAACTTTTGAAGAAACGGCTTGAAATCAAAATACAACCCCCTTACAGCCGTTTCATATTCAAGCCGGTTTTCATGGTCAGCCTCATATAT
Organism: uncultured Desulfohalobiaceae bacterium; assembly: GCA_964621385.1. Taxonomy (GTDB): domain Bacteria; phylum Desulfobacterota; class Desulfovibrionia; order Desulfovibrionales; family Desulfothermaceae; genus JAABTT01. Next base: position 2,482 of record CAZUMF010000089.1, read on the forward strand.
GACAATTCCTGTTGTTACAATTTGGTAAGCACTTTCAATTGAAGCTGAATTTAAAATGATGACGTCGGTTTGTCGGTCAAATTTAAGGCCAATATCTGTGGCGGCCATATAAGCCGGCCCGGAACATAGAAGTGGATCCTGCTTGTAAAGCGACTGATCCAGAAGAAATGCCAGGTCGATATCAGAATTGCGCTGGAATTTATCCGGGTGCAAAACTGATCCGTAAATATATATGGATAGTATTGATCCTTTGGCATCACAGGAACCGGATATCCAGGTGTTTATCCGGAGCTTAATGCTCTCAACCAAGCTGTTGTTGTTTGTGGGAGTTTTCAAAATCATTTTTTCAAATGTCTGGTTTTTTTGGCACGGAGGCCGCAGGCGGCACATGGGGCGGTTAGGAGCCTCACGCAGTTAAAAGGCATAGAGCAGTGTGGTTTAGGAATTTTACAAATTTATGTCACTGATATCATTATACTGATCTAACTTAGCTTCTATTGAAATAGAGTTCAGGAACCTTTGAATCAGCAGTCCTTGTCGGGCAAAACCAAAATTGGATCAATATGCCAAACAAATTACAAACGATTCAAAAAAGCATCAACACCTAATCCTGCCTGCTTGAGAACCGCCCGCAAAGTCCCTTCGGGCATTTCTCCTGGGGTGGTTGGGGATAGTCGTATAAAGCCTGGTAGATGGATTGTACCAAATTTCATGGCTTCCTGCGCCTGCCGGTCAAAAACAAAACCAAGACTCCGTAAGTAAGCGCTTGAACAATTTCACGATATCGAAAACCAGCCAGCCTGCCCATCTCAGCACCCAACAACAACCTGAAGGTCAAAAGCGTTTCCAGCTGAAGGTGGCAATTCTTTCGAACTTTTCTCAGTTTGTGCCACAATCAAGCGTCGGGCTCCATCTCGTGCAATCTCCAGGGTCTCGGAAATAGTTCTGCCCTGTGCTATCAAACCTTGTACATCAGAAGACGTTGCAAGATCATATCCTTCCGGCAGCTTTTCTATATGAAGGGTGATTAAAGATATTTTTCAATAAATATACAAGAAGCTACTGTCCAGAGCTTTCAACACTTCGGTTTTGATTTCGTCGGTTATTGGATTATGGCGAGGGATGGTCAGGATACGTATCCCGTCAGTCATTACAATATGCTTTCTCTGTCGAGCTATCCTAATTCTCCTTTTCGACGGCTTTCAACCGTGACTTCGTATTTCCCCATAGCAACTCAACATCATAGGCGTTCTACCGATCCACCGTCACAATTGGCATACGATGTATCTGAGAGCCTGGCTTATGAGCAAGCGATCAAAAGGATCACGATGATGCCAAGGCAATGAAGCGACACGCAGCACATGAATATGTTCTATAGGAAGCGGAGTTATCCATCACGGATCAATCGAGGAGGGACAAAAATGTCTGGAGCTTCAGGCAGCAAGAGCTTGCCAAGACTATATTTAATTGCAATTTCCCAGCTGCTTGCCGCGGAAAAAAAAATTTCGTTCTTGCTGTCGGAGATGCGATTCTTGACCCTTGATGCCATTTTCTCTGGTGTCGCAATCCACCAAAGCCAGCACTGAGTTTCGAGCAATATTTTCATCTTTCAAAATCATCCAAAACATGGTCCGGTAATTGGGCATCAAAATCATCCGGAACTTGAATTGCACCTCTGTCCAGCCCTGGTATCCTCTTCTGCATGGGCTCCCCCCATGAAGTCAATGGTGCAATGGGCTTACCTGCCTTTGCAATAATAATTTCTTCTCCGGCTGGAACTCTGGCCAGCAGGCGTGAAAGATGGGTTTTGCCTCAAGAACATTTACTGTTTCCATGCCTGTTCTCCAATTCATCGGTTATTGAGACCTTAAGCAAAGGGTAAACTAAGCCAAGGACTAAGTCAAATCTGGTCCTCATGTCGGTAGCGGCGGCGGTCAGCCTCAAACGGATTCTCTTTCTTGTCGCTTGTAGAACATTTTACCTGTTCATGGTGCCAATCTTTCGGGGGCTGTTTTCCAAAACGTATACGCGCCTTGAAAGCTGCACGTCAATGGAAATGGCTTTTCCAAACACCCGGAACGAAAAAACCATTTACAGTTCCCGCTTGTTTGGGTATCCTGATAGGCAGATTGACGTAACCCTGAATCTGGGCTGATCTACGATTCGACCGTATCCTGAATGAATTGCGCGAACCCCGTGAACAACAGGATAGAAAATGGGAAGAAAATCAGAAAATTATCCGCATGAACACGAAAGCATCTCCAGTCTATTCCACGGAATCCGGCCGACTCTGTCCCGACTGCGGACAGCCGGTCAGCGGCTGCACCTGCAAAAGACCCTCACAAGCTGTCCAGGGCGACGGGAATGTCCGTCTCTTCAGAGAAACCAAGGGCCGAAAAGGCAAAGGCGTGACCGTGATCAGCGGTCTTCCCCTGCATGACGATGAACTCAAGGCCCTTGGAAAACAGTTCAAGAAATTGTGCGGCTCTGGGGGAGCGGTCAAAAACGGCCATATTGAGATCCAGGGCGATCACCGGGATCTGCTGATGACTGAACTGCAGCGCCGCGGCTATCAGGCCCAAAAAAGCGGAGGCTGATCCCGCGAAGTAACTGGCTTGAAGTGCCAAGTGTCCAATTTTAAAGCCAAACCAATCATTTTAAAGAGTTAAGTGGAAATTTCATACAAGCCCCGCCTCTGGATCAGCCTTCCCCCCGGCCGGGCACGATGCAGATGAATTCAAACGGCTCCTCGCCGATATTGACAAAATTATGAACTTCATTGTCCGGGACAAAGACAAAATCCCCGGCCTGGATCGGTGTCTGTTTTTTATCCTTGTCCTGGTGCATGCCGCTGCCTCGCTCCACCTTGACCAGATGAGGAAAGTCGTGGCTGTGATAGGGACTGGCCCCGCCCGGCTCCAGGGCGAAATAGCGCAGGACGATCTCTTCGGAACCGTCATCAGGCCCGATGACCACTTGTTTGGTGACATTTTCATACCCCGTGGTATCGGCCAATGCGACTTCGTGTAATTTTTTGACGATCATGAAAGCCTCCTTATCCGAAATGGTGAAGACACCATTTCGGATATGAACAGTTGTCAGAGTTCCAGAAATAATTCATTCATTTCAAGCATCAGCTGTCAGGAATTTCGAGCAGGCAAAACTTCAATTTCAGACTTCTTACCTCAGTTGTGGTGGTTCCCTTTAAGAGTTTAAAATAACAGAATATAATTTGTTTAACTTCAAAATTAGACATTCATTTGGTGTCCGGAACGGCAAAATCCGCAAACCTGAAACCCCAAAAACAGGCAAGAAATATCACGAAGTGTCCAACAATGACTGTAAATTTTCGCTTACTGTAAAGAGCTCTGAACTTATGGCGAGCATCAGTCTATCTGATGATCTGCAACAATTCAAGCTGGAACAAAACCCTTAGACCATAGGATATGGTGAAACCATGGAATTTTCTGATCTGCGTGTGAACGGCCGGCGTCTGCAGGAAACCCTGGAAACCATGGCCACAATCGGGGCCACTCCGGGCGGCGGGGTGCAGCGTCTGGCCCTGAGTGATGAGGACAAAGCAGCCCGGGATTTGTTTGTGCGCTGGCTGGAGGAATTGGGTCTGGGAGTCAGCATCGATGACATGGGGAATATATTCGGGAGGCGGCCTGGAAAAAACAATGCTCTGGCCCCGGTCATGAGCGGCTCACACATCGACTCCCAGCCCAAAGGCGGCCGCTTCGACGGCATTCTCGGGGTCATGGCCCCCCTGGAGGTGCTGCGCACCCTTGAAGAACAGAATATTCAGACCGAACGGCCCCTGGTCGTTGTCTCCTGGACCAACGAGGAAGGCTCCCGCTTCCCCCCGGCCATGATCGCCTCCGGAGTCTGGGCCGGGGCTCTGGACCGGGACTGGGCCTACCAGCGCACCGATATCCAGGGCAAAACCTTTGTCCAGGAACTGGAACGGATCGGTTACCGGGGACGCCTGCCCGCCTGGAAATTTCCAGTGCACGCCTATTATGAGTATCATATCGAGCAGGGTCCCATCCTGGAGCAGGAAGGCAGGATCATCGGCGCGCCCAAGGGCATTCAAGGCCTGCACTGGTACGACATCCACCTGGAGGGGGAAGCGAATCAAGTGGGTCCCACCCCCATGGAAGGCCGGCACGACGCCCTGTGCGCAGCTTCGGAAATGATTCTTGCGGTCAACCGCCTGCCCGCCAGAATGGGCGGCAATATGGTGGCCACGGTGGGGGAGATCCACAATCATCCCAATTCCAGGAATATCATCCCGGACAAGGTCCATTTCACCGTGGACGTGCGCTCCTGGGACGACGACCTGGCCTTGCGGGCCTGGGAGGACCTGCAGCAGGATTTTCATTCCATCGCCCGGGAACGGGGCTGCCCCATCCGGATCGAAGAGACCTGGCGCGTGGCCCACTCCCCCTTTGAAGAACGCCTGGTGCAGCGCGTTCTGAACACGGCGGAGGCCCTGGGGTACTCCAGCCTGCCCATGGTCAGCGGAGCCGGCCATGACGCGAGCTACATGAACCAGATCGCGCCCACAGCCATGATCTTCGTCCCCAGCATCGGCGGGCGGAGCCATGTGGAAGTGGAAAAAACGAGGTGGGAGGACTGCGAAGCCGGGGCCAATGTCCTGCTGCACTGCCTGCTGCACTCGGCCAATGAAGGATAGTCTCTCAACGGTTGCCGTGATCGAACTCGCTCTCCAGGGGATCGCCGCCGATTTCTTCGAGCTGCTGGACCAGCCGTTTCAAGACCTCGCTGTTGGAGAGGGCCTGGAGATCATCGACCCGGGTGACCTCGCCCGGAGGCAGTGACTCGAGCTGATCATAGCTGTCTTCGATCTCATCGGCCATGTACTGAATGGTCAGACTGATAAAATTGTCCAGGTGCTGGTAATTGAAAAAATCCGGCTGACGGGCCAGATATTTGTTCACGGTTGTCCCGATCAGGGAGAGCATGGCCTGGATTTCCCCGACCCGGAAGCCTTCGGCAAAACGCTGCGCGGCGATCTGCTGGGCGTAGTTCTGGATCATGGACCGGTCCTGATTGCGGATGGTCACCGCCAGGAGCTGAAAATTGAGCGCGATATACCAGCGCAGCAGTTTTGTTTCCTTGTTTTGATAGTTGGGGAACGTATCCCTTTTTTCCGGATGCATGACCTCGGTGATGATTTCCCCTAAGATGCCCGGCCGCAAGTCATGCAGCAGATCGTAGATCAGGATGTTCTCCCGCACCGCCACCCGCTGCAGCATGGCCTCGTTGCGCATCTTCCAGTTGTTCGGATAATTGCTCATATTCTCGGTGAGAAACAAGAGCCGCCTCAGAATCTGCCTGCGGTGCTTCGGCTCCCAGCCCAGGCGGGCATAGGTCGCCCTGGGATCGACATTCAATTGCTTGTCGATATAGGCCGCCATCCAGGGCTCTTCAAAAACATCCCGCCCCAGCAGCCTGCCCAGAATATAGCGGAGCACCATGCCCAGGGCCGCCACAGGCTTGGGGATGCGAATCGGATGGACCGGCCGGCTGTACAGATAATGGGTCGCGGTTTGAAACAATTTCCGGTGGGTAACGCTTTGGGGCGGACTGGCCAGATAGACGCCAAAGTCGGGCAGTTCGTGGCTGAGGGCCATGATCCGGTCAAACAGGCTGATCAGATCTTTGACATGGACATAGGGCAGGGCGGATTCACCTTTGCCCGCCAGAATTCTGGACATCGGCCCCCGGGAGGCCCACATCCGCAAGAGGGAATACAGGGGCGGGTATTCGCACCAATCGCTGAACACGGCCGCCAGGCGAACCACTGCACTCGGCACCTCGCTGGAGTAGGTCCGGATGATGGCTTCGGCCTGTTTTTTGCTTCGGCCGTAGGGGATATCCGCATCAGGCGAGCTGTCTTCAGTCAGTGAGGACCCGGCCGGGGTAAAACTGCAGGCCGCCAGAGAACTCGAGAAGATGAAGCGCCTGACCTGCAGGGCCCGGGCCAGCTTGAGCATATTTTCCGTACCCCGGACATTGGTGGCCTCGTAGGCCGGATGCTCCTGATTGTCAAAATCGTAGTAGCCGGCCAGGTGCAGGACATACCCGGCGCCCCCGTGCTGGAGAATATAATCCGTGACCTCCTGCATCCGGTCCTGTTTGGCAATATCCACCGTAATCCAGGTGATGTTGGGATCGGCCGGGATGTTTGACTCCTGACGGGAACGGCGGGCGATACAAAACAGAGGCCGATGCTTGCATTGCGCAAGCACGACGTGCTTGCCGATAAAACCGGAAGCCCCGGTGATGACCAGAGGCAGTTCACTCATCGTTCTTGACCATTTCAAGCTTGTAATGGCATACCTTCACGGTGCTGAGCAGACAGAGCCAATCAGGCAAACAGTGACATCCTGAACACACTCTACACGAAGGATGCCCTGCGCGCAATTAAACTGCTCCAACGTCCCTTTTTCCAGGAGGAACCCATGGATTTTTCAAAAAAACGCGTCCTCATCACCGGAGGCTCTCGCGGGATCGGCAGGGCCTGCTCTCTGGCCTTTGCCGAACGAGGCGCCCGGGTTGTCGTGAACTTCAGACAGGGCAGGGAAGCAGCGCAACAGACCCTGGAGCAGCTGCCCGGGGGGCCGCATGCCCTGATTCAGGCCGATATCGCCGATCCTGACGCCGTCAGAGGCATGGTGGATCAGGCTGGAGAGGAACTTGGCGGTCTGGACATCGTGGTCAATAATGCGGGCATCTCTTTGCTCCATCCCATTGAAGACCTGGATTATGAACAATGGCAGGAGGCCTGGAACCGAACCCTGAGCATAAACCTGCTGGGACCGGCCAATGTCATGTACTGCGCAGCCCGGTTCATGAAACACAACAGAGGCGGACGCATCGTCAACGTTTCTTCCCGGGGCGCCTTTCGGGGTGAACCGGAACAGCCGGCCTATGGGGCGAGCAAGGCCGGACTCAATGCCCTGAGCCAGTCCTTGGCCGCCAGGCTGGCCCAGGACAAGATCTTTATCGGTGTGGTCGCCCCGGGCTTTGTCGAAACAGACATGTCCTTCAGCAAACTCGAGGGTGCGGCCGGGAACCTTATCCGTCAGCAAAGCCCTCTGGGCAGAGTGGCCCGCCCTGAAGAAGTGGCCTTTGCCGTCCTGTTTTTAGCTGCCGAAGGGTCCGAATTCACCACCGGTGCCATTTTAGATGTCAACGGGGCCAGCTACCTCCGGTCCTGAAGCAGAATAACCTACACAGGACCTGCCGCTTCCTGCCTGTCCTGATGTGAATTTTGACAGACGGCGGTTTGCTTGATAGCCTGGTATGTATGCTGAGCTGCAGATGGTATTGCAGCTTTTCGTCATCAAGACCGCGCTGAAGGCACGGGCTTGACAAACCTCAACAAAGGAGACTGCATGAAGTCAATGAAATTCGTCAAAAAAATCATCCTGGGAATCGCCCTGACGGCCATGGTGGCTGTATCCAGCCAAGGATTTGCAGCCGACCTGCCTGGAAAAGGGACCACGGTCAACCCGGGCAGGGCCACCTGGACCACTGGGTTTTTTCTGGAAGCCCTCTACAGCCGAGCTTTGACTGAACTGGGCTATGAGGTGAAAAAAGCCAAGGACCTGAGCAACCCGGTCTTTTATCAGGCCGTGTGCCAGGGTGATGTCGACTACTGGGCCAACGGCTGGTTTCCGCTCCAGAATGCGCAGCTCCCTGATGATTTTGACGAAAAAGCCGAAAAGGCCGGCTATGTCGCCCGGGGCGGCGCGCTGCAGGGCTACCTGGCCGACAAGGAGACGCTGGAAAAACTGAATATCACCTCTCTGGAGGATTTCAAACGAAAAGAGGTCAAGAAGGCCTTTGATGACAACGGCGACGGCAAAGCCGACCTCGTGGCCTGTCCTCCGGGCTGGGGCTGCGAAAAAGCCATTACCAAACACATGAAAGCCTATGGTCTTACCGAGCATATCAACTTGATCAAAGCCGGCTATTCCGCGAGCATGGCCGACGCCGTGGCCCGCAATGACGCCGGCAAACCGGTTTTTTTCTACACCTGGACCCCGAACTGGACCGTCTACAAGTTGAAACCCGGAAAAGACGTTATGTGGCTGAATGTCCCCCACGACCTGGACGGAAAGAACACTGATGCCGAAGGGGTTGAAGGCGCGGTCACCGATCCCGTGAAAATGGGATTTGTGCCCAATGATATCAATGTGGTGGCCAACAAGGAATTCTTGAAAGCCAATCCGGCCGCAGACAAGCTGTTCGAGGTCATGTCGGTTCCGATTCAGGCCATTTTCGCTCAGAACAACAAGATGTTCGAAGGCGAGAACAAGCAGCGGGACATCGAACGCCATGTCGATGAATTCATCGCGGACAATCAGGACCAATGGGAAGCCTGGCTGGCAGCCGCCAGAGCCGCGGAATAACTCTTTCAGGCTCAGACCGGTTCCGAACGGCAGATTCCTGGGCCGGAGCCTGAATACATTCAGAAAAACCTGATCCCGCTCGGGATCAGGTTTTTCTGAACAGGAGGGCCTGACCATGCAGATCACCGTTCTGGTCGACAACACGACGCTGATTGATCGGTACTTCCTTGCCGAGCCCGGTTTGTCCCTGCTGATCGAGGACAGTGCAGCCCGGGTGTTGTTCGATACCGGCTATTCAGGCATCGTTTTGAACAATGCCCTGGCCATGGGCAAAGATCTGACCACCCTTGACTGCCTGGTCCTTTCCCACAAGCACCTGGACCACACCTGGGGTCTGGAGACGCTCATCCGCCATTTCACGCAACGCGACCTCGAGGGGCTCGCGGTGCAGCGTCCGACCCTGGTGGCGCATCCCGATGTTTTCAGCAGCGTGAGCGGCGACGCCCTCAGGGAGCTTGGCTGTTGGCTGTCACAACAAAAATGTGCCGCCCATTTCCCCCTGCATCTGAACACAGGACCTCAGGAGCTCAACTCCAGACTGATGTTTTTGGGGCAAATCCCGCGGAAAAACGATTTTGAGGCCGGCCTCACATTCGGGGAAAAACACTGCACCCAAGAGCCTGATACGGTTCCTGACGATTCCGCGCTCGTGTACCAGACCTCGAAGGGACTGGTGATCATCAGCGGCTGCGCCCATTCCGGCATCTGCAACACCGTTGAATACGCCAAAGCAATCTGCGGCGACCACCGGGTGCTGGACATCGTCGGCGGTCTTCACCTGCAGAATCCCCCTGAGTCCCAATTAAAGGGAACTCTTGACTATCTCGAAACACTCCGGCCGGAAAATATCCATGCCTGCCACTGCACGGATCTCCCCTCAAAGATCGCCCTGTCTCGTGTCGCCAAGCTCAAGGAAGTGGGTGTCGGCCTTTCCATCAGCTATACTGCCTGACAGGCAGATTTTGATATTGACAATCCCTACTTAATAGATATAGATTTAAGTATATCGTGACAGTAGGGATTGAAAAGTCCATTTCCCAGAGCAAATTATAAAAGAAGATCACGAGTGCACCCCTATGCGCATCGTCGGAAGCCCGGATTCACCATTGATCAAGCCGGGAAAAACCGGATGCATCGCAATTTTTTCCCAAACCGGCCTGATCGCCGCCTGCTGCCTTCTGCTGGTTTTGTTCTGCATCCCGCAATCAGCGCGATCTGCTTCCAAGCAAACAGGCCCCGAGGCAAGCACCTCCGGTGATGTCGGCCTGCTTTCCGAGTACCTGGCGGAAGCCGCGGCAAACAACCAGGAACTCCTGGCCGCCTTCAATCGCTGGCAGGCCGCCCTGGAAAAGATCCCCCAGGCAACCGCCCTGTCTGATCCGCGTCTGACTCTGAGCGGATATATCCAGCCGGTGGAAACCAGGACCGGCCCGCAGCGCGCCGCCATCGGGATTTCCCAGACCTTTCCCTGGTTCGGCACCCTGGACCTCAAAGGCAATCGTGCCGCCCAGCAGGCGGCTGTGAGCAAAGCGCTGCTCGATGCCAAAAAATTGGACATCTTCTATAGGCTCAAACAGATCTATTATGAATATGCCTATGTCACACAGGCCGTGACCATCACACGGGAAATCATCGAACTGGTCCGCTACCTGGAAGGGGTTGCCCGGGCCCGGTATTCGGCCGGGGCCTCGCCGCATGCCGATGTCATCCGCACCCAGGTCGAACTGGGACTCTTAGAAGACCGCCTGAGTTCGATACGGGATTTGAAAAATCCCATCCGGGCCAGGATCAATGCCCTCCTGAACCGTCCCGTGGATCAACTGCTGCCCGACCCTCCACGGGTTCCGATCATGCGGCTCTGCCTGACAAAGGAGGAACTGCAGAGTTCTCTGGCAAAGTCGAATCCGCGGCTGCTCGCTTTAAAATATGCCGCCGCAGGAGAGCAGGCCGGGATCGAACTGGCCCGGAAGGACTTCTATCCGGACCTCACCTTCGGCCTGCAGACCATCATCACCGGAGACGCCCGCTCTCCAGGAGTCGAAAACGCCGATGAAAGCCCGGTGATCGCCTCGCTCTCGGTCAATCTCCCCCTGTGGCAGAAACCTCGGGAGGCCGCCCTTTCCGAAGCCCGATCAAAGCTTAACGCAGTCCGGCACGACAAGGTCGGTTTGGAAAAACAACTGCGCTCGAACCTGGAACAGGCCCTCTATTACTACACAGACGCGGAACGGAAGATTGATCTGTACCGGCGGCGCCTGATTCCCAAGGCCGAGCAGTCGCTGGGGGTCAGCCTGGAGGCCTTTCAGGCCGGCAACGCTTCGTCTCTGGACCTCATGGACGCTGAAAAAACCCTGCTCGAACTCAAACTGGCCCTGCTGCGCTCCCTGGCCGACCAGGCCCAGCGGCTGGCTGAAATGGAAACCCTGGTCGGCTATGAAATCCCTTGTGAGATCACTGATATCAGGGATCTGGACGGCAGCCTGGACCTCCGGGCCCTTCCGAATCCGGAAAAAAAGTAATCGCGGCCCATTTGCACCGAAGACACTCATGCCCAAAACCAATAAACCCAATGAAGATTTGTATGAAATCGATCATTATCTGCCTGATCACCCTGAGCTTCGTTTTTACGCTTTCCTTGAACCTCTCGGCCAAAGAAAATCTGGTCCAGACCCAATGCCCGGTCATGGGCTACACGCCCAATAAAGAACTGTACACGGACTACCAGGGCAAGCGGATCTACTTCTGCTGCGCCTCCTGTCCAGAGGAATTCAAAAAGGACCCTGAAAAGTACCTGCAAAAACTCAAAGACCAGGACGTAACCCTGGAAAAGGCTCCTGAAGAGTCCGATGGGTCCTAATATTTCGACTCAAGAGTTCTGTCTTTGATTCTGGTAATGTTTGAGTATGAGAAATTGTGCCGTTATTAAAGGATAAATTCCAATATTCAAATCACAAATATCAAACAATAACCAAATCGCAATGCTCAAAACACATTCCTTCGAAAGGCCCGGGTTCTTTTTTCTTTTTTGTAAACCGGAATTTATTTCCTATGATCCAATCCCGCCTTCTCTCGAGCAAAACCCTGCTGCTTGCGGCCGTCCTCTGTGTGGCGGCCGCATTTGCAGCCGGCTGGTATTTCGGAACCGCTTCCAAATCCGGATCTGATTCCTCTTTTCAGGCCCCGGCCCGGGTCGATAAGGCGGCCCGGGAGAGCGTCGAGACCGGGCAGGATTTTGAAGAAACCGTCTGGACCTGCTCCATGCACCCTCAGGTTCAACTCCCGGAACCGGGCCAATGTCCCATCTGCTTTATGGATCTTATCCCGGTGAGCAAAGATGACGAGGGAGGCGAGATCGTCAGCCTGCGGCAGATCAGCCTGTCCCCGGAGGCCCGCAAGCTGGCCCGGGTCGACCTGGCCCCGGTGCAGCGAAAAGAAGTGTCGGTTCAAACCAGAATGGCGGGCAAAGTCAAGATTGATGAAACCCGAATGGGGACCATCACCGCCTGGATGGCCGGGCGCATCGATACATTGTACGTGGATTCCACAGGTAGTATGGTCAAACGGGGAAAACCCATGGCCGCTATTTACAGCCCGGAATTGCTCACGGCCCAGGCCGAACTGCTTCAGGCGGAGAAAGCCCTGCAGAACCTGCGGGACAGCTCCTATGATCTTGTCCGCAGCACTGCGGAAAACACCCGGGACGCCGCCATGGAGAAACTCCGACTCCTGGGACTGTCCAAGAGTCAGATCCAGGACATCCTGCGCAAAGGCGAACCAAGCGACCAGATCACCCTGTTTTCGCCCATGAGCGGCGTGGTTCTTGAAAAGAACGTGGTCGAAGGGATCTATGTCAAGACCGGGACTCCGATTTACACCATTGCCGATCTGTCCAGGGTCTGGGTTGTCCTGGAGGCGTATGAGTCCGATCTTCCCTGGATCGAGGAAGGGGGGGAGGTCTCTTTCACCACCGGGAGCCTGCCCGGAAAAGTCTTCACCGGAAAAGTCATCTTCATCGATCAGGTTCTGGACGAAAAAACCAGGACCGTGAATGTCCGTCTCCGGGTGGACAATCCGGACTACAACCTCAAACCGGGCATGCTGGTCCATGCCGTGCAGCGCCAAAATGAACGTCAGGCCGACGGTCAAGAAAACCCACTGGTCATTCCGGCCTCGGCCCCCTTGATCACCGGCAAGCGGGCCGTGGTGTACCTGGCCCTGCCGGACCGCGAAGGGGTGTATATCGGCCGGGAGATCGTGCTCGGTCCCCGGGCGGGGGATTATTTCATCGTCAAGCAGGGGCTTTCCGAGGGGGACCTGGTGGTCACCAGCGGCAATTTCAAGATCGACAGCGCCCTGCAGATCATGGCCAAACCGAGCATGATGAACCCCGCTGCGGGCGCCCCCTCGCCCGGCGGACATCAGCACCAGGGTCAGGCCGATCAATCCCTGGATCATGATCCGGGCCCATCCCGCTTCCGACTCCCCGAACTCATGGCCTCCAAAGCCGTTCGGGCCGCCGTGCTCTTGGAGCGGATCCGGGACGGGGCCAAAGACAAACAACTAAAAGCGGCCCGGACAAAC
>CAZUMF010000090.1:0-4273 GCA_964621385.1 uncultured Desulfohalobiaceae bacterium
CGTTGAAGATCTTGTGCTTGCAGTGCTCGGACCAGGTCTGGGCCAGGACCTCCAGTTCGGCATCGGTGGGTTCCAGGGGCAGGCCCTTGGCCTCGCGCTCCTCCTGGATCTCCGGGCGGGCATAGTAGGCCTGGATATGCTTGAGCTCAGCCAGGCTCAGGGCCAAGACCCGTTCCCGGCTCAAGGCCTCAAGTTGTTGATCGCTGAGGCCGTTCAAAGCAACCGTTTCCACGGCATCCGAGGAGACCCCGGTGACCCTGGGAACCTCGGCATCAAATCCCGGATTGTCCTGCCAGGCCTGCCTGTCCTTGAAATGGTAGCGCTCAATCAGGCCGTTGGCCAGGAGATCCGTGGCGATGCGCTCGACATCGTCCGCTGCAAGCGCGCCCTGCAGGCAGTATTGAACGCTCGTATACACCTGGCACGGCGCATCCGGATCCAGGTGCAGGCCGTTCACCAAGGTCTCCCGGGCCACCCGTCCTTCATTGTCGGTCACACCCGGCTTGAAGCCGATCTCCAGGATCCAGTCGAAATCATCGGCCAGGGGCGAAAGCGAGACCTCATGCAGAACCGGATCGTGGATCAGGCCTGTGCTGATGACCTCCTGGACCTGCTCCGCGTTAAGGCCTTCAATCAAATAGATCCTGATCAAGCGGACCCGGTTCAGGTGGAGCCCAAGCTCGCTTTGAATGGCCTTTGCCGTCCAACGCCCCTGAACATCGTCAATATCCGCCCGCAATCCCACTGCTAAACGATAGGACATACTGCACACCTGCCTGCTTTATTTCTAATCTACAATATTCATTCTTCAATATTCAATCGCAAATCCTCTCCGAAGCCCGTGGAGGCTCAAGCACCCAGCCCAGGAACGTCCTGAGAAAATGAAGGGTCTTTGGACTGACCGGCATGGGGGCCAGATCCAAGGGGGAAAACCAGCCGGCCGCAAGGACATCGTCTCCGGCCTGCACCGTGCCGGAAACATACTCGGCCCACAGATCGAGAATCACATAGTGAAACCTGATGGACCCGGATGCATTCTTTCGAATGACTTCAAAATGATAGGCCAAATCCCCGGCCGTGACCTCCAGACCGGTCTCCTCCCGGAGTTCCCGTTCCACAGCCTCTTGCAGGGTCTCGCCGCATTCCACCCTGCCGCCGGGTATGGCCCATTCTCCATAGCCCGGCTCTTTGCCTCGCTGGACCAGCAAAACTCGACCCTCTCGAACGACCACGCCGCCCACGGCCAGGGCCGGGGCAGCCGGGCAGTCTGTGTTGCTCACACCACGCCTCCTGTGCACACGTTGCTTGCCTGCACGGCTTTATTCGGGGTGGACCATCTGGCCGGAAAGGGAGAGATCATATCCCCTGAGGCTCTTGATCAAATCCTTGAAGCGCTGGTCATGGAGCAGGCCGAGGAATTTTTGAATATGCTGGTCAAAGAATCGCTCCCGATCGATCAACAGATCAAAGCGCTCCCAATGCATGGGCAGAAAATCAAGCCCCAGCAGCCCGGCCACCGTTCCGATCCCCGGTCCCAGATCCGCACGGCCGGACAAGATCTCCAGGCCGACATCCAGATGGCGCTGCAGTTCCCTTTCATACCCGGGAAGCCTGGTTGTATTGATATCCGCCTGCTTCAGGGCCTGGTCGAACCAGTGCCGGGTTCCGGTTCCCAGAGCCCTGTTCACCACCCGGACCTTGCGGCCCTGAAGGTCCGACAGGCCGGTGATGTTCAGCGGATTTCCCGCAGCAAGCAGCAGCCCCTGTTCCCGTTTGCAGAAATTGACCACCGCCGGAAAATGCTCCAGTTCGTGCGAGGCATAGGAAAAGTTGAAGTCCTGGAGGTCATCCTGCGCCAAATGCGAGGTGGCCACATGACACAGGCCATGCCGCAGGACCCTGATGCCCCCCATGCTGCCTAGATTGCCGAAAACGGCCGTAAACTCCGGATACAGGCGCATGAACAGATTCAAGGTCCGATCCAGAAGGATGTCATTGCTCCCGGCCACCACGAACAGGGAAGGGGTCCGGCTCAAATACTCCTTCTGGCCCGGATAATTCATGGTGTTGTTTTCCAGCCACTGCTCCACCAGGTGTCTGGGGAACAGCCACTTCCCGGTGACTTTGGTCCCGGGCAGTCCCTGGTCGCTGATGAGTTTGTAGACCCGTTTTTCATGAATGCCCAAAAAGTCAGCCACTTCTTTGGTCGACAACAGCTGGGTCATGGATGTTCCTCCTTTGATAATCGGATGCATGCACCCTATCCAAAGGGCCTTTCATCCGCACCGCACAAGATCATCAGCGGAAATACCAGGGACAGACGGACCGGGGCAATGATCAGGCCTGGTCAAAGGCCCCTTGGAGGGTCCCGGGCAATGGCTCCTTCTGCAGGGAATGCACATCCTGGAGCTTAGCGGAAAGCAGGATCTTTGACAACAAGCAGGATTCCTGCGGACCTGATCTTCAGTCCATCCTGCTTTGACAATCCCCCGGCCGGAGGATAGTGTGCAGGGACAACCGATCAATCCTGAAACCCTGAACATCTGTGACCATGGAAAACAGGATCAAGGCCGCCAGGGGGCAGCTGCCGGCGGATCTGCTCATCAAAAACTGCCGCCTGGTCAATGTGCTCTCCGGTGAAATCCATCCGGCTGACGTCGCGGTCTATGACGGCGTTTTTCTCGGTTTCGGGGACTATCAGGCCCAACAGGTCATCGAGGCTGACAACAGATATCTCTGCCCTGGCTTTATAGACGGACACATCCATATAGAATCCAGCCTGCTCTCACCGGTGGAATTTGCCAAAACCGCAGCCCGGCACGGAACCGCCGCGCTGATCTGCGATCCCCACGAAATCTGCAATGTCCTTGGCGTCCAAGGCCTGGAGTACATGCTCGACGTGACCGCATCGCTCCCCCTGGCCGTGTATTGCCAGGTCCCGTCCTGCGTGCCGGCCACCCACCTGGAAAGCGCGGGCGGCTCGATCAAGGCGGAGGCCATTGCCGGACTGTACCAGAAGTATCCCCAACGGATTTTAGGCCTGGCGGAAATGATGAACTTCCCCGGAGTCCTCGGTGCAGATCCCGACGTCCTGGTCAAACTCCTCGTCTCCAGGCACCTGGTCATTGACGGCCACTGCCCGCAACTCAGCGGGAATGATCTCAACGCCTATATTCTGGCCGGACCGGCGAGCGAACACGAGGCCAGTACCGAGGCCGAAGCCCGAGAAAAACTGCGCAAGGGAATGCATCTCTTTCTGCGCCAGGGCAGTTCCGGAAAAAATCTCCTGGATCTCCTGCCGGTCCTGAACAGCCTAAACGCCGCCAACATCTCCATGGTCACCGACGACCTGCATGCCGATGACCTCCTGCACAAAGGCCACCTGGATTATTGTCTGCAGCTGGCGGTCCAGGCCGGGGTAGATCCCGTGCGGGCCGTGCAGATGCTGAGCATCAATACCGCCAGATATTTCGGCCTGAAAAGGCGGGGGGCCGTGGCCCCCGGATACCGGGCGGACTGCGTGCTGCTCAACGATCTGGAGACAGCCGCCATTGAAACGGTTTTGCTCCAGGGCAGACCGGTCCGGGAGGCGGATTTTCAAACACCCTCCACCGCTTTGCCGCTCCACAGCTGCAGCCTCGGCCCCGTGACCGCGGATCGTTTCGCCATTCCGGCGCCTCACCCGCCGCAAAAAGCCAGGTGCCTCGAACTCATTCCCGGCCAGATCCTGACCAAAACCCGGCTGGTGCACCCGGCAATCCGCTCCGGTCTGGCCCTGCCCGATCCGCAACAGGACCTGGCCAAGCTGGCCGTGGTGGAGCGCCATCAGGGAACAGGCAATATCGGACTCGGTTTTATCTGCGGACTCGGGCTGCAGGACGGGGCCCTGGCCTCCAGCGTGGCTCACGACTCGCACAACCTCATCCTGGCCGGCATGCAGGACATTGACCTGGCCCTGGCGGCGCGGACCATTCAGGAGCTGGGGGGCGGATGCGTGGCGGTGCGGCAGGGGGAAGTGCTGGCCGCGCTCCCGTTGCCCATCGCCGGCCTGATGAGCGATTTGGCTCTAGACGGGGTGGTGGGCAGGCTCTCCGAGCTGAACCAGGCCGCGACCAGGCTGGGCTGCCCTCCGAACATCAATCCCTTTATGCTGCTTTCCTTTCTGGCCCTGCCGGTGATTCCGGAGCTCCGTTTGACGGATCAAGGCCTGGTGGATGTGCAGCGCTTCGATTTCGTCCCTCTCTGGACGGACGCCGCCTGGAAAAAAATTTGG
>CAZUMF010000090.1:4283-15502 GCA_964621385.1 uncultured Desulfohalobiaceae bacterium
TCAGAGCGTCCTCCCATGGCGAAGCACGCGTAATAAAACCTTATTTCCCTCAGGGGCGGGGAATAAACGGATGAAATTTTTACCTTTGACCTGAACACGTGTTCCCACTGCCGGAAAAGACCCGCAAACACAGTCTCCAGATTCAGAAACAGGTCTCCATTCACTGAAAAGAGAATGAATCAGCAATCAGATGTCTTGCATCTGATTTCTGATCAGGCATGGTTGCGCAGCCGCAGCTCCCCGGGGTGGGGATTGAGATAGTACTGGCGGCCCAGATAGGGCTCCTGGTATTTGCGCACAAAATGATTGACCAGGGTGATGGGGACAATCAGCGGGACATCCCCTTGACGATAGGCCTCCACCAGGTCCAGAAATTCCTGCTTTTCATCCGCGGTCAAATCATTCTTGAAATAGCCCAGGAGATGCTGGAGCACGTTGATGTGCTTCTTCACGCTCGCCTTTTCCTGCATGGCCTGGTGCAACAGCCTTTGATAGGCCTCAATCAGCTCATTTCTGGACAGCTGCTTGAAATCGGCCACAAAGGAGCCCATTTCCTTGTACAGCTTCGGGCTGTGCGCCATGAACAACAGCTTGTGCCGGCTGTGAAATTCAATGAGATCCCCGGCCGTAAACCCGGTACGCACCAACTCCCTCCAGCGGGCATACACAAACACCCGTTCGATAAAATGCTCGCGCAGGAGGGGATCGTTGAGCCGGCCTTCATCCTCCACCGGAAGCAGGGGGAAATGCTCCATGAACAGACGGGCCCAGATCCCCACCCCGGTATTCACCGGCATGCCGTCCTGCTCTCTGTAGACCTTGATCCGCTCCATGCCGCTGCTCGGTGAGCGGCTTTTGAAGATATAGCCGCAGAGATCCTCCTGTTCCAGTTCGGCGAGGCGCTTCCGGCCCCAGGTCTGCATGTGTTCGGTATAGTCATGGCCGGTTTTATTGGTCACCAGTCTGGGCGCCCCGGGATCGCCTGTCAGGCGCAGGGCTTCCCTGGGAACCGGCAGGCCGCATTCCACTTCCGGGCAGACCGGAACATAGTCAAAATACTGCCCCAGGGTGTCCCGGACATAGCGATTCAGCTTATGGCCGCCGTCATAGCGGACCTTTTCACCGAGCAGGCAGGTGCTCACGCCGAGCTTGATCTTCATGGCAGACCGCCTTTATTCCTTGCCGGTTCCGATGAGCGGCAGTTCTTTTTCAACAGTGAAATACACCAGATACCGGGCTTCTTCATGAATTTTCTCGTCCTGGGGATAGCTTCGCCTTTTCAAGGCGTCAATTTTCTGTTCGTCCTGTTCCTCCTTGATCTTGGTCAAGAACAACCGTTTGCCCTTGTACCCCGGCCCTTCTTCTTTGAAGAGATAAGAAGCCTTGGGGTTGGACTGGAGATTGGCGTGGGAGAGGCGGTCCCGCATGATCAGGGCCAGGCTGCCGTCCTCCTGGACGTGAGGCCGGGCATAGACCGCACTGTCGACATTGCCCTGGGCATCCGCCGTGGACAGCACGCCCAGGCCCTTGGTATTTTCAAAATAGCTTTTCAAATCCATAGAGTCCTCCTTCCATTCAGATTGCTCATGTAGGCAGCTCGCCTCGGATCAAGACACAGACCATGATCGCGAATAAACAGCCACTGTTTTGCTCGTCCCTAAACAGGGATCGTCTTTTCGTACCTGAACATGGTAAGGTCGGGGTGGGATTTGTCAAGAACTGAAAATGCCACTCAAGCGCTCGGCTTGAAAAACCCGGCCGTATCGACTACAGTTCCTCCTGCTGCCAACAACCCTTCATCCTGCCGTCAGGCCCATGAACACGCATCAGAACAGCATGCCGAGCTTGACAGGACCTGGTTCAGCATTATGATCAACTCTATGACCCGTTTTTCCATCAATTCCAAGCTGTCCATCCCCCTTCGGGAGATGGAGTTCCAGGCCATCCGGGCCCAGGGCGCCGGGGGACAGAACGTGAACAAGGTCTCCTCGGCCGTGCATCTCCGCTTTGACATCCAGGCCTCGTCCCTGCCTCCGGATTTGAAGCAGCGACTGCTCAAGCTTAGCGACGCCCGGATCTCCAAAGAGGGCGTTCTGGTGATCAAGGCCCAGTCTTTCCGCAGTCTTCAAAAAAACAGACAGGAGGCCCTGTCCAGACTCAAAGAACTTATTCAGGAGACTGCAAAACCCCGCAAACAAAGGAGGGCCACCCGACCGGGCCGCGGGGTCACAGAAAAACGCCTGGAACAGAAAAAAATACGGGGCCGGATCAAACAGCTCAGAGGAAAGATCCAATGAAACGCTATATTCTGGCTGTGACCGGCGCCAGCGGCATGGCCTATGCCGACACCCTGTACCGCAGGCTGGCCGACCTGGCGGAAGCGGAAACCCACGTCATCATCTCCGAGGCCGCCAGAGCTGTCATGCACTTTGAAGCTGCCTCCGGCACGGCCTTTTCAGCCCCCCAGGAGCGCCTGTACAGCGAAAAGGACGTGGCGGCCCCCATGGCCGGCGGTTCTTGGATCCACCAGGGCATGGTGATCTGCCCCTGTTCCATGGCCACTCTGGCTGCTGTGGGCAACGGCCTGGGCAGCAATCTCATCCACCGGGCCGCGGATGTCACCTTGAAGGAAAAACGCCCCCTGATCCTGGTCCCCAGGGAAACCCCCCTGAACCAGATCCATCTGCAGAACATGCTGTCGGCCTCTCGGGCCGGGGCCACCATTCTTCCGGCCAGCCCGGGCTTTTACCACCGACCCCGGACCATCCAAGACCTGGTCAACCACATCGTCGGCCGAATCCTGGACCACTTGCATATCGACAACTCCCTGTTTCCCAGATGGGGGGAGGAATAGAGAATTTTGGATTTACGATTGATAAGACAAAAAATAGGAGCTGCCTCTGGGATAGGCGCTTATTGGTTCATCTCTGTCATACAAACCAAGAAAGTGTGTTGCTAATTTGAAGAAGAAGATATTCAGAAGATACATTCTGGGGCATTCTAAAAGCTTTCTTTTTTCTTAACTGTGAACCGTGAACTGTGAACCTATAATCTTTTAGTTGCTGGCGGAGCCAGCTTTGGACACCTTTCAATCGAACCACAGACAAAGGAGGTCGCCATGTCCAACACCCTCACCTGGCACGGACACGCCAATTTTCAAATCAGCACCCCGAACCTGGAGCTGATCATCGACCCCTGGTTTGAAGGAAACCCTTCGGCCGTGCAAGGCTCAGACGAGCTGAAAACAATGGACCTCATCCTCATCACCCATGATCATGACGATCATACAGGGCAGGCAGTGAAAATCGCCCAGAAAACCGGGGCGCAGGTGATGTCCATTGTGGGGACGGCCCAGAAACTGCAGGAGGCCGGATTGCCGGATACCCAGATCGTGAACGGCATCGGTTTCAGTATCGGCGGGACCGTGGATTTTCAGGGGATCAAAGTCACCATGGTTCAGGCCTTTCATTCCTCGGCCAGCGGAGCGCCCGTGGGCTACATCATCACGCTTGAAGACGGGTACTGCCTCTACCATGCCGGCGACACCGGCATTTTTTCCAGCATGGAGCTCTTCGGCCGGCTTTATGCCATCGACCTTGCTCTGCTGCCCATCGGCGACATTTTCACCATGGATCCGAAACAGGCCGCCCTGGCCTGCCAATTGCTGCAATGCACCTCCGTGGTGCCCATGCACTGGGGCTCGTTTCCCATCCTGGAACAGGGCACAGACACTTTCGACCGGGAGCTCAAAGCCATCAAAGCGGCGACCAGGCTCGTTCCCATGCAGCCCGGTCAGCGCATTGAACTCCCCTGAGGCCAGGGCTTCATTCCAGAGCTCTTGACAGGACGCGTAAATCTGAAGGATTTATTGGACATCTTGTAATATTTCTTGCCTCTTTTTGAGGTTTCAGCCTCCGGCCCGGAGGGGCCTACCCTCCGGCCTGGAAGCCCTCCGGGCTGGAAGCGGCCCCGGAGGAGTGTCTGGTTTCAGCCCTGCCTCTGGCCGTAGACGTCCAGTTTGATCGAAAAAGAAACGAGTCACCTCCTCCGTCATTCCGGCGACTTGTCACGGCATAGCTTGAAAAGCGACGCCGGAAGACGGAATCCAGACTGAAAAAGCTGGACCCCGGCCTGCGCCGGGGTGACGGAGAAAGAAATTGAAGTTTCATATTAGTTTGCGGATTTTGCCTTTCCAGACACCAGACACGTGAAACCAAAAGAATGTCCAATTTGAAGAATATACCAGACATTGTTCATTCTATTAGAGTATTAAGGTTCAACGGCGTAATGTCGGTACGAGATCTAAATTCAGAATTTTTTCCTTGCTTGACGCATCTGCAAAAAGTCGTAAGGAAACGATCCGAGTGGATCAATATTGGTATAATCATCTGTATTTACTGACTTCTGACGCTTGCCGCGGCGTAGCTTCTTAGCGAAGCCGGGTCTGACCATTGACATCTGGCGGCTGCAAAAGGATTTTTTGCAGCCGCATCTTGCTTCAGGCCCGCAGGAGCACAATGGCCAGGACCGTGAGCAGGATGCCGGCAGCCACCGGCAGCTGCAGCTTTTCTTTATACACAAGACAGGACAGGGCCACGGCCACGACAAAATGCATCCCGTTGATGGAGGCCACCAGGGACAGCGGCCCCATGGACAGGGCCTGGAGGTAGGCGGAAAATCCGGCCAGATTCAAGAGTCCCATGAGGATCCCGACGAGGACGGCCTTTTTGGTGCCGGCAAGCGGCTCTTGGTTGGGAAACAGTTTGGTGTGCAGGCCTAAGGTCAACAGACTGGAAAAGATATAGCTGAGCGCGATAAACGCGGTCTGGCTGGTGAACTCGGCCGCGAATTTGCAGGAAATGGAGGACAGGGCTCCGGCCAGCATGGCCAGCAGCACCAGCCAGAACCCCCTGGTATCGCGGGCTCTTATGGCTCCGGACGGCGGTGCCTGTTCCCGGGCCAGAACCATCATGGCCGTCAGGGATACGCCGACGCCGAGCCATTGCCGGAGGACGAGGTCTTCTCCAAGAAAAACAACCGCGAAAAAAACCACCAGCAAGACATTCAGGCGGATGAGAGGGTAGGCCACGGCAGCGGCGATGCGCTTCAATACATGAATATGGGCCAGGGTCGCGGTGACAAAGGTGAGGCTGTTGATCAGGGAGATGACAACAAGAAAGCCGGGAGAGACGATGGGGGCGCCCTGCAGGACAAACAGCAAAGAGCCGGCCACGGCAACCGTCACCATAAAAGACAGGGTGGTCAGGCTGGGACTCAAGCCTGAGGCTGCGGCCACCTTGTACAGAAACCGCTGCAGGCCGATCAGCAGCAAAGCCGTCAGGGAAAAGAGGTACCAGTTGGCTGTGAACACAGGGTTCAATCTGCCTTATTGCACATCATTGAATACATGCGATACGTCACGCTCACGATCCTTGCTTTCGGGGACAGCCTGACCGCAGGCTTCGGCCTGCCCCCTCAGGCTTCTTTTGTTGACCAACTGCAGCGCAGCCTGGACCGCCTGCAGCAAAACACCCGAATCATCAACGCCGGAGTCTCCGGGGACACCACGGCCGGAGGGCTGAGCAGGATCGACCGGGCCCTGGAGGTCAAGCCGGATGTCGTCATTCTGGAACTCGGAGCCAATGACGCCATACTCGGTTCCCTGCCGGAGCGGACCAAAGCGAATCTGGATCTGTTGATCCGCACCTGCCTGAAGGGCCGGGCCCGGGTGATCCTGGCCGGCGTCAAGCCCCCGATGGCCTTAACCCCGGGCTACTGCGAAGAATTTGCCGCTCTGTATGCAGAACTCGCGGCGCACTATGACCTGAAACTTGTTCCCGATTTTCTGGAAGGCATCCTGCATCACCCGGAACGCACCCTGGCGGACGGCATCCATCCCAATACCCACGGGGTGGCCCATATAGTGTCCGCTGTCCTGCCTGTGGTCCTGGAAACCCTGGCGGGCATCAGAAGCAACGCTTGACGCGGCATCACCCCAGGCACGCGGTCCATTCCACGAATATAATCGCTCAAAGAAATTGGCAAGAAAAGAACTGAGAAATGCAGAGTGTTCTATAAGGCCTCATCAAATTTCGAATTTCGAATTTCTCAATCCGAAGTGAACCTGTAACCTTTGGATTGCCGGCGAAGCCGGCTTTTGCAAACCGCCTCACCCCGCGGGCTTGCCGTCCAAAACCTCTCTCACTGTAAAGGCCAGGGTTGTCATATCCAGGGGCTTTTCGAGAAATCCGGCCAGACCGATGGCTTTGGCCCTGGTTCTGCTCATGGTTTCACTGTGGCCGGTGCACAGAATGACCGGCATCTCCGGTCGGGTTTTCAATATCTCCTGACTCAAGGCATCGCCATTCATCTTGGGCATGGTCATGTCCGTGATGACCAGATCGAATCGTTCAGGGTTTTCCCTGAACAAGGCCAGAGCCTGCACAGGGTCCGTGCTTCCGGTCATGGCATAGCCCAGCCCTTCCAGGCGCTGTTGATTGATATCGACAATCATGGTTTCGTCGTCCACGAACAGGATCTGCTCGGAACCCCGGGGCAGGTCCGGCGTGATCACCGGTTCTTCCGCCTGAGGCGTTTCCGCAGCCGCCGGGAGATAGATTTCAACCGTCGTCCCCTTTCCGATCTGACTGCGGACCCTGACGCCGCCTTCATGGTTTTTGACTATGCCCAGGACAACCGAGAGTCCCAGTCCCGAGCCTTTGCCCACTTCCTTTGTCGTGAAGTAGGGATCGAAGATCCGTTCACGATCCTCCTGGGGAATCCCCTGCCCTGTATCGGAAACCCACAGCTTGATATAGCGTCCGGGCGTCAAGTCCGGATCAAAGGCAAGATCCTGTTGCTGTAAGGAGACCTCTTCAAGCCCCACTGTGAGCACCCCTGCTGCTTCCATGGCGTGTGAGGCATTAGTGCAGAGATTGACCAGGATCTGGTGGATCTGGGTGCCGTCTGTTTTCACCGGCGGCAGGGCGGAAGGGATGAAGCTTTGGAACTCGATACTCGTGGGGATGGTGGACCGGAGCATCTTCAGGCCCTCTTTGATCATCGGCCGGATGTCCAGTGTCTTTTGCTGCTGTTCTCCGCGCCTGGTGAAGGCCAGGAGCTGACTGACGATGTCCCGGGCCCGCAGCGAAGCGGATTTCACTTCTTCCAGCGATTGCCGGACAGGACTGGAATCCGGGAGCTGCACCTGGGCGATTTCGGTATACCCTAGAATGATTCCTAAAATATTATTAAAATCATGGGCAATGCCGCCAGTCAAGGTGCCTAGGGCTTCGATTTTCTGGGCCTGGTTGAGCTGTTTTTCCAACTCCTTTTTTTCGGTGATATCATTGCCGATGGATAAGAGCTCGACATTCTCCCCCTGCTTGTTTTTTACCACCTTGTTGGCCCACAAGACCCAAACCCGTTCTCCGTTTTTGCGGACGTTCTCATTTTCAAAATGCACATACTGTTCAGGGTGCTTGTACAAGTCATGGAACAGCCTGGTGAGATCCCGGCCGCTCCATTCTGTCTCCGGCACAATCGTGCCAATGACCTTGTGGCCAAGGAGTTCTTCTCTGGCGTAACCTAAAAACTGCTGCCCGAAATCATTGATAAAGGTGATCCGTCCCTCAAAATCCGTCCGCAGAATAATGCTGTTCGCACTTTGGACCAGCTCCCGATACTTTTCCTCGCTCTCCCGCAAGGCCTCCTGGGCAGTTTTCCGATCAATGGCCACGGCGATCTGGTCCGAAACCGCGACCAGCACATCCAGGTCCCGCTTGTGAAAATGCCTGGGATTGGCATAATGCTGCACGGCCATGATGCCGATCACCTCTCTCTTGATCAGCAGGGGGATGCCCAGCCAGATTTTGGGTGGGGTGCCGATGATCCTCTGCTGCCGCACCCGCTCCTGCAGCATGGCTTCCGTCAGAAAAATCGGCTGCCTGGCTTTGATCACTTCAGCTGTCAAAGAATCCCGTTCGGTGAAGTTTTCGATGATTTCCGCCTCTGTATCGTATTCATCCACATAATAGGGAAACGTGATCCTGTCCTGCTCCCTGTGATACAGGGCGATGAACAAATTCGGGAGCTCGATTATCCTGGAAAGGGCCGTATGGATGGTGGCATAGAGCTCTTCCAGGTTCTGGGTGGTGTTCACTGCATTGGAAATCTGAAACAGGGTGTCGTTGATGAGTTTGGCCTGCCTGCCTTCAGCAATGGTCGCCTTGAGCCCCCGGTTGTAGAGCACGATGATCAAAGCGCCGAGCCCCGCCAGCAGGGCAATGCCCACAGCGATGCCAAGCACCCATTGCATCCAGGCGGAATCAGCGTCCTGTGCGGGATTGTTCCGGGAAAAGGCCGGCACTGCAAAAAGCAGGAAACCGAGATGCAGGGCAAGAAAGACGCAAACGAAGCGGATATGAAAAACACGGCCGATCACCATGAGCCTCCAGCCGGCGAAGCGTTCCGCGGCAAAGCCTGCGTTCATGCGGACCCCTTCAGGGCATCCTCCCTGAGGATCGTGTCCAGGCAGCGGATGAGAAAATCGGCATCCTCCCGGTCGAAGGCCAGGGGCGGTTTGATTTTCAGGACATTGTCCAGGGGCCCGTCCGTACTCAGCAGGATGCCGTGCGTCTTGAGGCGGTTGACGACATACTCCGCCTCCCGGGTGGCCGGCTCCAGGGTTTCCCGGTCCGTGACCAGCTCGACCCCCAGAAACAGACCCCGGCCCCGGACATGTCCGATGAGGGGATGATCCCCGGCCAGCTCCTGCAAACCGGAGAACAGGCAGTTTCCGGTTTGCAGGGCCTTGTCCTGGAGCCCTTCTGTCTGCACCACATCCAGAACCGCCTGCCCAATGGCGCAGGAGACCGGATTGCCGCCGAAGGTGTTGAAATACTCCATGCCGTTGGCAAAGGCTTCGGCAATGGCCGGGGTGGTGATCACCGCGGCCAGGGGATGGCCGTTGCCCATGGGTTTGCCCAGGGTCACGATGTCCGGAACCACGCCCTGGGTTTCAAAGGCCCAGAAATGGCTCCCCACCCGGCCGAACCCCACCTGGACCTCGTCCACAATACAGAGTCCCCCGGCGTTTCGCACCGGCTCAAAGGCGGCCGGCAGATAGCCCTCGGGCAGGACGATCTGCCCTCCGCAGCCGAGCATGCTCTCCGCGATAAAGGCCGCCGGGCGCTTGCCCTGCGAGCGCATCATGTCCACGGCCTCGACAACGGATTGGGCATAGGCCGAGCCCGCCTCCTTCCCGAAGCCTTTATGCCGCCCCCGATAGCCGTCCGGCATCAGGGCCCGCCAGACCCAGTCCGGCCGTCCCGAGCCGCCGGGGCCGTCGTGCTTGTACGGGCTGATGTCGATCAGGCCCTGGGTGTTGCCGTGATAGGCCCCGTCAAGCATGATCAGCTCTTCATGCTTGGTATAGGTTCTGGCCAGACGCAGGGCCAGTTCGTTGGCCTCGCTGCCGCTGCAGACAAAGAAGCAGACCGTGAGGGGATCCGGAAACAGATCCAGCAGGTTCTGCGCGTAGGTCAGAATGGTCTCATGGAGATAGCGGGTGTTGGTGTTCAAGACACCCATCTGCTTCCGGCCGGCTTCCACCACCCGGGGATGGCAGTGCCCCACATGGCAGACATTGTTCACCCCGTCCAGGAATCGGCGGCCCTGCGCATCAAAAAGATACTGGGCAATGCCCCGGACAATGTGCAGAGGCTGCTCATAGGCCAGGCTCAAATTTCTCCCCAAGAGACTCTGACGCCGAGCCTGCAGCTCCTCCGGACGTTTCCCGGGGTCGGGCCTGGCCGGTTCCGGCAGGCCGAGCATGGCTGAGGGATCCGGCACGATGGCGGTCCAGACCTCCCGCTGACTGGGCCGGGCCACGCCGGGATAATCCCCTTCAAGCCCCAACAGATCGAGCATGACCTGAAAATGCAGATGCGGCGGCCAGCCGCCGTTCACCGCTTCGTCCCCTATCCAGGCCAGGAGCTCACCCCGGGCGACAGGCCGGCCCTTTTCCAGGCCGGTCAGGGATTCCCGGGCCAGATGGCCGCACAGGGTATAAAAGACATCCCCCTGGTCCGTGGCATGCTCCAGAATGATGGTCGGCCCGTAGTCCAGATGCCCGGCGTTGTCCACAGCGCTGACCACGGTCCCGGCCAATGGGGCGTAGACCCGGGAGCCGGCCGGCATAAAGATGTCGATCCCCAGATGGATGGTCCGGTTCTCGGGCATTGCATCCGTGGCCAGGGCAAAGCGTTTGTCCGTGTAGAACAGACGGACTTCGTTCGCCCGGCCGATGCAGGCCTTTTCTTCTGCCGAGGCCAGAAGCGCATCAATCATCGAGGAGAGGGACGAGAGGTCAAAGGCCTTGTGTCCCGGTTCAAAAGCCGGACTGCTCACGCTCAAATCCAGGACCGGACATTTCCCCGAGCGAAGATCCGGATCCACGACTGAAGCAAACCGCCCTGAGTGTTCGCGGATCCAGTCCTGAATTCTTTGGAAGCGTTGAGGCAACGGAAAGCCGCAGGCTTGGCGGAAGACATGGGCCGGCAGTCCCGGAGGAACGGCGGCCATGGTTTCGAGCAGATCCCAGGCCGGTTTTTCCGATATGCGCAGGTAGTCATTGTCGGGTTCCAGGCTGCTTTGACTGGCTGCGTGGCAGACCGTGAGGCAGAGCCGCATGCAGATGAGCTCGAACAGCCCCTCCACTTCAGCTTCCGTCAGAGGATTGGCCTGATGGTAGCCGGCCACCACCGGCACGGCCGCAGTTAACGGGTCCTGTTTCTCCAGCAGGGCATAGGCCAGGACAATGGCCGGCTCGTTCACGCGCTGGGAATAGACCATATCCCCGAAATCGATCACCCCGGAGATCCGGTTTCCGGAGAGTCCCAGGCTTTGAACCGGGATATTGTAATCATTGCCGTCGCTGTGGATCACTTGCCGGGGCAGTTCAAACAGACGCGGTTGCACGGTGTCTGTATAGCGCTGCAGAAAAGCCTCCACCAGGGAGCGTTTGCCCTGCTCCTCGATTGTCGGCAGGAGCCTGCGGATAACCGGAGCGCAGTGCTGCAGATCCCAGTGGAACTCCCGGTGCACGGCGGGATGATCAAAATCCTCCAGGGCGCTGTCCAGCTCCCCGAAAAAACGCCCCACATCCTGCAGCAAGACCCGATCATGCGGCCTGACCAGAGCCAGGGGCTTGCCCTCCA
>CAZUMF010000091.1:0-15161 GCA_964621385.1 uncultured Desulfohalobiaceae bacterium
TATTCGGAAGATACATTCTGGGTCGTTTGAAAAACTGTTTTTTTTCTTAATGAAATACGCTCCCTTGTACTTGCACTTAGTCTTGCAGCTCGAAGCGATAGTGCTTGAAAAACTGGCCGCTGAGAACCGTCAGCAGGATCAGGCCCTCCATGATTTTTCCGAAGGCGGCCGGGACCTGCAACTCCAGCTGCAGGCCCTCAACGCCGACCAGCATGCCGGCCAGGAGAAAGGCGAACAGAGCAATTCCGAGGGGGTTCAAGCGGGCCAACCAGGCCACGACAATGGCGGTATAGCCGTAGCCGGCCATGACGCTTGGCTGCAGCCGGTTCAAGGTGGCGGAGGTCTCCACAAAACCGGCCCATCCTGCCAGGGCGCCGCTGATGATCATGACCAGGATCAGGAGCCTGGAAAAGGAGATATGGGCGTATCGTCCTGCCCTGGGGTTTTCTCCGGTCACTTTGAGTTCATAGCCGAATTTGGTGGAGGAGAGCAGTCCTGTGAGCACCAGGCCGATGAACAGACACAGGGCCAGGCCCCAATGCAAATTCGAATGCCCGATGCGGGGAATAATGGCGCCCTGTTCAAATATCGGGGTCATGGGAAACCCAAAGCTTGCCTGGTCCTTCCAGGCGCCGTAGACAAAGAACTCCAGGAGCAGGATCCCGATATAATTGAGCATCAAGGTCGTGATGATCTCATTGGCCCGCAGGTGCAGCTTGAGCAAAGCCGGGAGCAAGCCCCAGAGACCGCCGCTGAGCGTGGCTGCCGTGAGCATGGACGGCAGCAGCAGATACCAGGGCAGCTGGCTGAAATGCAGGGCCACCCAAGTGGCCCCCAGGGCTCCAAGAGCGTACTGGCCTTCGGCCCCGATGTTCCAGATCTGCAGCTTGAAGGCCACGGCAACGCCCAGGGAGCAGAGGAACAGGGGCACCGCTTTGTTCAGGGTGTCTTCCAGGGCCCAGAGACTTCCGAAGCCGCTGTTGAAAAAAATGAGCAGACCCTTCCAGGCGGGTTTGCCCTGCAGGTGGAGCAGCAACGAACTCACCGCCAGGGAGAGAACGATGGCGGCAACAAAGACCAAGGGGGCGGACCAGCCCAGGGGAAACGGCCGTTTTCGCAACTTCAGATGCATGGTTGATGCAGCATGGGGTTGCGGAGATTGACGATTGAGAATTGACGATAGAACATTGCTGAAAATAAGACAATCAAGACGAACGGAGTCATTATTCCAAGCATTGATCAACGCTCGTCATTTATTTTGCTTTATTTCAAAAATACTCTGAGCCCTCTTGTGCAGACCCACGCTCTCCTTATTCCGTGGTTCCGATCACATTTTGGACAAACCAGTTCATGCCCAAAAGCTCTTCATCGGTCATGGTTTGGCCCTTTTTGACCTTGAGTTCCTTGTCCTGGCTGTAAATCGGACCGCTGAAGACCTCGAGCTGCCCGTCCATTATGCGTTTTTTGCTCTCCAGAATGAGGTCTTGGGTGGCCTGGGAGACCATGGGGCCGAACGGGGCGATGCCCACAACATTGTCAGATAGCCCCGCCCAGATGTCGGTGCTGGTCCAGGTGTTTTCCTGCACGTCTTTGACCACATCGCGGTACAGATTGCCCCATTTCCAGACAGCCGAGGTCAGGTGGGCGTCAGGAGCAAAAGCCGACATGTCGCTGTTGTAGCCTACGGAATAGGCCCCCCTTTCCTGGGCCGCCTCCTGGGGGGCCGGGGAGTCCACATGCTGGGCAATGACATCGGCCCCGACATCCAGGAGGCTCTTGGCGGCCTCCTTTTCCGTAGCCGGATCGTACCAACTCTTGGTCCAGACCACCCGGACCTCCGCATCCGGGTTCACGGATTGCGCCCCCAGAGTAAAGGCGTTGATCCCCCGGATGAGTTCAGGGATGGGATAGGCGGCCACATAGCCCAGGATGTTGCTTGTGGTTTTTTTCCCGGCCGCAATCCCGGTCAGGTATCTCGCTTGATACATGCGGCCGAAGTAGGTCCCGGCATTGTCAGTCCGCTTGAAGCCCGAGCAGTGCATGAAAGTGACGTCAGGGAACTGCTTGGCCACTTTGATCACGGAATCCATGTAACCGTAGCTGGTGGCAAAGATGAGGTCAAAGTTCTTTCTGGCCATTTTTCTGAGCACGCGTTCCGCATCCGGCCCTTCCGGAACGGATTCCACATAGGAAGTGCTGACCCCGTCCATGGCTTCCACGGCTTGCCGTCCCAAATCATGCGCGTAAGAATACCCGGCATCTCCGACAGGGGATACATAGATAAACCCGACCTGAAGGTCTTTGGCCGAGGCCGGTCCCAGGCTGAACAGCAGGGCGAACAGGCTGCAGACTGCAAACAACGCTTTCATTTTCATGGTTTCCTCCTGAGATTGCTGTGTATAGAAATTTTCCGTGCCCAAGGTATAGCCCAAGGTGCTTCTGATGGCAAGCAGTGCAGGTCGCGGCCCGGGTTCCTGGAACGGGCAGGGAAAGCTTGTTGCGGGCCGGCTCTGGACTCTTGACAAATGCGGCGCCTTGCATGGATACTTTGGAGCCACAGCTCTCTATGGCTTCAAATTCCCTTTTTGAGGTTTAAGGTGGCAGGGTTTAACGCCTCGATATAGCATTATTTTTTTGCCTCGTATGAAGCTTCAGACTTTTTTGAACCAAAGGGCGCGACAGAATGAACATCGAACGTTGGACGTTCAAATTCTGCCTGAAGGAATGAATATCGAACCTCCAACGTTCGTCATTGCGAGCCAAGCGAGGATCTTATGCCATCAAGCCAGTCGCTTGAGACGCTGAGAGCGCAGGCCACACGCATTGTGGCGTTTACCGGGGCCGGCATTTCCGCTGAAAGCGGGATTCCCACCTATCGGGGTGACGAGGGGGTCTGGAACAGATATGATCCGGATAAATATGCCAATATCGATTATTTCAATCACGATCCGGCCTATTACTGGCGTTTTTTTCAAGCTGGTGATCATCAATAAGCAGACGACGCCCCTGGATTCCGTGGCGGATCTGGTCATCCGGGACAGCGCTTCCACGGTCCTGGGGGAGTTGGCGGGATGATGGGGAACGCGGAGCGCGGAAGGGGGAACGAATGAACCAGAAAACGGGACAGGCATGATCAGCCAAGGGGCCTTGAAGGGCACAACGGTTATCGATTTGAGCCGGCTTCTGCCGGGGCCTTACTGCTCCATGATTCTGGCTGATCACGGCGCCAGGGTCCTGGCCGTGGAGGAGAGGCGCTTTTCCAACGCGCTCTTTATCCGGCCGCTCTACCGGAACAAGGAGCATCTGTGCTTGAATCTGAATTCAGCACAGGGATTGGAGGTTTTTTTCAGGCTGGTGGAAGAGGCGGATGTCCTGTTGGAGGGATTTCGTCCGGGGGTGGTCAAACAGCTGGGGGTGGACTACGAACGGTTGGCCCGGATCAATCCGCGCATTGTCTACTGCTCCATCAGCGGGTATGGGCAGACAGGCTCCAACCGGGACCGGGCCGGTCATGACGTCAATTATCTGGCCCAATCCGGGGTCTTGGACCTCATCGGCCCGGCCGGCGGGCCTCCGGTCATACCCGGCGTCCAGATCGCCGATCTCCTGGGCGGGGGGTTGAACGCGGCCCTGGGGATCCTGCTCGCCCTTGTTGAACGCGGCAGAACAGGCAAAGGGCAATACATCGATATCGCCATGACCGACGGGAGTTTCAGCCTGCTTCCCCTGGCGGCCTTTCTGCAGGAAACGAGCGGGAAACCACTCCGGCGGGGAGAGCACCTGCTCTCCCATGGCTACGCCTGCTACAGCATTTACGCCACCAAAGACGGGCGGTATATGGCGGTGGGCGCCCTGGAATCCAAGTTCTGGTCCAATCTGTGCGTCTTTTTGGGCTGTCCTGACTATGTCCCGCTCCAGTTCAGTGAGGACCGGCAGGAGGAGATCAAGCGTTTTTTTCAGAAGACATTTTTGGAGAAGACCCAGGCCGAATGGGTCGAGGCCTTGCAAGCGGTGGATGCCTGCTGTGAACCGGTGAAAAGCATGGACGAGGCCTTTGCCTCGCGCTTGTTTCAGGAACGGGACATGACTGTGCCTGATGCAGCCTGCGGAGCCTTTCCGGCAATCGGGATTCCGGTGAAGCTCGATCGCACCCCGGGCTCCCTTCGGACCCCCCCGCCGCAGTTCGGGGCGGACACCCGAAAGGTCCTGAAAGAACTCGGCTACAGCGATGCAGACATCAAGGCCTTTTTTGAGCAGGGTATCTGCTGATCAGTGATACGCCCTCACTCGGGAGCACTGGAGTTTCATATACTGCTCCAATCTCCCTTCTTCAATCTTCAATCTTCAATCTTCAATTCTCGTCTGCAGCAATCTTCAATCTTCAATCTTCAATTCTCGTCTGCAGCAATCTTCAATCTTCAATCTTCAATTTTCAATTCTTGAGGGCCTTACTCCTGTTCCCGCCAGACCCTGGCTCCAAGCCGGGACAGCTTCAACTCCATGTTTTCATAGCCCCGGTCCAGGTGATAGATGCGTCGGATGGTGGTGGTCCCTGCAGCCGCCAGACCGGCTAAGACCAGGGACGCGCTGGCCCGAAGGTCCGAGGCCATGACCGTGGCGCCGCTCAACTGTTGACCGCCCCGGATCAGGGCCGAGTTGCCGGTGATCTTGATTTTGGCCCCCAGGCGCATGAGTTCCTGGGCGTGCATGAAGCGATTTTCAAAAATGGTCTCCGTGATCAGGCCGGACCCTTGGGCCACGCTCATCAAGGCCATGAACTGGGCCTGCATGTCTGTGGGAAATCCGGGGTAGGGCTGGGTGGAGATATCGACGCCCCGGACGGCTCCATTGGGCCGGACAATCAGGCTGTTCGCATCCCCGCCGTCCGTTATGTCCACCCCCATTTCCCGCAGTTTGTAAATCACGGCGTCCATGGCCCAGACCGGACAGTTGCGGAGGGTCAGGGAGCCGTTGGTGATCGCCGCGGCAATGCAGTAGGTGCCGGCCTCGATGCGGTCAGGCAGGACGGTGTAGCGGCAGGCATGCAGCCCGGAAACGCCTTGAATCTTCAGGATGCTGGTGCCCTGGCCTTCAATTCTGGCCCCGCAGGCATTGAGGAAGTTGGCCAGGTCCTGAATTTCAGGTTCCCTGGCGGCATTTTCCAGGATGGTTTCTCCCTCGGCTAAAGCGGCCGCCATGAGCAGGTTTTCCGTCCCGCCCACCGTGGGAAAATCAAAACTGATATGCGCGCCGCGCAACCGGGAGCAGCGGCCTTTGATGTCCCCCCCTTCAATCACGAATTCAGCGCCCATTTTTTCCAGGGCGCTGAGATGGAGATCCACAGGCCGGCTGCCGATGGCGCACCCACCGGGCAGGGCGACCGTGGCCCGGCCGAGTCGGGCCAGCAAGGGACCCAGACAGAGCACCGAGGCCCGCATGGTGCGGACCAGGTCATAGGGGGCTTCATGATGCAGGTCCCGGTCGGCCCGGATGGTCAGGGCCGGGCCGCTCTGCTCCACCTCGCAGCCCAAAAGCTGCAGCAGATGAAGCGTGGTTTGAATGTCCCGCAAATCAGGGACTGCGTGTAGAGTCACTTCTTCCGGATTGAGCATGCAGGCCAGCAGAATGGGCAGGGCCCCGTTCTTGGAACCGCTGATGGTCACCTCGCCCTGCAGGGGCCGTCCCCCCTCCAATATCAATTTGTCCATGAAACTTGACCTTGATTGTTTTTTGTTGTAAGAATCAGGCTTTACACGGTGGGTGTAGCTCAGGTGGTAGAGCACTTGGTTGTGGCCCAAGTGGTCGCGTGTTCAAGTCACGTCACCCACCCCAAAAACATACAGGGGGTCCCTTTCCGGGCCCCCTTTTTTATGTCGGCTTTGCCACTGGCAAAGCTCGTATGAAACTTCGGAGTTTTTCCTCGGAGTCGGAATCACCATCGAAATCGGTATCGAGAATTGATATGATGAGGTTTAAGACTTCGATTCCGATAGCGATAGCGATTCCGACCGCGATTTCTTTTTAAAGTTTCTTTTTCGATCAAACTGGCCGGTCCGCCAGGCCAGCGGCCGGCGCTGACATCTTCCTCTTTATTCCAGCATTCCAGTATTTCAGTATCCCAGCATTCCCGACTTATCGCTGCCGTAATTTTCTGACGTCGCCGACGCGCATGGTGATTTTTTGCTTGTCCAGGTATTCCAGAAGAGGAATGCTGTATTTGCGGGACAGACCGCTCAATTCCTTGAAGTCGGTCGGGCTCATGTCGCTTTTCCTTGCAAAGAAATCCATGACCATGGTCTGGATACGATCCAGGGCCTGTGCGCTGAAGTACAGGTTGTCATTCAAGCGGATGATCTGTCCTTCGCTGATCAAAAGGTCCAGGACCGGCAAAGCCTCTTTTTTGCCGGCCTGGAGTGATTCCAGGAGGTCCTTGAGGTTGGGAGGCTCAAGACCGGCCTGTTCATACCGTTTCAAGAGTTCTGCCTTGAGTTCGGTCTGATCCTTGGCCATGGATATGGTGTGATCAGGGAGGCGCAGGAGGTCGTTTTCCGAGACCAGTTCACCGGACTTCACGCTCCTTTCCACAAGAAAGTGCACAAGCTTGGCCGGAATGTTCTTCCCCCAGCCCGAAGAGAGCATCCCCTTGGCCATTCCTTTTTTCATGGGATTTTTCCGGTGGTAGTTCCGGATATGCTCCAGGAGGCTCCGGCTCAGGTCCTGGACCACGGTTCCGGTGACGTAGCGCTGTTCTTCCCGGTCAAAGACAAAGGTTTTCTGGGCGGAGCCGAGTTCCTGCAGGGCCTTGAGTATTTTTTTGAGGGAGCGGCCGGTCACGACCTGCAGGCTCGGGAGGTCCAATCCCTGGATGCCGGCGAGCTCCAGTTGTAACTGGATGATCGCCGGCAGGTCATCGGTTTTCAGGCCGCTGATGAGCTGCACCCTCTCGGAAAATCGCTTGATTTTCCGGCCGATGGGGTTGAGCAGAATCCCTCCGGCCACGGTCCGCAGCGGAGAATAGGCCCGGATGACAAACCGGTCGCCGTAACAGCCGACCATGGGCTGGGGAAAGCGGATCTGGGCCGGGCAGGTCTCCCCGGGCTCCAGTTGCTCCCGGTCCAGAAGATAGACCCGGGCCAGGATTTCTCTGGAACCATGGTGGAGATGGATTTCTTTGCGGTGTTTCAGGTCCCTGGGCGCCGTGGGCAGGGAGGTCAGCTCCACATCCCATACCGGCCAGGGGAACAGGCTCCCCGGCCTGGCGAGGCACATCCCCCGCTCCAGGTCGCCGACCTCCAAACCGCTCAGATTCATGGCGGTCCTTTGTCCGGTGAGGGCGGTCTCCACGCTTTGGCTGTGGACCTGGAGGCCCCGGACCTTGCTTTTTCGCTCCCCCGGATAGATCCGAATCGTTTCCCCGGTCTTGATGTCACCGGAGACGAGGGTTCCGGTGATCACCGTTCCATAGCCGCGCATGCTGAAGACCCGATCCACCGGGAGGCGGAACAGATCGGATTCCTGGATGGAGCGCAGCCCGGCGGCTTTCGCATCGATTGCGTTCAAAAGTTCTGGAACGCCTTCTCCTGTGTGGGCCGAAACCGAAAAGATCTCGGCTGTCTCCAGAAACGTGCCCTGGGTGAACTCCTGGACTTCATCCAGCGCCAGTTCCAGGAGATCCGGGTCCACCATGTCCGTTTTGGTTATGGCCACCAGGCCTTCCTGAATGCCCAGGAGGGAACAAATTTCAACGTGTTCACGGGTTTGGGGCATGATGCCCTCGTCCGCCGCGACCGTGAGCAGGACAAAATCAATGCCGGCGGCGCCGGCCACCATGTTTTTGACAAATTTTTCATGTCCGGGGACATCGATAATTCCCAGTCGCTCGCCGGAGTGGAGATCCAGATAGGCAAACCCGAGTTCAATGGTGATGCCCCGTTTTTTTTCATCTTTGAGCCGATCGCAGTCAATGCCGCTTAAGGCCTTGACCAGAGTGGTCTTCCCATGATCGATGTGTCCCGCCGTTCCCATGATGATAGCCATAGTGTCCCTCGAACCCAGGAGATCTTTGATGTCAGCTTTGCCTCCGGCAAAGCTGACATATATCTATAGAAAATAATTGAAAAAAAGAATGGGCCACGACGCTGATGCTGAATTCATTCACTGCCGGTTTGATCAAAGATTGCTTCGCTTCGCTCGCAATGAAAAGCGTTGATCAATGCTTGGAACTGTGACTCCATTCGTTTGAAGTTTCATACGAGCGCTGCACGAGATTACCTTGAGACGCCAAGAAGTGCAATCCAGGGTGAGCTATGATTTTTCTTTGACATATCAATTGGTTTGATTGTGTGAAAGCCGTCGCCCCCCCGGCAGTATTTTCAGTTGCATCTCATACGGCAATATGCTATTTATTCAGTTTAATTTTTCCACGTCAAACCCTGACTGCACTCTGAATTCAATCTTCAATTTTTTACAGGAGCGTTGCCATGCAGGATACCCTCGAAGCTCAACGAACGTATACGCTAGCCGGCAGCAGCGGGACCGGCAAAACAACACTGTCTGAAATGATTCTCTTTACTGCCGGCGCCACCAACCGCTTGGGCTCTATTGAAAACGGGAACACACTGCTGGATTATGAGCCCGAGGAAACCAAGAAGGGCGGCAGCATTCAGCCGGCGTATGCGACCTATACCTGGGAAAAGAGCAAGCATTTTCTCGTTGACAATCCGGGTGATCCTGATTTCTTGGGAGAGTTGCCGTTTCAGCTCAAGGCGGTTGACGGAGTGGTGTATGTTCTGGATGCGGTGGGTGGGGTCAAGCCCCAGGATAAAAAAATGTGGAAGGATATCCAGAAGTTCGGATTGCCCACTGTGGCGGTGGTGAACAAGATGGACCGGGAGCGGGCCGACTTTGATCAATGCTTCAAGGGCTTGACCGATGTTCTCGGCGCCAAGCCGGTCCTGCTCTATCTGCCCATTGGCTCAGAAGCCACTTTCAGCGGACTCGTGGATATCCTGGACAACAAGGCCCTGTTTTTCAAAGAAGACGGCACAGTGGAGTCCGGGGCTGTGCCTGAGGATCTCACCGGAAAAGTGGCAGAACTCTTTGAAGCCACCATTGAAAATATTGCGGAAAGCGATGAAGCCCTCATGGAGAAATACCTGGAGGAAGGTGAACTGACACCGGCAGAAATTCAGCAAGGCTTGCGTAAAGGGATTCTTTCCGGAGAAGTGGTCCCGGTGTGTGCCTCTGCAGCTGCGGCGAATAAAGGCGGTAGACAGATTGTATCCATTATTCAGGATTTTCTGCCTTCGCCCCTGGACCGCAGCCCCTGGATTGCCGAAGACGGCAGCGAACGGCCGTCTTCGCCTGAGGAAACCATGGCCTGTTTTGTTTTCAAGACCACGACCACGCCGTTTGGGGGGCAGTTAAGCCTGCTCCGGGTTGTGTCCGGCGTGCTGGTCTCGGATATGGTGGTCCAGAATCCCCGAAAGCAGAGCAAGGAAAAGATGGGCCAGCTGCAGTGGGTGATCGGAAAAAAACAGGAACCCTGCAAGGAAGAGGTCGGTCCCGGGGCCATCGTGGCCGTGGCCAAGATGAAAAACGCCTCGACAGGCGACACCCTGTGTGCTGAAAAGGACTCCTTTGTTCTGGCTTTGCCGGAACTGGCCCCGCAGGCCATCTCCTTTGCCCTGAAAGGAGCGAACAAGGACGACGAAGACAAGATGGTCACCGCGATTCAGAAGCTCCTGGAAGAGGACACGAGTCTGAAGCTGGAACACAATGATGAGACCAAGGACATCCTGCTCTCCGGCATGGGGCAGCTGCATATTGAAACTGCGGTGGAAAAAGTTCGCCGGCGGAACAAGGTCGAAGTCCAGCTCAAGACCCCTCGCGTGCCGTACAGAGAGGCGGTCAAAGGCTCAGCCGAGGTCCAGGGCCGGTATAAGAAGCAGACCGGCGGGCGGGGGCAATTCGGTGATTGCTGGATCAAGATCGAGCCCAACGCCCGGGGCGAAGGCTATGAATTCTCGAACAATATTGTGGGCGGGGTGATCCCCAAGACCTTTATCCCGGCTGTGGATCAGGGTATCCGCGAAGCGGCGGCCAAAGGGGTCCTGGCCGGATTTCCAGTGGTGGATTTCAAGGTGTCCCTCTTTGACGGGTCCTATCACAGCGTGGATTCATCAGAAATGGCCTTTAAGATCGCGGGGTCCATGGCCTTTAAAAAGGCGACGGAAAAAGCGGGCATCTCGATTTTAGAGCCGGTGATGAAGATGCAGATTCACGTGCCCGACGAGTTCATGGGCGATATTATCGGAGATCTTTCCAGTCGGCGGGGTAAAGTCCTGGGGTATGAGTCGAATCAGGGCATAACCGAGATCAATGCTCAGGTCCCCATGGCCGAAATCTTGCGGTATGCTCCGGACCTCAGGGCCATGACCGGAGGCCAGGGCCTCTTTACCATGGCCTTTGATCACTATGAAGAGTGCCCCTCCAATATCCAGGAAAAAGTTCTGGAGGAGGCCCAGGCGGAAGAAGAGAAGTAGTTTTCCTGCAGGCGCTTCAGAGGGGACTAGCGTGTGGGAAAAAGCGGGTCTTGAAGTCTTCAGCTCCCAAGACTGCCGCAAAAGCCGCCTTCGGGCGGCTTTTGCGCGTGTAGGCTAAGAGCCAAAATTTAAACTTTTCTATTTGTTTGAAAATCCCAAGGGGAGCTATACTCCTGTTGCAGGAGCAACTTTTTCTCTGACTGAACAAAGGCAAGCATGTTTCGCGCGGTTTTCACTACTCTGTTTTTTATACCGTTTTTCCTGCTGTTCACCCTGCTGATCATTGTGTGCATCGGCCTTCTCGCTGTGTTGCCCGGCACCGGCAGATTGATGCGCGATCTGGAGCTGTTTTGGGCTAGGGGGGTGGTTTTTGCCGCGGGGATTCAGCTGGAGACCCAGGGACTGGAGTTAAAGCAGGACACACACTATCTCTTTATCGGCAATCATCAGAGCTGGCTGGACATTCCGGTTTTTTTGAGCGCCCTGGCTCCTTTTCGTCCCAGGTTTGTGGCCAAGGAGTCTTTGTTCTCCATACCGCTTTTCGGCAATACCATAAGGCGGGTTGGTCATTTGACCATTAATAGGGACAACAACCGGAAAGGGATGCGGGATATTCAGGAAGCGGCTGAGCGGATCAAACAAGGCGATTCGATCCTTATCTTTCCTGAAGGCACGAGAAATCGCAGCAGTCGGCAGTTGCAGGATTTTCATATCGGGGCTTTTGTTCTGGCCTTGAAGTCGGAGCAGCCGTTGGTTCCGATCATTGTTCAAGGGACCGGGAAGGTCCTTCAACGAGGCAGCCTGATGATCCGGCCAGGCAAAGTCAGGGTTCGGGCGGCTGCCCCGATCCGGATCAGGGATGACTACACTGTGAAACAGAGAACACAACTAAAAAAAGATATCCGGGCAGTTATGCAGGATTTATTAACGGAGACGACAGTATGAACCAAGAAAAACGATTGACGATTTCCCCCTTGGGTGGTTTGGGGGAAATCGGCCAGAACTGCCTGCTTTTGGAGACGGACACAACCCTGGTCCTGATTGACTGCGGACTGATGTTCCCCGATGATTTTCACTTCGGCGTCGATGTGGTCATTCCGAGGCTGGAATATGTGCATCAGAAGAAGGACAAGCTTCGCGGCATAGTGCTCACCCACGGACATGAGGATCATATCGGAGCCCTGCCCTGGCTGCTTCCGGAGCTGGACCGGGTGCCGCCGGTTTACAGTTCACAATTCACCCTGTCCCTGGTGGAAAACAAACTCAGAGAGCACGGGCTGCTGGATACCTATCAGCCCTGTCCGGTCAAACCGAGAGATCAGGTCCCTATCGGAGACATGACCTTTCATTTTTTCCCGGTCTGCCATTCCATTATCAATGGCTACGGCCTGGGGATTGAAACCCCGGTGGGAAAGATTGTCCATTCCGGAGACTTCAAGATCGATCGCAATCCGTTGGGCGGCCATGCCACGGATATGGAGGCTTTTGCCGATTTTTCACGATCCGGGGTCCAATTGCTGTTTTCGGACTCCACGAATATCGAACGGGAAGGGTATGCCCTGACTGAAAAAGAAGTCAAGGCAACCTTGAAGGACATCTTTCTCAAAGCCCAGGGCCGGATTTTGTTGACCCTGTTTGCGAGTCATATCCAGCGGATTCAAGAGATCTATGATCTCACCACACAGTTTGGACGCAAGCTTGCCGTGAGCGGCAGAAGCCTGGCCAAAAATATCGAAGTCGCGAGGGAATTGGGATATCTGGAGGTGGATGAAGCCCATCTTTGCTCCCTGGAAGACCTGGGAACCATGCCGGACGATCAGATTGTGCTGCTGGTGACCGGTTCCCAGGGAGAGCCCATGTCCGCCATGACTCGTTTGGCAGAAGGCTTTCACCGGCAATTGCGGGTGCACGAGGGGGATACGGTGGTCATGTCCTCCAGATTTATCCCCGGCAACACCAAGGCCATCAATAAGGTGATCAACAACCTCTATAAGCGGGGGGCAGATGTTCTGTATGAAAAAGTCCAGGCCGTGCATGCTTCCGGACATGCCCACCGGGAAGAATTGAAGTGCATGCTGGAGACGGTCCGTCCGAAATACTTCATCCCGGTGCACGGGGAATATCGGCATTTGCTCAAGCATGTGCATCTGGCCCGGGAATGCGGTGTGGCTCAAGAACGAGCCATCGTGCTGGAGGATGGTCAACCGCTCACCCTTCTTGAACAGGGTCTTCGCTATGAGGAGGATTTTTTTGCCGAGTCGGTTCTTGTGGATGGGAAAGGCGTTGGCGATGTCGGCAAAACAATACTTAAGGAGCGGCAGCTTTTAGCTGACGAAGGCATAGTGGTTGTGCTTTTGGTGGTGGATACGGAAAGCGGAACGATTATTCTCGGTCCCCGCCTGGAGTCAAAGGGTTTTGTCTTTGAACAGCTCTACTCCCATATCCTGGATGAGGCCGAGTCCATTGTCCTGGATGTCTATGAGAAAATACCCGCAGGGGCCTGGAAGAAATTGCGAGACCGGATTAAATCGGCGTTGCGCCGGTATTTTCGAAAATCCATCGGCCGGGACCCGGTCATCATCCCTCTGATCATCAATATTTGAAGCAACCAGGCAGACTGGTCCGCTGCAAAGAGTGATTTTTTTTTCGGAGCGTCACACAGGCGGTGTGTGAGGAGGCCTCCGAAATGCGCCTGACACATTTTGCTTG
The DNA here is from genome assembly GCA_964621385.1 of uncultured Desulfohalobiaceae bacterium. Classification (GTDB taxonomy): domain Bacteria; phylum Desulfobacterota; class Desulfovibrionia; order Desulfovibrionales; family Desulfothermaceae; genus JAABTT01. Next base: position 13,254 of record CAZUMF010000091.1, read on the forward strand.
TCAGCGCTTTGTTTTTGAAGTATATTATTCGACTTTCGTTACACAAGACCGCACATTTCGGAGCGGGCTGTGGTTCCCCTGCACCAACTTTGCACCATTCGAAAAAAGAATTTTTTCAGTTTGGGAAAATAGCAAAGTTGGTGCAGGGGTGGAGGCCTTGGCCGGAATGGAGGGGGAAAAACCAAAGGAGTGTGTATGTCCTACATCAGCATGAAAGAAATGTTGGAGACCGGTGTTCATTTCGGACATCAAACCAGGCGCTGGAATCCGAAGATGCGGCCCTATATTTTCGGAGCCAGAAAAGGGATTCATATCATTGACCTGCAGCAGACCATCCCGCTGTTCAATGCCGCATATGAATTCATCCAGGATGTGGTGGCCAAGAAGGGCAAGGTCCTTTTTGTGGGCACCAAGCGTCAAGCACGTGACATTATTCAAGAAGAAGCCACGCGTTGCGGCATGTTTCACGTGACCCAGCGTTGGATGGGGGGGACCCTGACCAATTTCCGGACCATCAAGGGCCGGATCGATCGTTTGAAAAAGCTGGAAGAGATGTTTGAAGACGGGAGCATCAACCGCTTTCCGAAAAAAGAAATTGTCGGCATGCAGCGCGAGCTCGTGAAATTGCAGGCTGCCTTGGGCGGGATCAAGAATATGGAAGGGTACCCCCAGGCAGGCTTTTGCGTGGATCCACGGCGTGAAGATATCGCCGTACAGGAATTCCGGCGCCTCGGCATTCCCATTGTCGCCGTGACGGATACCAATTGCGATCCTGATCTGGTGGACTACATCGTGCCGGGAAATGACGATGCCATCCGGGCGATCAAACTGTTCGCGTCCAAGATTGCGGATGCCTGTCTTGAGGGTCAGGCCCGGCAGGATGAAATCTCGGAAGAGCATTTTCAGGAACCGCCCTCAAAACCCGACGAATCAGCCGCGCCTGAAGCCGTATCGGTCACCGAACCGGAACCCGACACGGCCGTTGCCGCGGAATCCCAGGCTGCGGAAGCAGCAGTAGCACCAGAAGCATCAGAGTCCATCCAAGAAGAGAATGCGGAGGAACAATAATGGAGATCACAGCAAAGCAAGTCAAAGAGTTGCGGGAGAAAACCGGCGCCGGCATGATGGACTGCAAAAAAGCCCTGCAGTCCGCTGAGGGCGATGCAAAAAAAGCCATGAACTGGCTCAGGGAAAAAGGGCTGGCCAAGGCCGAAAAACGAACCGGACGGGAACCCTCTGAAGGCATGATTGGTTCCTATATCCATATGAACGGCAAAATCGGGGTCTTGGTGGAGCTCAATTGCGAAACGGATTTTGTGGCCAAGAGCGATAAATTTCAGGAGTTTGCCAAGAATATTTCCATGCAGATCGCCGCCACGAACCCGGTGTGTGTCCATCCTGAAGACTTGCCGGAGGATTTGGTTGAACAGGAAAAGACCATTTATGGCAACCAGGCTCGGGAAGAAGGCAAGCCGGACCAAGTGGTTCAAAAAATTGTTGAAGGTCGACTCAAGAAATATTATAAGGAAGTCTGCCTTCTGGAACAGCCTTTTATCAAGGACGACTCCCTGACCATCCAGGACCTGATGAATGAACTCATTGCAGTGCTTGGAGAAAAGATCAAGGTCAGGCGGTTCATTCGGATGCAGGTTGGTGAAACCACAGAGTGAACAGTGAACGGGCCGGAAGGCCCGTTTTTTTTGAATCAGCTGATAAGCGGCCTTGATTCTGAACATCCGTAAATTCAGAGCTCTTTACAAGACGCGAAAATCTGAGGAATTTATTGGACATCTTGTGATATTTCTTGCCTCATTTTGGGGTTTCAGGTGACTGGTTTCAGGTTTCAGTTTGCGGATTTTGCCTCTCCAGACACCCGACACCTGAAACTCTCCGAGGCGTAGGCTCTAC
>CAZUMF010000092.1:0-15115 GCA_964621385.1 uncultured Desulfohalobiaceae bacterium
GATGTCAAGGATCAAGTCGCACAACCCTTCATCCGCAACATACTCCGTGATGTGCCCGCCGGATTCGGTCTCGGGGGGCAGACCGAGGTGGTTGATAAAGGCCTGGTTCAACAGGACCGCCTCCCCCAGGCTGTTGGTCACCACCACCCCGTTGGGCAGGGAGTCCACGATGGTGTGCAGCCGGCTTTTTTCCGTATTCAGGTCCTTGAGGTTGCGCTGCCGTTCCAACTCCAGGGCTTCGGTCTCCCGGGTCAGGGAGATGGTGTCCCGGGCCCGATTGACCACCAGGCGGAGCTGGTCCGGTTCAAAAGGCTTGGGGATAAAATCATAGGCCCCTTTTTTCATGGCCTCGATGGCGGTCTCCACCGTGGCGAATCCCGTGATGATGATCACCAGGATATGGGGGTAGGACTCCTGGAGGAGCTTTAAGACATCCATGCCGTCGATGCCGGGCATTTTCAGATCCAGAAGCACGATGGACATGGCCTCCCTGGACAGGATATCCAGTCCTTCCTGTCCATTGGCGGCGGTGTAGGCTGGGTATCCGGCCCGGGTGAGGATGCGATGCGAGCCCTCCCGGATTTCTTCTTCATCGTCGATGATCAGGACATTGAATTCAGCATTCGTCTTGGTGTTCATCAGCAGCTCCTTGGCTTTCCGCATGGATCACCGGAAGCTCAACCACAAAAGTCGTGCCCTGCCCTTCTTGGCTTTCGGCGGAAATCGCGCCTCCGTGGTTTTCGATAATATTAAAGACCACACTCAGTCCCAGTCCCGTGCCTTTGCCTTCATCCTTGGTCGTGTAGAACGGTTCAAATATATGGGGAAGATGTTTGGAAGCAATGCCCGGCCCGCTGTCCTGGACGGTGACGATGATGCGGTCCAGTTTGTTGCTCATTTCACTGCAGACCGTCAATTCGCCATGTCCCTCCATGGCCTGGGCGGCATTGAGAAAGAGGTTCATGAAGACATGGTTCAGTTGCTGGGGGTCGCCATTAATTTTGGGCAGGTCAGCCGACAGGGCTTTGTCGATTTCGATATTTTGAAACAGGGCCTGGTTCTCCAGGAGAAAGAGAATTTGTTCAATGATATAGTTAATGTCCTGGGGTTTCATGAATTGATGGCTCTGCCGGGCGAATTCCAGAAGCGCCTTGACAGTGTCCCGGCCTCGTTGGGCGTCTTTGAGAATGCGCTGCAGGTCTTCCTGGGCGCCTTGGGGCAGATCGTATTCTTCCAGGATCAGTTTGGAATACAGGATGATCCCTCCCAGGGGGTTGTTGAGCTGATGGGCCACCCCCGCGGCCAGGGTGCCCAGGGAGGCCATTTTCTCCGACTGCAGGAGCTGATGTTGGGTCTTTTCCAGTTTTTTCTGGATGTGAAAACGCTCCCGCAGGTCATGGAAAAAACCGATGGTTCCCATTTCCCTGCCGTTTTCATAAATGATGGCGGCATAGAGGCTGATGGGGATATGTTCGCCGTTTTTGCCGACGATGCGGATGCGGTATTTTTTGAGTTTGCCGATGCCGCCGTGTTCCTCGCTTCTGAGTTTGGCCATGATGTCGTAGGCTACCGCGTCTTCCGGATAAATGTCGCGGATGTTCAACCCGGCCAAGGCTTCTTTGACGCTGTATCCGCTGACTTGCGCGGCGGCATCGTTGAAGATGATGATTTTTCCGGTTTTATCGGCGACGATCACTCCGTCGCAGGCACTTTGCAGCAATTTGTGCAAAAAGGCATTGGAGCGCTGCAATTCCAGTTCAAGCCCGTCAAGCTCGGGAAACTGGAAATGGAAGATGACCAGCAGTTGGATGGACTGGTCTTCATTCAAGACAGGGTAGGAGTAGAGACAGGCCAATCCCCCGGTTTCTCCGGTGCTGGTCTGGGTCTCCCGGACGGAGGCGACACCGGTGTTCATGACTTTTGTGGCCGGGCATTTGTCGCAGGGACGTTCCCGATTGTAGAACTCCTGATAACACTTCTTCCCGGTCAGGGCCTCATCTTTGATGACAGGGTCACGGCCGATCGCCGTCTTCACGGTGTACTGGGGATCAATGACCAGGATGCGGTTATCAAAGGCATCCAGGGCCTTGAACAAAAAATCCTGATCGGTGTTGTTCAAGTGCATGACGGTCTTCCAGGTGTTTGGTATTCGGTAACCCTGTCGTTTTCAAAAAAAAATCAGACAGTTCTTGCACAGGATGTCGGGAAAGGTTTTGTGCACTCGAGGGGGATGTGTCTCGCACCTTGGGCAAGTCTATCCTTGGGCTCAGGAAGCTGTCAACACGAGACGAGAAAAAAACCGAACCTGAAAAATGGGCAATTCCACGGCAATCACCCTGTTTGCTTCTTTCTTTTTAGCTAATAGTCTGTTTTGTTTCAATAAAAATTATTAACACTCAAAACAGAACACAGCTTGACAGATGAAGTGATTGGGTTCATAATCATACAAAAATTGTAGGGATTGCTGAAAATCATTTTTCTGCTGTGATCCAGGCAGGAGAAAGGTCCCATTTTGAAATACCGAAATATCTTACTGTGCACGGATTATTCCAAAGACGCGGAGTCGGCCTTTGTGCATGCTTTGGATCAGGCAGTGAAGTATCAGGTTCCATTGCATGTCATGACGGTGATTCCTTCGGTCAATCCCTGCGGTCTTCATCTGGATGCGTCCTTATCCAAAGAAGAGAGTGCCAAGGAATCGGATGATCAGGATGAACGGCACAGACTCCAGGAACTCGGGGCCTTACGGAAGATCTATGCTGATCGCTGTCGGGATGTTGTCGAGCATGTCTTTGTGGTCAAAGTCGGCTCCCCGGATGTCGAGATTATTCGCTATGCCGACGAGAATGATATTGATTTGATCATTCTTGGAACGGCGGGACGTCATGAAAAAAAGCGGTTGACCTATATCAAAACAGCCGCCAATGTTTCAAAATTTGCCAACAGTCAGATCATCACCATCGGAAGCCCCAACGGCAATCACGGCCCGGGGTAGTGGATACCGCCTTTGTTTGACCTGAATACAGACCTCGTACCCACATTACGTCTTTGAACTTTAACGCTTTAAAATAATTAATAATATCTGAAATGTTCTTAAAATTAGGCATTCTTTTGGTTTCTGGTGTCAGGTTTCTGGTGTCAGGAAAGGCAAAATCCGCAAACTCGTATGAAACTTCAGACGAATGGAGTCACAGTTCCAAGCATTGATCAACGCTCGTCATTGCGAGCGAAGCGAAGCAATCTTTCAAAAAAGCCTCTTGTCAGGGATTGCTTCGGCGAAGACGCCTCGCAATGACGGGTGAACGCGACAGCTTTTTGGATAAACAAAGTTTCTTCATTGATCAAACTGGACGTCTGCGGCCAGCGGCAAAGCTGACACCCGACACCTGAAACCTGAAAAATAGGCAAGTAATATAAAAAAATGTCCAAAAAATCTTTCAAATTTACGCGTACTGTAAAGAGCTCTTGAATAAGGACGCTCCATGGATCTTTCAAGCCGGGACAATCTGCAGGATTTGACCTTCAAGAGCATTATTGATGCCCTGCCCTGCTATTTGATGATTCAGGACAGAAATTTCCATATTGTGTTTGCCAACCATCGGTTTGTAAAAGACTTTGGATCTCATGTCCGCGGCAAATCCTGCTATTCGGTATTAAAGAGCGTGCAGCATGAATGCCCTGAATGCCCTGTACGCGAAACCTTCAATGATAGCGATTTTCACGTTTCAGAGGAAATCATCTATCTTCCCGATGGAACGATTGAAGAGATGCTGGCCTTTTCCGCACCGCTCTTCGATGTGGTGGGCAATGTGATTGCTTCCATCAAGCTCCTGGCCAATGTCGGGAGCATCAAAAACATCCATCGGGAATTGGTGGTCTTGGGACAGTCGATTGCTTTTCTTTCCCACGATATCAAGAACATCCTCGAAAATTTGCATGGAGGCGTGTATGTCGTTGACGAGGCCCTCCAGGACAAGGACCAGGAGCTCTCCATCCAGGGCTGGGAGATCGTCAAGCGAAATATCACGGAAATTACTCGTATTACACAGAATATCCTCTTTTCTGCCAAGGATCGCCAGCCCAAGCTCCAGGATGTTTCTCCCGAGGATATTGCCCGGCAAACCGGCCAGTTGTTTCTGGACAAGGCCCAGTCCTTAGGGGTGCAGCTTTTCCTGCAGCTCAATCCCGAGGTTCCCAACCTCAAAATGGATCCCTCCGGTATTTCCAGAATGGTAAGTAACCTGGTCTGGAATGCCCTGCAAGCCTGTCAGAAAGACACCCTCAAGGGGAAACATCAGGTCTTTTTGCGGGAAGACTATTACGACAATGATCATTTCATGTATGAAGTTGAAGACAATGCCGGCGGCATGGACAGGGAAACCCATGCCAATATCTTCAAGGAATTCTACTCCACGAAAGGCCATAGCGGCACCGGCCTGGGTTTGATGGTCGTGAAACGGATTGTCAGCAATCATCACGGGAAAATTGAGGTACTGACTAAAAAAGGACGGGGAAGCCTGTTCAGGATTATTTTTCGATTGTACTAAAGGGCAGGAATCATTAAAATTCATGATAGAGGAGACACACCATGGAAGCGAAAGATGCCACCGTTTTGATTATCGACGATAATCCGGATTATCTCTTCACCATGAAGACCTTTCTGCTCAGAAACGGTTTCCGGGTCCTCACCGCGGATGATGGCCAGAAAGCTCTGGAACATGTGCAGCAGGAGCCTCCCGACCTGATCCTCCTGGATGTCATGATGGAGGCTCTTTACTCCGGATTTGAGGTCTGCAGACGGGTCAAGAATGATCCTTCGACCAGGGATATTCCCATTATCGGCATCTCCGCCATGAAGGACGAGCTGGGCATCCAGTTTGATAGCTCTCGAGATGCCGAATATTTCAGCCCGGATGCGTTTTTCGACAAGCCGGTGGACAAAAACGCCCTCTTGAAAAGCATCATGGAACTGCTGGACAGGCCTTCAGGCTGATCCCGGCCCGGTACAGCGACGCCTTGTGAATGGTGCTTGCATAAATCATAGAAATTTTATATGACTATTTCCCATCAAAATTATATGATATATTTATGAGAGGGGGACTATGTCGAGACCTTCATGCTTTCGGGTGGCCGTACTGGTTTTTCTGGGGGGTCTATCCCTGTTGCTGGCCTTTGGCCGGGCAGGCTCCTCGCCGCAGGCTTCCACAGGTCCCGGGAGGCCGGATCTCCTCAGGATCAGCCTTCCGGCTTCCTTCTCTCCGGATCAGATGCCTCCGGTCCGGTTTCGCCACGATCTGCATACGTCCAGCCTCTCCGGGGAGGACTGCAGCGTCTGTCACCTCCAGAACCCTGCTGCCGAAGGTTTTGATCTTTTTCATGCTCAGGAGTCCGGGCCGGGCATGGAGTCGTTTCATGAACTCTGCCTCGGCTGCCACGAAGAATCGCGGCGAGAGGGCGCGGCATCGGGGCCGCTGACGGGCGAGTGCCGCCAATGCCATACCCGCCGGCCACAGGCGCGCTTTGAACCGCAGCCTCTGGTCTTCGGCCGGTTTCTGCACGCCCGGCATGGGGAAAATCACCTGGAGGCGGTCCTCGGTGAGGAGGTCCGGACGCATTGCGGAACCTGCCACCATGAGTACGATGAACAAAGCGGCCAGACCGTCCACCGGCCGGGCCGGGAGGGCTCCTGTCGGTACTGCCATACGACCCCGCCGAAAGACGGGGCCCCTTCCATGCGGGAGGCCGCCCACGCGTCCTGTGTCGCCTGCCATCAGCGCCTCCGCGAAGAGTTCCCCGAGCGCGCGGCCGGTCCGGTGGAGTGCTCGAGCTGCCACGGCCGGGACCGGGCCTGGCAGGAGGCGGCATCGTCAAACCAGCCCGAGTTTCCCGGCAAACGGCCCGCGCTCCTGCTCCTGGGTGCCTGGCAGGAGGCCGGGTCGTCTGTGTCCGGACTTCCGGAGCGGCGGACCCGGTCGATTGCCCCGGTGGTTTTCCGGCATGAGCAGCATGAAAGGCAGACAGCAACCTGCCGGGCCTGCCACCATGAATCCCTTGAGCCCTGCGGCCAATGCCATGCGCAACAGGAGGCTTCTTTTCAGGGTCAGCCGGTCCCTCTGGAGCAGGCCATGCATGATCCGGGCAGCGGGAAAAGCTGCATCGGCTGCCACAATCAGATGACTCAGGAGGCGGAGTGCGCCGGGTGCCATCATCAGATGGCCAGGACCAGTTTTTCGGAGTCCAAGTGCGAAGCCTGTCACAGTCCGGCAAACCTGGGACTCTCCAGGGAAGATTTCCAGGAGCGGAGCGATTCGGGCGATTTCGTGCTCGCCGAGGCTGTTTCCGACCCCCTTGAAATCGGCGAGATCCCCCATCATGTGCAGATCGACACTGTGTCCGGGAGCTATGGAGCGGTGTCCTTTCCCCACGGGACAATCATCCGCGCTCTGCAGGAACGAATCGAGCGGAGCAGCCTGGCCGGATCCTTTCACCGGGGACCGGAGACACTGTGTCAGGGCTGCCATCATGCCAACTTTGACCGGCAGCAGATCCAGAACTGCGGATCCTGTCACGGGGACAGCGCCAGGCCGGACGGGAAGGCCCCCGATCTGAAAACGGCCTACCACGACCAGTGTATGGGCTGCCACCAGCAAATGGGCCTGGAGGGATTTGAGGCCAGCCAATGCGGTCAATGCCACAGGGAACAGGACAATTTGTGACTTAGCAACGGAGTGAGCGGGGTTCAGCAATGAACATTTCAAGACGCCATTTTTTGAGCTGGATGGGAGCGGGGGGAGCCGGCGCCGTGAGCGCGACGCGCTCAGCCGCATCCCCGAACCAAGACTTTCCAGGCTATCCGGAAAGCTATGCCGTGCTGCACGATACCACCAAATGTATCGGTTGCCGCAGCTGTGAACAGGCCTGTAACGAGGTCAATGCGCTTCCCGAGCCGGAGGAACCCTTTGACGATCTCACGGTCCTTGCCGAAAAACGGCGGACCAGCGCCGGGGCTTATACTGTTGTGAACCGATTTTTCGAGGAATCCGGACAGACGGTGCGCTACGCCAAAACCCAATGCAACCATTGCCTCGAACCCGCCTGTGTCTCGGCCTGCTTTGTCAAAGCCCTGCACAAAGACCCGAGCGGCGCCGTCCGCTATGAGGCCTCCCTCTGCGTGGGCTGTCGCTACTGCATGATTGCCTGCCCGTTCGAAATCCCGGCCTATGAATACGACGACCCCCTGACCCCGCGGGTGAGGAAGTGCACCCTCTGCCGGTCGCGCATCACGGCGGGGAAACTGCCGGGGTGCGTGCAGGGCTGTCCCACCCGGGCCCTGAGCTTCGGCCGGCGGCAGGGGCTGATCAGCAGAGCCAGGCAGCGTATCCAAGAGCACCCCGATCAGTACCAGGACCATATCTACGGGGAACATGAAATGGGGGGAACGAACTGGCTCTATCTCTCGGCGGTCCCCTTTTCCCGCATCGGGATGCGCGAGGATCTGGGGACCACGTCCGCTCCGAAGCTGACCTCGGGCGCTTTGGCCGCGGTTCCGATGGTGGCCGGTCTCTGGCCGATTCTGCTCACGGGACTCTACGCCATAGCCAGGCGAAAGGAATCCATTGCCGGCAAAGAACAGGAGCGGGCCGTGGCCGAGGCTGTGAAGGCGGCCCAGGAGGCAGGCGAGACCAAACTGGCCGCCCTCAGGGACACCATGACCCGGGAAAAAGAGGCGGCCATCAGCTATGAAGTGAAAAAAGCCCTGGACGAGGCCGCGAAACAGGCGGACACGGGTGAAGACACCAGGGAGCGGGACAGTTCCGGAAGCACTGAGTCCAAGGAGGACAAGTAAATGGCGGGAGGACATTTCAGCAAAGCGGCATGGCAATGGCGGCCTTTTCATGTGATCGTCGGATTGATTTTCCTGGCCGGTGGGATCGTCACGATCCTTCGTTTTACCGGCGGCCTGGCAAGCGTGACCAATCTTGACGACAACAATCCCTGGGGATTGTGGATCGGCTTTGATCTGCTCTGCGGTGTGGCCCTGGCTGCCGGGGGGTACGTAACCTCCGCGGCCTGCTATATCTTCGGGCTGAAGCGCTATCATGTGGCGGTGCGGCCGGCCATCTTGACCGCGTTTTTGGGCTACGCCCTGGTGGTTCTGGCCCTGCACTACGATGTCGGCCGGTTCTGGCGTCTGCCCTATCCCATTTTTGTCTCCCAGGGGACCACTTCGGTCCTCTTTGAGGTCGGCCTGTGCGTGTTTCTCTACCTGAGTGTGTTGTTTCTCGAGTTCAGTCCGGCGGCCCTGGAGTGGCTGGGCTGGAACAAGGTCCGCGCCCTGGTGGTCAAATTGACCCTGGTGCTGACCATTTTCGGGGTGATCCTCTCCACCCTGCACCAGTCCTCCCTGGGGGCCCTGTATCTCATCGCCCCGTCCAAGCTCCATCCCCTCTGGTATTCGGGCTACCTGCCGGTCTATTTCTTTGTTTCCAGCATCTTCGCGGGGATGTCCATGGTCATTTTCGAGTCCAGCCTGTCACACCGGTTTCTGCACCGGAAAATGGATGAAAAACATATCCGGGAGAGCCATGAGGTGGCCTTCGGATTCGGCAGGGCCGCATCCTTCCTCATGATCGGCTATCTGGGCATCAAGCTCCTCGGTCTGGCCATGGACAATACCTGGCAGTACCTGGCCGGCTCCTGGGGGGCCTGGTTCCTCCTGGAACTGATCGGATTTGTGGCCCTGCCCGCCTTTTTGTTCGCCGTGGCCGTCCGGGACAGGAATCTGAAACTGCTGCGCTTCACTGCTGTCCTCTCGGTTCTGGGCCTGATCCTCAACCGCTTCAATATTTCGCTCATCGCCTTCAACTGGCATCTGCCGGCCGCCGAGCGATATTTCCCGAGCTGGATGGAAATCGTGTTGTCCATCTTCATCGTCACCCTGGGCGTGGCCGCCTATCGTTTTGCCTGCATCCGGATGCCCATCCTGTATGATCATCCGGATTATTCCTGAGCCTTGTGTCATTTACAGTCTGTGAAGGAGGAAAACGATGCAGACCCTGTTCTCGACGCTCCACGGCTTCATGCTGCACACCAAAAGCATCACCTATCTGCTCGTTGGCGGATTGCTGGTCGGGTTTCTTTTGTTCTGGTGCTTTCTCACGGGACGAGACGATGACGATCGTCACGTCTAAGGGAGTGAATTCATGTACGCATTTCTCACCGGTTTCATGTTCTGGCTGTCCCTGGCGGTGTTTGGTCTCGGGGTGATCGTCCGGACGTTTCTCTATGTCAAGGGACTCAAATGGAATCTGGACCGGGTGGCCTACAGGGCCTACCCCCTGGCCGGATTCAAGGGGGCCCTGCGCTCCGTCTGGAAGTGGCTCCTGCCCTTTGGCACCCAGGGCTGGCGCAAACAGCCCCTGATGACCATCGTCTTCTTCGGATTCCATATCGGGGCCGTGGCCGTGCCGCTTTTTTTGCTGGCCCACAACCTGATCCTCCGGCAAAAACTGGGCTTCAGCCTGCCCACCCTTGATCAGGGCGCAGCAGACGTCCTCACTTGGGTCCTGCTCATCAGCGCCCTTTTCCTGGTCCTTCGCCGGATCGCCCTGCCCGAGGTGCGCATCCTGACCACCTGGTACGACTACCTGATCCTGTTGATCGCCGTGGCCCCGTTTCTGACCGGCCTGCTGGCCCGATACGAACTGGGCGGCTCTTCGTTCTGGCTGCCGGCCCATATTCTGAGCGGGGAGATCCTGCTCATGGCCATTCCCTTTACCAAATTGTCGCACGCTTTTCTGTTCTTCGCGTCCAGGGCCCAGTTGGGAATGGATTACGGCATCAAGCGGGGTGGCCTGAAAGGGACCAAGATGGCCTGGTGAGAACGGCCGGCCATTGCCGGGACACCCACAACAGTTTTTGAAGCGAGGAGAAAAGACCCATGCCCGAAGGCCAATTGTGCTCGAAGCAACCGATTCAGACCGAAGCGGAACTCAACGCCCTGTTGAGCGATACCGGGGGCAAAACATACTATAAAGAGATGAAGGCCCTCGAAGTGGACAGCGATAAGCTCTGGAAAACCATTCAGAACACCTGCAAATCGAGGATCAGGACCTGGCTGGAGATTTGCGCCCATTGCGGGATGTGCGCAGAGAGCTGTTTTCTGTACCTGGTGGACAACAAGGACCCCAGACAGGTGCCGGCCTACAAGATCCAGTCCACGCTGGGGACGATCATCAAGAAAAAGGGCCGGGTCGACAACCGGTTCATGCACATGGCCATGGAAACCGCCTGGGCCAAATGCACCTGCTGCAATCGCTGCGGCATGTACTGCCCCCACGGCATTGATATGGGCATCATGTTCAGCTACTTGCGGGGCCTGTTGTACCAGCAGGGTTTCGTTCCCTGGGAGCTGAAGATCGGGGCGGGCATGCATCGTGTCTACAAGGCCCAGATGGATGTCACTGACGAAGATTTCGTGGAGACCTTTGAGTGGATTCTCGAAGAATACGAGGATGACTATCCCGACCTGAAGGTGCCTGTGGATCAGGAGGGCGCGGATATCCTCTATACGGTCAATGCCCGGGAGGTCAAACACTATCCCGAAGACTTGGCCGAGGCGGCCATCCTCTTCCATCTTGCCGGGGAGAACTGGACCATCGCCAGTTCCGGCTGGGAACAGACCAGTTTGGCCATGTTCGCCGGAGACTGGGAGGCCTGCAGGATGCAGGTGGAACACGTGTACGCCGCCATGCACAGGCTGAAGCCCAGGGCCATGGTGGGAACGGAGTGCGGGCACGCCCATCGGGCCACCGTGGTGGAAGGGCCCTACTGGGCGGGGTACAAGGACGGCCAACCCCCGGTTCAATGCCTGCACTATGTGGAGTGGCTGGCCGGGGCCCTGCGCAGCGGCAAGTTGACAATCGATCCGGCCAAACGGATCCGGGAAAAGGTCACGCTTCAGGATTCCTGCAATTATGTCCGGAACCACGGCCTGAAAAATGCCACCCGGGAAATCATGAGCCATATTGCTGAGCCAGGCTGTTTCATCGAGATGGATCCGAAAAAGGAACATAACTTCTGCTGCGGCGGCGGCGGAGGGTTCAACGGCATTGGGCTGTACCGGGCGCAACGCAACCAGGCCCTCAAAAAAAAGCGCGATCAGATTGCCGAGACCGGGGCCGGCCTGGTGGTCGCGCCCTGTCATAATTGCTGGGATGCGATCCGGGATTTGGAAGAGGAGTATTCCCTGGGGATCAAGTGGTCGTTTCTCAAACCGTTGATCATCGGCATGCTCCGTGTGCCTGAGCCTGCCCATGCGGAAGAAGCCGGCCACTCGTCTGAAACCATGGCAGTGAGGTGATGCATGTTCAAGACTATCCTTTTTGCGAGCTCCGCAACCGAAGCCAGTGACCACGCCGCCCGGGTCGCCTTTAGCATGGCCGCGTTGAACCAGGCCGCATTGCATGTCTTTCATGTGCTCGGCGTTCCCTCCCGGGGGTACAGCCAGGCCGTCACGGACGTCAAAACCAGGGAGCGGGTCGAAGTCGATGCAGACTACATCGCCTGGGTGAAGGAAGAACTCCGGACCTATTACGAGAAACAGCTGGCAGACAGGGCCGTTCAGGCCGAAATCGAGGTGGCTGTCGGCTTTCCCCACCGGGAGATCCTTCGCCAGGCCAAGGCCGTGGGCGCCGATTTGATCGTTCTGGGCCGCAGCACCGGTGAGGCGGAGGATTCAGTCTACAAAAAGAGTTTTGCCGGCTCCACCCTGCAGCGGGTGGCCAGGGCGGCCAGGTGCCCGGTGCTCGTGGTGAGCCGGCCCGCGGCCTCCTTTTGGGGCGGCCTGTCCAATATCGTCTTTGGGACGGATTTTTCAAAGGCCTCGGACAAGGCCTTCGAACTGGCCGCCGAGCTGGCCAGGACCTTCGCCTGTGAGCTGCATGTCTTTCATGCCCTGGACATCAGCTCCATGCATATGGGCCGGAGTGTCTCCCAGGACGAGATCGAGCAACAGCGCCGGGAGGCCCTGCGCCGGATCAGGTCGCAGTATCTGTCCAGAATTCAGGGGATCGGCGTCTATTCGCTGGAGGTCTGGGAAGGGATCCCTTTTGTGGAAATCGTCAAGTATGCCCGGGAAAAGCATGCGGATCTGATCGTCCTGGCTCATCATTCCAAGGCGCTCGATGCCGAGAGCGGCCGGATCGGCAGCAACGTGGAGCAGGTCATCGTCCGGGCCGGCTGCCCGGTGATCAGCATGAACAGATAAGGGGTCCTTCTGTTCGGTCCCTTCAGCAACACCCAAAGGAAAAGAGGTGCGTATGCCCAAGATTTTGATTGTGGACGACGATCCGAACATTCGACACTATCTGGCCGCCCTGTTTGAAGATCACGGCTATGTTACGGTTGCCGCCGGGGATGTCTCGGAGGCCCTGCAGACGGCGCAGGATGAACGTCCGGATCTGATCACCCTGGATTTGGATCTGCCCGGTGAATGGGGACCCCGTTTCTATCGATCCCTGTCCCAGGATCCGGAATTGAAGAGCATTCCCATCATCGTGATCAGCGCCATGCCCGGCAGCCGTTATGCCATCGGCAATGCCGTGGCCAGTTTCAATAAACCCTTTGATCGAGAGGAACTCCTCAAAACCGTGGGCGAGACCCTGAATCCCTGATGGCCAAGACCGTCCTGCTCATCGAAGCCGAAAGCAGCCATGCCGACGCCCTCCAGATCTATCTCGGCCGCAAGCGTGCCGAGGTGCATGTTGCGAGCACGGACGAGGAGGCGCGTCATCTGCTGGCCCTCCGCGATTTCGATATCCTGCTGGGCAATCCCTACGGCTTCGGAGACACCTTCCCCGGGGAGGTGAAGCGCCACAAGCTGGCCAGGCCCCTGCTGCAGGTTATCGTTTTCTGCCCCAAGGCCCTGATGGATCAGGCCATGGGCGATTTCGGCTCCCTGGCCGCCAATTATCTGGAGGTTCCCCTGAACAGCAAGGCCCTGGACCTGGCCCTGCACCACGCCGAAAAAAACATCGCCACCGAGAAAAAACTGGCCACGTATACCCAGCGCCTCAGCGATCTGCACGATGCCCAGAGCCTGTACCACCAGCTGTTCAACGAGGTCCCTTGCTATATCACGGTGCAGAACAAGGATCTCCGGATCACCGATACCAACGCCAAGTTCAAGCGGGATTTCGGCCATGAAGTGGGGGGCTATTGCTATGAAATCTACAAGCACCGGCAGTCGCCCTGCCCGGAATGTCCGGTGGCCAAGAGCTTTCACGACGGAGGGTCCCACGCAACCGAAGAAGTGGTGACCTCGAAAGCGGGCAAACAGTACAACGTTATCACCCAGACGGCGCCGATCAAGGATGAGAACGGGACCATCACCCAGGTCATGGAGATGTCCACCAACATCACCCAGATCCGGCAGCTCCAGGACCATCTCTCTTCCCTGGGACTGATGCTCGGTTCCATGTCCCACGGCATTAAGGGCATGCTGACCGCCCTGGACGGGAGTATCTATGAACTGGAAACCGGCCTCCAAAAAGACGACCGGACCCGGATGGCCGGGGCCTATGAGCAGATCAAAGAGGTGACCGAGCGCATCAAGAAAATGGTGCTGGATATTCTGTATTATGCCAAATCCAGAGAGTTGCAGTATGAGCTGACGGATGTGCGGGAACTCGCCGAAACCGTGGTCTCCACGGTCAGCCGGCCGGCCCGTCACAAAGGGATCTCCATCGTGACGGAGCTAAACGGGAATTTGGGGAGCATCGAGATGGACCCCAATTGGATGCAGGCGGCGCTCATCAACTTCCTGGACAACGCCGTGGATGCCTGCGTCTTCGATACTGCGGAAAAGGAGCATCGGGTGCTGTTCAGGGTGTCGCCCGGCGATGCGGAGACAGTCTGTTTCAGTATCGAGGATAACGGGATGGGTATGGATCAGCAGACCCAGGAAACCCTGTTCACCCTGTTTTTTTCGTCAAAAGGCTCTCAGGGTACGGGCTTGGGACTGTTCATTGCCAATCATATTGTCCAGCAGCACGGCGGTTCGATTGCCATTCAATCCGAACTCCAGGCAGGCTCCCGTTTTGACGTGTGTCTGCCGAGAAAAAAAAACGAACATCCGAAGGTGAATCATGCTCCGCAGGCCAGTTGCACCTTTTCGTTCTAAGTTCTGACTGAATCATGCGACTGACAACCAAGAGCAGATACGGGACCAGATTGTTGTTGGATCTGGCTATTTTCGGGAAAGAACATCCTGTTCCTTTGAGTGATGTGGCCAGGCGCCAGAATATTTCATTGAAATATTTAGAACAGTTGACAATGAAACTCAAGAAAGACGGATTTATCAGCAGTCACAGGGGACCGTTCGGCGGGCACCAATTGGCCTTGCCGCCAGCCAGGATCACAATCGGCGATATCGTCAGGAGTTTGGAGGGGACAATTGCCTTGACGGAATGTTCCGAATCACAGGAGCCCTATTGCGGCACTTGCAACAGAGCGGGAGAATGTCTTTCCCGCTGGGTATGGATTGAGGCCAGCAAGGCCATGTTTGATCGTCTGGATCAGATTACCTTGGCCAGCCTGGTGCAGGGGAAACTTCCTGTGGAATTCGATTTTCAGGGTCAGAATTCATGACGGAGGCTGGAGATGGACGGCATGTGACGTCTTTTTTCCATCCAAAGGGCGCCCCGCCGGGCGTTACAGACCGGCAGGGCGCCCTCAAGCAATAAAACGATTGGCGAGTTTGGTATTAACTGGCCCTGGCTGCGGTCTCTTGAGCGATCCGGGCGAATTCCCGGGGCATGTTGGAGGCCAGGGTGGCAAAGACAAGCCGCGAGTCATCGAATCCTAAGGCCTCCAGGCGCTTTTGCATTTCCCGAACCCGCCAGGCGGCGTAGGTGTTCCCCCGCTCGGACTGACAGTTGCCTTCATGGCAGGCCAGGACCACCACCGCACCGGCCCCGAGAGTAAAGGCCCGGAGAATGGTTTCCACATCGATCTTCCCGGCGCAGGGCACCTCAATGAGCCGCAGCTGGTCAGGCAGATCCAGACCCATTTTCCGGGCGGTCCGGGCGGGTTCAAAAGCGGGGTTCCGGCAGCA
>CAZUMF010000093.1:0-15034 GCA_964621385.1 uncultured Desulfohalobiaceae bacterium
AAATTGGCAAGAAAAGAATGCAGAAAAGCAGAGTGTTCTATTACGGCTCATCAAATTTCCAATTTCCAATTTCCAATTTCTTTGACAAGGACTTCAACTGCTTCGGAGCAACAAATTTTCTTGTTTTCTGTGACAGAGATGAACCGATAAGTCTAAAGAGGAGCTGCTATGAACACTCCGTGCCTGCAAACATGCTTCCAGGCCCTGTGTGTCTTTGTCCTGGCGGTGCTCGGATTGGTGCTGGGCTGGCCCTTGCAGGCCGGTGCCGATCCTGTGCAGGAACTGCGCATCGCCGACCGCAAGGGGGACTGGGGCTCTCCCAACCCTTACTGCCATTACCCCAGGGGGCCGGGATATATCCGGATGAGCTGGGTCTTCGACACCCTGGTCTGGAAAGACCGCGAGGGATACATTCCGGCCCTGGCTCGTTCCTGGTCCTTTGACCCGGAAACCATGGCCTTTACCTTCAGACTTGATCCCAAGGCGAGGTGGCATGACGGCCGGGCCGTGACAGCCCGGGATGTGGCCTTCACCATCGCCTATTTTCAAGAGCATCCCTATCGCTGGATCAGCCTGGATGCGGTAAGCGGGGCCGAAGTCAGAGATCCGCACACGGTGGTCATCACCCTTTCCAAGGCGTATTCTCCCTTTTTGTCCGATATCGGCGGCACCATGCCCATCCTTCCCGAGCATATCTGGCAGTCCGTGGAGGACCCGGCCCGTTATACAGAGCCTGAGGCCTTTATCGGCAGCGGCCCGTATATCTTTGAGAACTTCAATAAAGCCCAGGGCACCTATCTCTACGAGGCCTTTGCAGACTATTACCAGGGCCGGCCCCGGACAAAGCGGCTTATTTATGTGCGCACAGGAAAGCCCATGATCTCCCTGCGCTCCGGTCAGGTGGACCTGGCCGGAATTCAGCCGGATATGGTCACACCCCTCAAGCGCCAAGGCCTGCAGATCATCCGGGATGAGCGGGGCTGGAACAAAAAGCTCATGATCAATCACCGAAAAGAGCCTTTCCAGGACCGGCGCTTCCGGCAGGCCCTGGCCTATGCCATCAGCCGGCAGCAGATCATCGACAGAGCGCACCGGGGGTTCGGGACTCCGGCCTCCTATGGACTGCTGTCCATGGACCACGCCATGTACAACCCGGACACCCCGTCCTATGAAAAGGATCCCGGCAAAGCCCGGGAATTGATCGAGGCCATGGGCTACACCCGGGGGGAGGGGGATCTGTATCATAAAGACGGAGAACCGCTGAAGGTTGAGCTGCTCATCTCCAATATTGCCGTGGGCGGGCAGAATGTGGCGGATCGCGACGGAGAGGTCATCAAGCAGCAGCTTGAGGCCGTGGGCATCGGCGTGGACATGGTCAATCTGGAGCAGGCCACCACCGACACCAGGGTCAGGAACTGGGACTTTGACCTGGCGGTCTCCGGTCACGGCGGCATTGCCGGTGATCCGAGGATTTTGAACGAGATGATCTCGTCCCGCTACGGGGCCGGCTCCGTGAACAGCGCCCGCTATGACGCCTCTCCGGAACTGAACCGCTTGATGGAGGCCCAGATGCTGGAAATGGACACAGAGAAGCGAAAACAGCTCGTGCAGCGCATCCAGGCGGTCTATGCCCGGGAGCTGCCGGCCATTTCCCTGTACTATCCGGACACCTATGCCGCCTACAATCCGGACAAGGGCATCGAGTGGTATTATACGCCCGGAGGCATCAGCAAGGGCATTCCCATCCCCCAGAACAAGATGGCCCTGATCCGGTGACATGCAGGCACACAGCCGCAGATACAGCATCCTGTCCTATTGCCTGGCCGCGCTGCTCATGCTCTACGCCAGCTACCAGCTGCCCAGGCTTCTGCCCGGGGATTTCGTCACGGCCATGTATTCCAGTTCCCAGGTCACGCTGGATGCCCAGCAGGAGCAGGAGCTGCAGGCCATGTATACCCGGCAGGATGGATTCGGGGGGTATCTGCTGGATTTCTTCAGTCTGAGCTGGGGGTATTCCTTTGCCTTTCTGGAGCCTGTTTCCAGCCTGATTCTCCAGGCCCTGCCCTGGACCCTGCTGCTCATGGGCGGAGCCCATTTGTTTTCCATGCTGGCCGGGTTTGCGGCCGGAGTCGAGACGGCCTGGAGACGGGGCAAAGCGCTGGAAAAAACCGGGGTGGGACTGATGACCGTGCTCCAGGGCATCCCGGAACTGGGCACCGGCGTACTGCTGCTGCTCGTTTTCGCCCTGCATCTGGGCTGGTTTCCGGCCTCCGGCGCCGAGACGGCCTATGCGGAGCAGTCCCCGGGCAGGCAGGTTCTCGATGTCCTGCATCACCTGGTCCTGCCCTTTGCCACCTTGTTTCTGGCCTATTTTCCAGGCAACTTTCTGCTGACCCGGGGGAGCATGGTCCTGATCCTCAAGGCCCGGTTTTTGGAAACAGCCCGGGCCAAAGGCCTGCCCCCCCTGCGGGTGCGCTACGCCCACGCCGCCAGGAATGCCCTGCTGCCCCTGGTGACCCGATTCGGGCTGCGTCTCGCCTTCATGCTCACCGGAGCCCTGGTGGTGGAGACCCTGTTCGCCTATCCCGGACTGGGGACCTTGCTGTTCAATGCCATTGCCATGCGCGATCTGCCCCTGGTCCAGGGCATTGTCCTGTTTTCATCGCTGCTGGTTCTCCTGGTCAATCTGGCGCTGGAAGCCGTCTACGGGCGGCTCGATCCCAGGGTGAAGCATGCATCGTGACCTCGGCCGTCGGCTTCTTCGGGATCCCTGGTTTTTGTCCGGGGCGGCCCTTTGTCTCCTGTTCGGCTTTCTGCTGGGGGCCAGACCCTGGCTGGCGGTGTTTGATCCCCATGACATGCGTTTTCAGCCCTTGAGTCCCCCGTCTGCGGAGCATTGGCTCGGGGTCAACGACGGGGGCATGGATATTTTTGCCGAACTGCTGCACGGACTCGGCAATACGCTTGGGTTCGGTCTGCTGGCTGCCGGCGTCAGCCTGCTCCTCGGCGTGGGGGCGGGACTGGCCTGCGCCTGGTTCAGGGGGCTGCTCGATGTGCTTCTGATGCGCATCGCCGAGGTGCTCATGGCCGTTCCCGCGGTCATGATCCTCATCCTTGTGGCGGCATTTTTCCGGCCTGTCCCCCTGATTCTGGCCCTGATCCTGGCCGCTTTGACCTGGCCGAGCATTGCCAAGGTCATCCGGGCCCAGACCCTGGTCCTGAAGAGCAGCCTGCATATCAGCGCGGCCAGACAAATGGGGGCCTCAAGCCTGTATATTCTCCGCCGGCATCTGCTGCCGGAGCTCTTCCCCCTGTACTGCATCGGTTTTGCCTCCAAGGCCAGGATGGCCATCTTCATGGAGGCCTCCCTGAGCTTTCTGGGTCTGTTCGATCCCGGCCGTAAGTCCCTGGGCATGATGATCAGCCAGGCCCTGGAGTACTATTACCTGGATATCTGGTGGAGCTGGCTCCTGCCGCCCATTCTCTGTCTGAGCCTGCTCATCATGTGCGTGACCTTTCTGGCCGTGAGCCTGGAACAGGTCTTTGATCCACGATTGAAGGAAGCCCTGTGAACTGTACCATTCAAGAACTGAGCGTGCTCTACAGCGCCGAGGAACACCAGCTTCTGGCCCTGGACACGGTCAGCCTGGAGCTGATTCCGGGCCGGATCACCGCCCTGGTGGGGGAATCCGGCTCGGGCAAGACCACCCTGGGCAAGGCCGTGATGGGCCTTCTGCCTGAAGATGCCCGGGTGCAGGGCAGCATCCGGCTCGACCAGACGGAGCTGGTGGGGCTGCCGGAACCCGAGTACAACGCACTTCGCTGGTCTAGGGTGGCCATGCTCTTTCAAAACGGGGCCGACAATCTGAATCCGGTGCATCGGATCGTGGATCAGCTGGCCGAGCCGCTCATCCACAAGCAGGGGCTGGCCAAAACAGAGGCCCGGAAACAGGTTGAACAGGCCCTGCAGGACCTCGATCTGAACCCGGTTCTGGGACGGCGCTTTCCTCATGAGCTCAGCGGTGGGGAGCTGCAGCGCTGCCTCCTGGCCATGGCCTTTATCCTAAATCCGGCCATGGTCATTCTGGACGAGCCCACCGCAGCCCTGGACGCCATGAGCAAGGGGCTGATGGCGCGGATCATGTCCAGGGCCAGGGCGCAGGGCAAGGCCCTGCTGCTCATCACCCATGATCTGGACCTGGCAGCCAGGGTCGCTGACGACGTCCTGATCCTCTACCTGGGCCAGGTCATGGAGATCCTGCCGGCCCGGGACCTCTTTGCACAACCTGATCACCCTTACACCCTGGCCCTGGGACGCTCCTACCCCGGCCTGGACACCCGGCGGGAGCTGGGGGGCATCCGGGGAGACGCCTTCTACCGGGTTCTGCACCGCCATCGGGAACACAACGGAGGCGTCCGGCCCCACTCCCATATCGTGGGCCAGAAGGCCGGACACGAAGACGGTCATATCCCTCCGAGCGGCTGTCTGTTCCAGGAGCGCTGCACCCAGGCCGTGGCCGAGTGCGCAGTGCAGGATGTCCCCCTGGTGCAGGTGGGGGCGCATCAGGTCCGCTGTCTCCGGGAAGGAATTGTGACCGCCCTCGAGCTTCAGCAGGTCGCCAAGCAGTACGGCGAAATCAGGGCCCTGCAGGGGACCGATGTTTTATTACGAGCCGGCGAGACCTTCTGTCTGGTGGGGGAATCCGGTTCCGGGAAAAGCACCCTGGCCATGATTGCCGCCGGGAGCCTGACCCCGGATCAGGGGGGCCGTTTTTTTGAAGGCCGGGACATGGAGCCCTGGATCAAGGCGGATTACCGGTCCCTGGCCCAAAAGATCGGGGTGGTGCATCAGGACCCGTCCCAGGCCGTGAGTCACCGCTTTTCCGTTCAGGAGATCCTGGCCGAGCCTTTGCGTATCCAAAAACAGGTCCAGGGCAAGGAAGCGCTGAATGCACGGGTGCGCGAGGCCCTCAAGGACGTTCATCTGTCCACGGAGCCCGGCTTTCTCAAACGCTATCCCCATGAGTTGAACATGGGGGCCCTGCAGCGGGTCTGCATCGCCCGGGCCCTGGTGACCGGGCCCTCGCTCCTGGTGGCGGACGAGCCCACCAGTTCCCTGGATCCCAGCGTTCAGGCCAAAGTGCTCAAGATGATGCTCGATCTTCAGATTGAAAAGGGGCTGACCATGCTCTTTGTGACCCATGATCTGGGGGTGGCCAGAAAGATCGGGGATCGGACCGGGGTCATGCTGGCCGGACATCTCGTGGAGACGGGACCGGCCGCCCAGGTCCTTGAGCAGCCGGGCCATCCCTATACCCAAAGCCTGCTGGAAGGGGCCGGGGGCTTAATGGCCCTGAGCCCTGCCAAAGAGGCGGCCGGTACTGACCAGGGCTGCCCCTTTGTCCGGCGCTGCAGCCGGGCCCGGGCGGTCTGTCGGCAGGCCTTTCCCAGGCCGGTTCAGAGGAGCCAGGGATGGGTCGCCTGTCATCACCCGCTGTAATTTCAGACTTCGTACCTACATCACGTCTTTGAACCTTAACAATTTAAAATAATTGATAATATTTAAAATGTCCTTAAAATTGGACATTCTTTTGGTTTCTGGTGTCAGGTTTCTGGTGTCAGAAAAAGAAATATAAAGCTATATCAAGGTCTTAACCTCTGACACCCGACACCTGAAACCTGAAAAAGAGGCAAGTAATATCACAAAATGTCCAAAAGATCTTTCAAATTTACGCTTCCTGTAAAGAGCTCTGAACTTACTGCAATTGAAACCGGAACGGGAGCCTGATCCTGGTGGTGACAGCACGGCCTTTGACCTTCCCGGGGCGAAAACGCCAGTGTTCAAGCGCCTCTTTGGCACTGGCTTCAAAAAACCCTTCAGGCTCCGCGGAGACCACACTGATCTCCTTGATTTTGCCTTTGGAATCAACCAGGCATTCAAGCATGACCATCCCCTCAATGTTCTGCCGTCTGGCTTTGAAGGGGTAAACCGGGTTGATTTTTTTGATCGGCCTGGGACGCTGATCCACTTCACCCAGGGAAAAGGGTCCGGACCGGACTTTCGGCGGCTGGGGCCGGCTCTGGCCTGGGCCGGCTGCCTGCTGGACAGAGGGCGGCGCTTTTTCGAAGGCTGGCTCCTCTCCCGGCTGTTCAGGCGCCGGCTGGGGTTCTGCCGCCTGCTCGACAGGAGGGGCTACGGGCTTGTCCACCTTGATGGCGGCTGTCTGCAGCTTTGGCATCAGCTCCTCAAACTCCAGGGGCTGGACTTCGATTTTCGCCTGGAGTTTGCCGGGCGGTCTTTCAGGAGTCATGGGTATCTCGGGCAGGGTCTTTTCAGGCATGGGGTTGCGCGTGTGCTGCTGCTGTTTTGCTGTCGACTCCTGCCGGCTGGAAACCCTCGCTGGGAGGGAGGCTACCCTGGTGGGCACCGATATCAGGCCCTGGTGATCAGAAGGCTGCTGAACCCGGGTGAGCCAGGGGAGCAGGAGGAACAAGACGGCATTGATCACCAGGGCCAGCCCGAACATGATCCAGCTGCGGCTGCGTCCTGGTCGTCTGAAGCACAAGAACCCGTCATTTTGTTGCATGGGAATCATTGCCCCGGCTGGCTGGCGGCCACGCTCACATCGTCCACTCCGGCCAGGCGGCAGCTGTCCAGGACCTGGATCACTTTGCCGGATCGGCTGTTTCGGTCCGCAGCAATAACCACGGACGGATTGGGCGTATCCATCATGATCCGCTCCATGGCGCCCCGGACCCGGCGTACGTCGATGGGATGGCCCTCCATGTAGAGCACGTTGTCTTCGGTCACGCTGATGATGACCGTGGTCTGTTCCTGAACCCTGGCCGAGCGGGCCTCGGCCCGTTGCACCTCGACCCCGGACTCCTTGACAAAACTGGTGGTCACCAGAAAGAAGATGAGCAGGATAAAGATCATGTCGATCAAGGGGGCGATGTTCAACTCCACGCTCCCCCTGGTTTTTTTACGGCTGTAGCGGAGACTGTCCATTCGTCTTCTCTTCTATACTTTGTGTCGACGATGCCTTCAATTCACGCACAAGCAGCAGGGCGAATCGATGCATGCGATTCTTGAGCTCCTGGGCTTTCTTGATCATCAGGCTGCCGATGACCAGACCCGGCACTGCCACGAGCAGGCCGGTCTGGGTGGAGATGAGGGCCTCCGAGATTCCGGCGGCCATGGCCCGGGCATTGCCGGTACCGAATCCGGCGATGACCTCAAAGGTCGCGATCATGCCGCACACGGTTCCGAGCAGACCCAAAAGCGGTGCGGCGCCGGCCAGCAGCAGAATTGTCTGCAGAGAATGGTCGATGCGGGCGTCCAGCCCCCTGGTCAGTTTTTTCAAGGTCCTGCCGTCCAATGGTCCGGCCTGGTCCGGCAGGGTGCGCAGCAGATCGAGAATTGCTTCCTGCCACTCGGCACCCCTTCGTTTCCCTTGGACCAGGGCCTGGACCGGCTGCTCCCGCCGACGCCAGGTCAGCAGTTCCAGACCTTTGCTGCAGATGAGCCACCACATGCAGATGGAGAGGATCAGCAGAGGCCACATGACAGCGCCACCCGCGTTCAAGAATTCCAGACTATGGATGATAAGCTGTTCAAGCCTGCTCAGCATCCCGATCCTCTATTGTGCCATGCTGCAGCAGCAACAGCGAGAGTCTGGCCCCCTTCTCCTCAATGTCCCCTAAAATCTTCTCGATCCTTCTGTCCAGGATGTGGTGCAGGAACATGATGGGCACAGCCACCATCAGTCCGGCCTGGGTGGTGATCAAAGCCTCGGAGATGCCACCGGCCATGTGCTTGGGATCGCCGGTCCCGAAGATGGTGATGGTCTGAAAGGTGGTGATCATCCCGGTCACCGTCCCCAGCAGGCCCAGAAGAGGCGCGATGGCCGCCAAGACGCTCAGCGTGGGCAGAAATCGTTCCAGGCGGGGCAGGAGCTTGAGCAGGGCTTCCTGCATGGCGTTATCCAGGATCTGCTTGCTCTGGCCGATGCATTCCAGGCCCCTGGCCATGACCTGCGAGGTTGGGGAGTTGCGGTTTTGCCGGCAGAAGTCCAGGCTTTCCTGCCACCGGCCTTTCTGGATGAGCGAGGTGATGGTTTGCATGATGCGCTCGGAGTTGGATCTGATGCGCAGGATGAAGACAAGACGTTCCAGACCCAGGGCCAGGGCCAAAAGCCCGACTCCAAAGATGGGCCAGAGCAAAAATCCTCCGTCCTGAATCCACTCTTTCCAGGTTTTCTGCCCGGCCAACCGCTCAAACACGGCTCCATTGGAAATATCCAGTGGGGCCTGTTCTTCTTCCCCCCTGAGGTAGGCCCTGATATCCCTCTGAAGGAACCAGGACAGGTCGGCGGGCACCTGATGCAATACTCCCGGATCCGGACCGGGCCGGAGAAAACCGCATGCATCAGCAGTGCAGTACAGAGCTTCGATCCCGCCGATTCTGACAATGTCACCCCGGGCCGTCTGGCCGTCCGGATCGAGAAACGATCCCTTGAAGCGGATGATGTCTTCGGACGCCTCCATGACTTGAAAAGAGACGTCCACAAGGCTTCGAATCTCATTCATGCCGGGCATGGTCTCCTGGTTTTCCAGGAGTTCCAGGAATTCCAGGTCGGTATTCAGAGCGGGGCCCAAAGGGGCGTCCCGGAACAGGGACTGCAACTCCCTAGCGCCGGCCAGCACCGTGCCTTGCACGCCCCTGACCTCTTCGAGTTCCTGTTTCAGGTTGTGACGCAGGGTCTGCTCTTGTGTTTCGAGTTCGGACAGTTTCTCCTGCTTCTCCCTAAGACCGGCTTCGAGCTTGGCCACACTTTGTTTCAGGGACTTGAGCTCTTGTTTCAAACCCTGCTCATCCCTGGACACCAAGTCTTTGGTCAAGGCAGTGTCCTTGTGGATGTTCCGGCTCAGATCAAGGATTTCCGTTTTGACCTGGCTCCACGTCTCACGGGCTTCGGCCGGTGCCGCCCAGGGCCAGATGCTCAGCAGGGACAGTCCAATCCAGATGCTCAGTTTTACAAGAGAGGCGTTTCGTTCACTGCGCATCCAGACTGCCCTCTTTGTCTACAGCCACCGGCTTGCGCAGAGGCAGGGACACCAAGTCCGCCGCCCGCTTTTGCTCCACCATGTCCATGGTCTTCAGAATCGCCCCGCCCACTTCGACCGGCAGCAGAGACCAAGTCCGGGACTTTGGATTCCAGATTCGTGCCTGCTGTCCGTCCAGGGTAACGGAATACAGGGCCGCCCGGCCTAGACGCAGGATTTTAACCAGTGATTTTTTCCCGTCCAGGATCAGCTCCCGCTCTCTGACCTCGACACTCCTTCCGTAGCCGGCTTCGACCTGCAGCGCCTCCAGCACCCGACGCAGCCGCTCGCTCATGTCCAGACCGTATTCCTGCAGCGACTGTTTGAGAAATGCGATCCGCTCCTGCCGTTCCCGGGGCAGGAAAGCGGGATTGTCACCGACCATTCGCTCCAGACCCTCCACCACCTTTACCAGGTACGGCTCCAGCTTCAGGCGCAGGGAGGCGGCCTGTTGGACCCGGTCTTGAATTCCGGCGATGGTCTTTCTTTGCTGATCGAGGTAGCCCTCATGCTGCTTGTTCTGGTAGGCAAGCCACTGTTTCTTCAGCTTCAGATCGAGGATCTCATGCAAAAGGGCCTGTTTTTCAGCGCTCCAGGCATCGACCTGTTTCTGGAGTTCCGCTTGATTCTTCAGGACCTGCTGTAAATCCTGTTCGATCTCCCCTGGCTCGTGTGCAAAGGCCTGCTGAGCCGGCAAGAGCGTTGGCAGCATGGCCAAAGCCAGGATAAAGAACCACTTCAAGGGCACAATCATCCTCCAAACTCCCTTGATTCCATTTCTTGCGGATTGCGGTGTTTTTCAGCCTTGGCCCTGCGCAGCGCCTGAAGCGAAGCAAGGTAGGCTTTGGCCTGTTGTTGGGTGTCCTTGACCCGCCTGGCCCTGATGAAAGCAATTTCCGCCCGCTGCCAGTCCTGGAGCTGGCAGGAGGACAACCCGATGAGCATGGCCATGGAGCCGAGCTGTTCATCCAGCTCCAGGGCCTGTTCTGCGGTCTGAATGGCCATCTCGAAGTTGCCGAAGCGGTAGAGGAACTCGGCTTTGTGAGCCAGAAACGAGGCTGAGGTCTTGCCATTCAGGGCTCTGTTGATCCACCTCAGGGCCTCATCCAGGCGATAGGCCCGGGTGAACAGGGACGCAATGTCTTGACATTTGTGTGGCCCGGGGTTTTTCCCTGCTGCCCGGGCCAGCTTTTCGGCCGCTGCAAGCGGGGCGTTCATAGCCTGATACAGACGGGCCAGTTCCGTCCATTCTGAGCTGTCCGGATCCTGCAGGGCGTAGGCGATCTCCAGGGCCGAAGCGGCCCGGGGCAGGTCCTGTTCTTCCAGGTACACCCTGGCCCGAAGTCTCCAGTACCGGCTCCGGCCGGGGACCCGCTGCACCAGGCTGTCCAGGATCTGCAGGGCCTGCTGGTTCTGTCCGGCCTGGTGCCAGGCTGCGGCGGCGTTGAAGAGCCGTTCCGGGTCCCGGCTGAGTTCAAAGGCCTTGACAAAGGAGCGGGCCGCCTGCTCCCACCGGCCGGTCTGATAGGCGGTCACGGCCTGGTTGTATTGGAGGCGTTCATGTTCTGGATAGCGTTGGGCGCCTCTGCTGAAGGTCGTTCCGGCCTCCTCATCCCGGTTCAGCTCAAGGAGGACGTTGCCGCGCAGGAGAAACCACTGGGCCGGCGCAGATTTCGGGGACAGGGAGCGGTCCAGAACATCCAGGCTTTGCCCGGGCTTGTCCTGATCCAGCAGCTGCCAGGCCTGGTAAAGCACCTTGTGTTCAGCGATTGAAATGTCGCCCTTGGCTGCAAGCGCTGCTGGAACAGCCGGCAGGATTCCCAGAAAAAGCAGGCACAAGGAACGGACCAGGCGGACAGCCTGCCGGAAGGCTTGATGTTGCTTGACAGGATGACGCCCCGGGAGATTCACGCGGTGGAAGAGCCTCATAGGTCTTTTGTGAAACTTCAGATGAAAAGCTGAAACAGGGACCAGCAGGCCGCTGCTTTTTTGCAGACTTGGTAACATGAAATAGTTAAATGTGTTACTAACAGCAGGACGAAGGACCTGTCAAGACCTTTGAGCGATCAGCCTTGGAATCCCTTTGTTCCGCCTGTGGAGGGATGATATCCAGGGCCGCCTGGATGTGCTTCACGAAAAGATCGATGATACAGCCCATGTGTCCCAGACTTCGGCTTTCGACGGCGACATCGATCCCCTGACCTTCAAACAGGCTTTTCCAGGAGTCTTCATCATCCCCGGCCAGGTCTTCCTGGAAATGGACTCCGGCCACGAGCATCAAAGGCACCAGCCGCACCCGCTTGAAGCCGGCCTGAACTACAACCTTGACAATGTCTCCGGATTCCGGCCAGCCTTCAACAACCCCGACAAAGACTCTGTTCCCCAATTCTTTCCGGGCCATGCTTTCCAGACAGGGATAAGCACTCCAGATGGCGTGGTCGGTTCCGTGTCCCACCAGAACCAGGGCTTCATCCCTGTTCAGGTGGTTCAGTTCCTGGTCCAGCCCTTTGACCACAGCCGCATAGTCTTCGGGCGAGTCCAACAGGGGCAGGCCGATAGAGGTCCGAACAGGGCAGGACTTGACTTCAGCCACCAGGCGATCGAATTCATGACCCGCCGTCAGATGCAGGGACTGGACCACTGCCCAGGCCTGCCCTTTTTCCCCCACCTCGTTCAGCACTTGGTGGGGGTGCTTGAACTCCAAACCCTGCTTGTGCTGTATCCTGTCCCTGACCATTCTGGAGGTGAAGGCCCAATGGACAGGATGATCCGGAAAGCAGGACCGGATCCCGGCATCAATGACCTGGTAGGTCTGCCTGGCCCTGGTGGTGGTGCCAAAGGCGGCCATGATAATGGGGACGTGCATCGATTTTCTCCAATAGACCTGTGACTGGCTCCGGCCGCAATTCAGAGGGGTCTATGCCTGTGCTGTCTTGAGGCCCCGAGCAAGAACAGGGCGATGACTGCAAGAATCCCCAGAGACGCGAACCATTGCACCCCCGAGGACGCCGGCTTTGAGGTCTTGTCCTTGGTGCTCATCTCTTCTAGCGTGTAGCCCTTGACATTCTCGCGCCGGGAGCCCTTGGCAGATGCTTTCTTCTGTGCGGCCTTCTCCTGTCGCTGCTCATCCCCGGACTGGTCAGGGTTGTTCAGGCTCTGACTGAGCTTCGCCTGCAGGGCCTCCCTGTCCTGGACCTGCTGGTCGAGCTCCCGGCCCATGGCCTGCTCCAGGGCCAGCTTGAACTGCTCCACCATCTCCGGGGACAGAACCCCGGGCAGGGAGATGATGTTCACCACCATCTGGTTGAGCAGGGGGTTGTTGCAGGTGTGGTCGCAGCAGGCCACTCCCTTGTTGACAACGTTCAGGGCGTATTCCGCGGCCAGCTTTTTTTTTATCTTGTCCTCTGCCTGCCAGTACCCTTTACGCGTGGCTTCCAGCATGCGGGCGGTCATGGATTGATAGGCCCAGGGGTTGGCCTTGTTAAAGAATTTCTTGATATCCTGATCATACTTATCTTCTACATAGACTTCATAGGTCTGTTCCCACTTGGCTTGATCTATGGCCTGGGGAGTGGTCACCTGCCAGCCCCACATGTACTCTACAAATTGTTCCATTTCCCTGGCTCCGGCATAGTCTTCCTTTTTCATGCCCTGAATCCATTTCGGATTCAGGTAGCGGGTCCTAAGTTCCAGGCCTATGGTCTTGGCCACGTTCTCCACTCCAACCTCATTGGCCCTTTGCTGCTGCGTCACCAGGGTATCGGGGGCTTTGCCGCTTTCCTTGCGCACAGCCAAAGAAAGACCGCCCAGATACTGGAACATATCGTCATTATCCATGGTACCGTAGACATTGGAGGAACGGGAGTGCACCGCGGTATCGATGTCTGAGAGGTTTTGCCTGAAGAGGTCTTTGGCGGGCTTGCCCCACAAACCTTGTCCAAAGGCAAAGCCGACCCGGTTTTCATAGACTTCTACGATTTCCTGGTCAGATTCCCACACCCCTGAGGCCCCGGTCATTTCCGAGACCCCTGTGCCATAAGAGCCTGCTTCTTCGGAGAAAATACGCACCTTGGAGAGCTTCTCCGCCTCTTCTGCAGGTACGCCCTTGTCCATTAGAAAGTTTTTCATGTGGGCTGTGTGTTCGCGCAAAAGGTTTTTGATGTCTTTCTGCAAAGCGGCCTTTTGAACAGCCCGGTCCAGATAGAGCATCTTGTTGGGAAAGAGGTCGCGGTAGAGCCCTGAAGGGTTGATAAGGACATCAATGCGGGGGCGACCCAGCTTTTTGCCTGGAATGATCTCTGTACCGGTAACCCTGCCTGAGGCATCCCAGGTGGGTTTTAATCCTAACAAATAGAGGATGGTGCTTTCATTGAAGCCTTCATTGCGAATGGTTTCCGTGGCCCAGAGTACAACAGCCACTTTTTGGGGATAGGCCCCGTTTTTTTGCAAGGAAGCATCAATAATCTGTTGGGCAGCTTTTTTGCCCAGTTTCCAGGCTGATTGTGAAGGGATCTTTTCCGGGTCAAAGCCGAAAAAGTTCTTGCCGGTGGGAATGGCTGAAGGGTTGCGCACCGGGTCATTGCCTTGCCCTGCCGGAATGTATTTCCCTTCCAGGCCGCTGATCAGGCGTTTGATCTCCAGTTCGCCGGAGCTTTGAAGCGAACTTTTGATTGTGACTTTAGAAGCGTCCTTGTTTCGCTCGGCTATGGCCTGTACAGTCTCCGCCAGGGGCTTGCCTTGCGGGGAACGGCCGAAAGTGTGCATTCCATAAGGCATGAGGTTGCCCTTAAGCTCTAAAAGGTAATGCTCGATTACCTCCAGGGCCTCTGCATCAAACTCATTTAAATCAAGATCCTTGGTGAGTCCCAGTTTTTGGGTAATGTCTTGTATCTCATCTAATTTTACCTCAGAGGTCGTGCTTTCAAGAGCCTGGGAGCGGTTGTAACTATTGGTCAAATCATACAGCCGGCGGTATTCTGCATACAGCCCTCCCCGGCGCAGAGGCGGGGTCAGGTGGTCGATTATAACACCGCGTCCTCTGCGTTTGGCCTGGATTCCTTCCCCCACGTCATCTACAATATAGGGGTAGAGACTGGGGATATCCGTGAGCATGATTTCCGGGGGGCAGGAGGGGGAAAGTCCGGCCTGCTTGCCTGGCAGCCATTCATAGGTGGCATGGGTACCGAGATGGATCATGGCATCGGCCTCAAATTCGTGTTTTAGCCACAAATAGGCGGCAATATACTGGTGATGGGGATATAAGGTTGGGTCGTGGTAGAGCTTCATGGGCTCATCGCCCCAGCCCCTGGAGGGCTCGGGCAGGAGAATGGCCTTGCCCAGGCGTACTCCGGGAATGATCAATTCATTCTCTTTGATCATGATTTTTGATCTTTCTACAGGTCCCCATTGTTTCAGTACTGCCTGGCGAAAATCCTCGGGCAGCTTGTCGAACCACTTTTTATACCTGGTGATCGGCAGGCGGATGACCGTACCGCTTTGAAGCATCTGTTCCAGTTCTCCCGGGGCCCAACTGCCAATGTTACGGCCATATTGCAGCACTAATTCCTTAATTTTCTGTTCAGAGGGCAGTTTGTCTCCGGCTACCTGAAAGCCTTCTTCCTGCATGCGCTTTAAGATAAGCTGCAGGCTGCGAAAGACATTCAAATAGCTGGCCCCGATGTTTTGTTTGCCCTGGCTGTGGTTGTAGTAAAGAATAGCCACTTTCTTTTCTTTATTGGGCGTTTGTTGCAGCCTGTGCCACATCTTGAGCCTGGGCAGCAAAACTTCGAGATTTTCCTCAATGACCGTGTAGCGGGTGATTTCCCTGCCAGTGTCCTTGTCCTTGAGTGTCACTGCTCCGGTCAAGGGAGTAGGCTCGATCAGTCCGGATATTTCAGGATTGGCCATGGTCCAGACTACGTTCACAGGT
>CAZUMF010000094.1:0-14988 GCA_964621385.1 uncultured Desulfohalobiaceae bacterium
AGCGACTTTTCTGGCGAATTTTTCATTCACGGCCTGATAGGTCTGCCAGTATTCCTCCTGGAATCGACATTTTTCAGGCAGTCCATGAAACAGGGGCCAGAGCACCTGATTGGAAAATCCGTAATAAAATTTCTGGACTTCCTCTGGGCTCAAGGGAACATCTTTCAATTGGTAAGGATTGTTTTCGGAAAAATCCTGCAATTGCGGCCCGACATCAGCATCCGTTCCAGGCCAGCCGAGCCAGATGCCTCCCTTTTTTTTCAGGACCGGGGTCATGGCGGTCACCAGTCCCCCGGAACTCAAGCCAAGCACGCCGCCATCATCAAAGGTGACCGGGAGGCGGTTGGAAACAACCACCAGGCCGGTTGTCTCCGCTGGATTTTCTGTCTTTTCATACGGTTTGTAAAAGCTATTGTGCAAAAGCATAGGTCCTCCATGCAGAGATGAACAGTTGTGTCTGGTATGGATTGTTTGCAAATACAGTGCCAACAGGGACGGCCTGATTTTTCAAGTCTGGGCGGCATCCTTGCGGTCAAGATCTGTGACATGTCTCATTCACGATGTCTCACCCCGCCACATTTGACCCGGTTTTTCTCTTTGCCCGGGCAAGCACAAACGAAACAGGACGCTTTCGACAATGAATCGAAATAGCAAAGACTTAAAGCAAAGCTTTCAGTATTTCGATTCAGGAATAGATTTTAAAAATATCACCATTTCAAGTACATAAGCTTTCAAGCCTGGTTGTGATCCACAGTAAGGCATGCAGTTTGCATAAGGAGGGGCTAGATGAGGATTGGAGACCTGAAACAGGCATGAACCGGAGGGCATGGCTATGAAACACGCAACCCATCGAAAAAACGTGATCGTCCATCAGGAGGAAGGCCTGCAAATGCAAGTTGCCGCCCATTTGGCCCAGGAGGCCCAGAAATTCGCCTCCCGTATTCATTTTGTGTACAATGAGATGAAAGTCGACGCCAAGAGCATCCTGGATATTCTGACCCTGGCAGCGGGCAACGGGGCTGTCCTGGCCATTGAAGCCCAGGGCCATGACGCGTATGCGGCCATTCGGCATTTGGCGAACTTTTTTAATCCTTCTGCTTTCAGCGATCCTCCGCAGGGAGCGGCGCATCATGATATCCTCTCTGAAACCCATTTGTGATCCCGGCTTTGCCTCTGGCAAAGCTCGTATGACACCAAAAACCAAAAGAATGTTTAAAAATAGTGAATTTTCAAAGACGTAATCTAGGTACGAAGTCTGAATCAATACTGAAACGTACAACATACGGTTTGCAACAGACACAAGGAGTAAGGCCATGCAGCTTCAGGAAAACGCCGATGTCTTCAGTGCAGAAGGCAAAAAAATCGGGCAGGTCGAACGGATTGTCCTTGACCCCAAATCACGGGAGGTGACCCACATCGTCACCAAAAAGGGACACCTGTTTCCCACGGAGAAAGTCATCCCCCTGGACCAAATCCAGGAGTCAGCTGAAGATCGGGTGATTTTGGCGGAAGGAGCCGGTGATCCTGACCAATGGCCGGATTTTGAAAAAAAGTCACACATCCCGGCCGATCAAATTCATTCGCCTTCCGCGTATCAAACCAATTTTGTCAAACCGGTCATGTGGTATCATCCCTGGGTGGGGCTGCCCTGGTGGGGCACCGACATGTATCCGGCCCCAAGGCCGCCCTACTACGTTGCCGTGGAAAAAAACATACCCCAGGGGACTGTGGCCATTCAGGAAGGAGCTGATGTGATCAGCCGGGACGGCAAAAAAATGGGTGACGTGGAAAAACTGTATACTGAATCGGAACATCAGCGGGTCACGCATCTGCTCATTTCCAAAGGCCATTTTTCAAAGGAGCACAAGCTGATCCCCACGTACTGGGTGGATCGGGTTGAAGAAGACGAAGTCCTCCTGGACATCGACAGCGATGTCGTGGCGAGCTTGCCGGACAAGACGCTCATTTAGAAATTCGAAATTTCTTTCACAAGGACTTCAACGACTTCAAAGCAACACATTTTCTTGTTTTTTTTTGACAAAGATGAACCGATATGTTGAACCGAACGGCTTAGGAGGAACCAATGAATACTGGACGCATCCTTATTGTCACAGCGGATGATTTTGAAGACACGGAATTGCTCTGCCCTATGAACCGGCTGCTCGAGGCAGGATACGCCGTGGATGTAGCCTCACTGCAAAAGAGCCGGATGACCGGGAAAAAGGGCTACACAGTCGAGGCGGACCTGGCTGTTGATGAATTGCCTGCGGAGCCGTCCCGGGACTATGATCTGCTCCTGCTGCCCGGAGGAAAGGCCCCGGCCAAACTCAGGGAAAACAGCAAAGTCCTGGATACCGCCAGGAGCTTTGATCAGGTCGGCAAACCCATCGCCGCCATCTGCCACGGTCCCCAGATCCTGATCAGCGCCGGCCTGCTCAAGGGGAAACAGGCCACGAGCTATACGAGTGTGGCTTCGGAACTCAAGGATGCCGGGGCCCTGTATGAAGACGCCGAGGTGGTCGTGGATGGAAAGTACGTTTTCTCCAGGCACCCCGGAGATATTCCGGCCTTCAACCGGGAAATCATGGCTCAGCTGGTCTGAAGGATTTTTCATATTCTCCACTTGCCCCACCTGTGCCACAGGCCTTTTTGTATCATGTCACATGTCTGGAAGCCGCAGAAAGGGGTCGCGCCAGGCATCCCCCTTTCGAAACGACAGGTTCACCAACAAAAAGATTTCATTTTTTATTTTTCAACTTGCTGAAATAGATTGAAATAATTTTAAAATCTCACTTGAAGCGGATTTTTCGCTTCTCTTTCCAGTCAAATGACGACTCTGGCACGGTAATTGCTTACTGCTTCATGTCTGCTTCCCATGCAAGCTGAGGGGTTTGCCCCTGGCTCACCCCTGGAAAACCGGGTTGAACACGACCCGGTTTTCCACGGGGTCATATACCGGCCGAAAGGCAAGGAGACCATCATGAAACTAGCAGTGAGCGCCCAACAGAATTCCCTGGACAGTCCTTTTGAATTTCGTTTCGGCAACGCTCGCGGATTTGTACTCTATGACACGAACACAGAGACAGTATCCTATATCGAGAACTGGACCCGATTTAATCCAAACCTAAACGCCGGGATGCATTTGGTGCAGTTAATCAACGCTCAAGGGGTCCAGGCCATCATCACCGGCAGCATCGGGCCCAAGGGTACCAGTGCCCTGGCCCAGACCGAGATCATGGTCTATCCGTTCCAAGGCGAAACTGTGCGGGAAGCGCTTCGCGCCTATGAAGAGGGATATCTGAATCATATCCGCAGGACTGGAAGGCAGGGCATCGTTCACGTCGGCCCGCCTTCAGCCGGACAGGAATTTGATGCAGGCAGACAGTATCGCTCTACCGATACCGGAACCAGATGAGTGTACCGGAAGAGTGTGTCGCCAGCCAAAATGACCCAGCACAGAGGCAAAGTATAAAATGAGCGATCAGTGCGTGCAACAATTCCTTGTGCAGTCAAACAAAAAGGTCAGCTCCCCGTAAATAATTTTTTCTGAGCTGACCTTTTTTGCTTTGCTTAACTCATTCCTGCACGATCCGCCTGCCCTTATTCCCTGGCCGGGATGACCATCACCGGGCAGGGAGCGTGGCCGACAACCTTCTGGGCGACGCTGCCGAGAAAGAGCTTCTCCAGACCGGACCGTCCATGCGTCCCCATGACGATCAGGTCGATCTGCTTTTTTTTAGCCTCGTCAAGGATATACTCAGAAGGATTCGCCCCCTTTCGCAGAATGGTTTCACACGCGATGTTGGCCTGTTCTACCTTCTGCTTGGCATCCACCAAGTATTTTTGGGCCTGCTCGGTCAGATTGTCGACGTAATCCGGGGCAACCCCGACATACTCGGGGAGAAGGCTGACCACGCTGAGAAGAAAGATCTTGCTGTTGCACATTCCGCCCAGGCTGATGGCCTGGTCGACCGCAAAATTGCTGTGCTCTGAACCGTCAAAAGCCACGAGCATATGCTCGCCTTTCGTCAATGGACACTGGGTTACGTCTGTACTCATTTGAATTCCTCCTTGCTTAGTGTAACGCTCATTCACATAGTCAATTTGCAATTTCTATTCCAAATGACCAAGCTCTGAATCGATCCGGATGATCTGCACAGCACAGTACACTCCTTAAAGCCATTCCATATCTGACGGGCGGTTTCAGGGCTCGAACTGTTGAATCCGTCCGCCGCACCCCAGCGCTCTTTCCCAGCCACTGACCCCTATTTTCCACAGGTGTCACACTCCTTTTGTGACATTGGAGCGAAACAGGATTATTCATCAAGGATGCTGGTGATCTTGGGAAGATGGGAGCCTTCGGGGCCCCACTTGCTGCGATTCAATCGAAAAATGAGCAGCAGGCTGAGAATCAGCAGGACAAAGGCTCCAACCACAGCGGACAATCAGTCTTTGTTTCAAAAACCAAAATTTGGATCAGTATTTATTATGCACAAAATATGCCAATCCGAAATCTGACGGTTTCCGTCAGATTTCGGATAAAAATCCCCCTTTTCTCCCCTATGCAGGCCGGAATATTCATTCTATTATTATCTGAAAAATCCGCTGAATCCGAAATGCCCAAATAGAAGGAGGCGCGCAATGGAAAAGAACAGGATATCCCAGCATCAGTCGGTGCAACGTCTGTATGAACGAATCGTCGAAGACGGGATGAGCAATGTCTGGGACCGGTATCAGGCCCAGGGCCTGGGGGATGATCCGGACAAACGCTGTCCCTACTGCATGGGCGGGGTGCGCTGCGACTTGTGTTCCAACGGACCTTGCCGGGCCGATGCGGCCAAGGACAAACGCGGGGTCTGCGGCATCAAGGCGGACGGCATGGCCATGCGCATGATGGCCCTCAGAAACGTCATGGGGGCTTCCACCTATCAGTATCATACGGAAAAAACCATCCAGACCCTGCGGGCCACAGCCAAAGGCCAGACCCCGTTTGTCATCCGCGAGCCCGGTAAACTCACAGCTTTTGCCGAAAGACTGGGACTCGATGTCACAGGGGATACCAACGACCTTGCCTTGGCCCTGTGCGATTTTGTCGAGAAGGATTTCCAACGCAAGGCCGAAGAGCCCAGCCGGATTGTGGAAGCGCTGGCCCCGGCGGAACGCAAGCAGGTCTGGAAACAGCTGGACATCTTTCCCGGCGGCATCCACGGGGAGGTGCAGCGGGTCACCAGCTCCTGCCTGACCAATGTGGACGGCTACTATGTGAGCCTGGCCCTCAAGGCCATGCGCCTGGGCATTGCCATGGCCTACCAGAGCCAGATCTGCACTGAATACTGCCAGGACATGCTCTACGGCATCCCCCGGCCGCATTCCATGCGGGTCGATCTCGGGGTGCTCGACCCGGAGTATGTCAACGTCCTGCCCAACGGTCACGAGCCATTTCTGGGCTTTGCCATGGCCCAGCTGGCCAGATCCCCGGAATGGCAGGACAAGGCCAAAGCAGCCGGGGCCAAGGGCCTGCGGGTCATCGCCAGTATCGAAACCGGACAGGAAATGATCCAGCGCTGGGAAATGGATGACGTCTTTTACGGATTCACCGGCAACTGGCTCTCCCAGGAAGCGGTTCTGGCCTCAGGGTGCGTGGATTTGTTTGCCGCGGACATGAACTGCTCTCTGCCCGCGGACGTGGAGTACGCCCGGAAATACCAGTTCAAGCTCATTCCGGTCAGCGACCTGGTAGCCTTTGAAGGCATCGAGGATCGCCTGAATTATGTGCCGGAACAGGCGGCTCAGCAAGCTGAACAGCTCCTGGAGATGGGCGTTGAGAACTTCAAGTATCGCTTCAACAATGTGGAGCCCATCACTGATCTGCCCAGGGAAGAAGCGGTGGTCGGCTTTTCCACGGAAAGCATCCTGGAGGCCCTGGGCGGCACCCTGACCCCGCTCCTGGAGGCCATCAAAGACGGCACCATCAAAGGCGTGGCCGGTTTCGTGTCCTGCACCACCCTGCGGGATCACGGGCAGGACGTCCACAGCGTGCGCATGGCCAGGGAACTCATCCAGCGGGACATCCTGGTCTTGTCCATGGGCTGCGGCAATGCCGCCCTGCAGGTCGGCGGCCTGTGCAGTGCCAATGCCGTGGAAATGGCCGGTCCCGGACTGAAATCCCTGTGCGAGGCCCTGCGCATTCCCCCTGTTCTCAGCTACGGCACCTGTACCGACACCGGCCGGGTGGCCGATCTCATTGCAGCGGTTTCCCAGGCCCTGGGCGATGTCCCGGTGCCGGACCTGCCCGTGGTGGCCGCGGCTCCAGAATACATGGAACAAAAAGCCACCATCGATGCCATCTTCGCTTTGGCCCTGGGATTGTACACCTATGTCAACCCGGTTCCCAATGTGACCGGGGCCCCGGATCTGGTCCGGCTGCTCACCCAGGAGCTCAACGGGGTGACCGGGGGATTGCTGGATGTGGAGACCGATCCGGTCATTGCGGCGAACAATCTGCTGAAGCATATTCAGACCCGCAGGGACAAACTGGGAATATAGACATAGTGCTTCTTCTCTGTCATAGAGAACCTGAAAAGGTGTTGCTCTGAAGCAGTCGAAGTCCTTGTCGAATATGGTTCACGGTTCTAGGTTCACGGTTCACGGTTCTAGGTTCACGGTTTGAAGAGGAAGATATTCGGAAGATACATTCTGGGGCATTCTAAAAGCTTTCTTTTTTTCTTAACTGTGAACCCGGAACCTTTGGATTGCGGGCGAACCTACTTTAACTGCTGTATGGACGAATACTACACTCAGACCAAACCGCGCATTGTGGAATACTGCGGCGGGGACAGCGGCTCAGGTTCAGACTGGGACAGCGAGTTTGTGGTCTGCGGACTGGATCAGGACAGGCGCTTTTGTTTCATGGGCAACAGCGAACTCGATGCCATTCTGGACATGGGCGCCGATGTCTATCGCAGCCTGTGGTCCAGACAGGGCTCGCTGTTCTTTCTGGACCTGGAATACATCAACAAAAGGGATGCAGAGGACATCTACCGGAACGGCCGCCACATTTTCAAGACCCATCTCGAGCCGGTCTACCAGCAGTTGTGCGGATTCCTGGAAGCCTGCAACCTGAGATTCCTGACGGTCATGACCGCTACCGGCTATCACTTCGTTTTTGCCGTTCCCTTTGCCTTGCCGGCCCACAAACGGCTGGAGCGGCTCGGCAGTCCGTGCCATGAGCTTCTGGAGCAATACGCCCGGGTCTATGCCCGGGGACACCGCCAGAGGCCGGTGTCTGCGGCCTGCGCCAACGCTTTTGACGGTCTGGGCCGGCTTGCCGAATTCCTGGCCAAAAGACTTAATACCCGGCAGGAGGTGCCGGTGGAGGCCGGGCTGCTGCATCCCCGCCAGATCGTCCTGGACCTGAGCACCTATGCCGATCCCCTGCATCTTCGTTTTCTGCGCTGCGTGGGCTCCTATCATCAGAAGTCCTCCCGCAGGCGCTACGCAACCTGTATCCGGCGGCAACCGCAGGGCCAAAATCTTTTTTTGCGGGAGCTTCTGAGGCTGTACGATTCTCCGAACAAGGCCGCGGACATGATCAGCTCTACGCCCGCCACAATTCCGGAGGCCGGAGAAGGCCTGCACGAACTGCTGACCCTGTACGAACAATCAAAGCTGTGCCGACGCCATCGCGACTTTGACGCCTATCAGCCCGCTGCGGACGAATTGCGAACCGCCAAACGGCTGCTGCAAGACGCAAGCGACCAGGAGCTGGCCGCGGACAGCGGCCTCAAACGAGCCGTCCTGGAGGGACATCGACAGGAGATACACCCCGCTGCCATCGGTAAGGCGGTTGGGGAGTGCCTCGAACAGGGGCACTGGACCTCACCGATCATGGCCTGGGCCAATGAACAGGAGGACGGCTACAATCCATACAGCCGGGCCATGTTCTGGGCCCGGATTTATGGGACCTGAGGGGATTGAGGATTGAAGATTGAAAATTGAATATATAAGATTGCAGAAAATAGAAAAAATATTTGAAGCTGGCTACGCCCGCAACCCTAAGTACACATATTCATGAATACATTGACATTTCAAAGTCAAAAGCCTCTTCGCTATGATGGTCGTACATGACACTGGAAAATCCTAATTTCGATATTCGGATTTCGAATTTATATTTCAGTCGAGAAGGTAAACAGCTCTAAACTTCTTTCTCCCCAAAATATCACTGTTTACTCTCATCTGATTCTGATATAGAGTAAATCGGGCATCATCTGGTTATGGAAATCTGAAAAGGAGAAGGAATAATCCAATGGCAGCACAGGACACCCCGAAACACAATAAGGACTGGCTCCGCCAGCAGGCCAGAGCAGCCGCCGAGGGCAAGCAGATCGACATCGATGCCCTCAGCCGTTCGGACATTCAGGAAATGATCCATGAGTTCGGAGTGTACCAGAACGAATTGTTGAGTCAGAATGAAGAACTCAAACAAAGCTACAAATCACTTGACGAACTTCGCAACGCCTATGCCGATCTCTATGAATATGCCCCGGTGGGCTATCTCATTGTGACCCAGGACGGCCTGATCAATGCAGCCAACTTGACGGCCTGCACCATGCTCAAGCTGGAGCGGACCCGTTTTCTCAACCGACCCCTGTCCAGATTCTTTGCCCCGGGATGTCAAAAGGACTGCCACGCCTTCCTGAACACCCTGTTCAAAAAAGACTGCGAGGATAGCCTGGACACTGTGTTCCGCTGCGGAGACGAATGCGACCTCCAGGTCCGGTTGCGATCCAAGCTCAGGCGGGAAAACGGACAGAAAGTCTGTCGCCTGGCCCTTGTTGATATCTCCAGGGAAAAGGAGCAGGAGCAGGAACGGGAGCGCCTGCTGGCTGAACTGCAGGCGGCCAAAGAGCAGGCCGAGGCCGCCAGCCACGCCAAGAGCGACTTTCTGGCCAAGATGAGTCATGAGATCCGGACCCCCATGAACTCGATTCTGGGCATGCTCCGTTTGTCCCTGCTCAATCCCCTGGAACCGCAGCAGCGCCGGCGTCTGGCTGTGGCCAAGGAATCGGCCGAGGCCCTGCTCGATCTTTTGAACGATCTGCTGGATCTGTCCAAAATCGAGGCCGGCAAACTGGATATCCAGCAAAAAGACTTTTCCCTGCGGCGTTTTTTGCATACCATGCAGCAGACCTTTCGTCCTCTGGCCCAGGAAAAGGGGCTTTCACTCCAGCTCCAGATCGCCGACCACACCCCGGCCCGGGTCATCGGCGATCCCCATCGGCTGCGGCAGGTCATGAACAACCTGCTCTCCAATGCTCTCAAGTTCACCCAACAGGGCGAGGTGATCATCGAGGCTCTGCCCAATGAAAGCCCGGAAGCGCCCCGCCCAACTCAGGAAGGCCGGATTGAGATCCTGTTCAAGGTGACTGATACGGGCGAAGGGATTGACAAGGCGGGTCTGGACAGGATCTTCGAATCCTACGAGCAGTCCGGGAACCAATTCGAACAAAATCAGGGCACCGGTCTGGGCCTGGCCATCTGCAAGCGGCTCATCACGGAACTGGGCGGCTGGATTTGGGTGGAAAGCACAATCAAACAGGGAACCGTCTTCACCTTTATACTGCCCTTTGAGTCTGACGGGCTTCCCGAAGAACCGGTGAGCCACGAAGAAACGCCCGATTTGCCTCAACTGCCGCCGCTGTATATTCTTCTGGTGGAAGATCAAGCCATGAACCAAGTCTTTACTGTGGATCTGCTCTCATCCTACGGCCATCAGACCGACATAGCGGAAAACGGGCAACAAGCCCTGGAAATGCTTGAAAAGAAAAGCTACGATCTGGTGCTCATGGATTTGCGTATGCCGGTCATGGACGGCATGGAGGCCACCACCCGCATCCGGACCGGAGACCCGCGTCAGCTGGATCCCGAAATTCCGGTCATCGCCCTGTCCGCCCATGTCAAGACCAAGGAGGATGAAGAACGCTTTTTCGGAGCCGGTTTCGACGGCTACATCGTCAAGCCGGTGGAGTTTGAAACACTTTTTTCCACAATCCACGATGTCCTGGGCAGCCGGGGACTGTTGCCGTCAACGCCGCAGGAGGAAGAGTGAGGGAGGGAGAAGAGGGAGGTCGGACATCGGATGTCGGAAGTCGGTGAAGGCAGGAGAGGGAGAAGAGGGAGGTCGGACCCGGCTTCACCCAGAAGTTTCCGGCTTCGCTAAGAAGCTTCCGTCTTCGCTCAGAAGCTACGACGTGACAAGCCGCCGTGACAAGCCGCCGCGGCAAGCATCGGATGTCGGAAGTCGGTAAAGGCAGGGGAGAGGGAAGAGGGAGGTCGGACATCGGTGAAGGCAGGGGAGAATGAACGTCGAACATCGAACGTCCAACGTTGAATGGTGAATAAAGAAAAATCAATCCAATAGACATCATCTACTGTATCTTCAAAATTTCTTCCTCTTCAAACCGTGAACCGTGAACCTGGAACCAAATTCTACTAACAATCCAAAAACCAGCGTCTGGCGCTGGTTTTTGGATTCAGATTCTGCTGCAGACACAGACATTGCGGCCTTGTCGCTTGGCCGTGTACAGATTGTCGTCCGTGGCTTTCAAGAGCACATCGACGTCCGGATAGTTCCCTTTCCTCTGCCCCTCTACAGTGACGGTGCCAAAACTGGCTGTGATGCCGAATGAACCGGATTCCCCTGAAAATTCCAGC
The DNA here is from genome assembly GCA_964621385.1 of uncultured Desulfohalobiaceae bacterium. GTDB lineage: Bacteria > Desulfobacterota > Desulfovibrionia > Desulfovibrionales > Desulfothermaceae > JAABTT01. The sequence continues at coordinate 10,714 of CAZUMF010000094.1, forward strand.
TCGTTTACTGCCTGCCGCAGGCGCTCGGAACAGACCAGGGCGTCTTCGCAGTTGGTTTCCGGCAGAATCAGGATGAACTCCTCGCCGCCATACCTGGCCAGACAATCGATTTCCTGGCGGATGCCCCGATTCAATGTTTTGGCAAACGCCTGCAGGACCTTATCCCCCATGAGATGGCCATGGCTGTCGTTGACCGATTTAAACCGGTCGATATCGCAGAGGATGAGCGTCAAATCATGGCCATACCTGGAACAGCGGACCATCTCCGTCTGCAGTTGCTCCGTGAAATAGCGGCGATTATAGGTCAGGGTCAGAGGATCGGTAATGGAAAGCAGCGATATCTCCTGATACTGGTTCAGGAGGGTCTGCTCCATATTCAGGATGCGGCGGGCCGTTTGCAGCCGAGCGAACAGTTCCTTTTCCTCCACCGGCTTGTGCATGAAATCGTCGGCCCCGGCGTTGAAACCGGCGATCAGGTCTTCTTTGCCCTCCTTCCCGGTGACAACGATGATATAGATGTAATGGTCGCTGCGCATTTTCCGGATGGCCTGACAGAGTTCAAAGCCGTCCATTCCAGGCATCACCAAATCCGTCATCACAATGCAGAACCGGGTTTTGCGCAATTTGTCCAGGGCTTGATACCCGTTTTCAACCCACTTCACCGAGTAGCCAAGCTTCTCAAGCAGGTTGCCAAGCCACAGCGCCTGGGCTCTTTCATCCTCGGCCAGCAGGACCCTGGAATGCGGATCGTCCATGTTTCAAAGCTGTATCGCGTGTTTCGGTTTCAATTCTGTGAAATTTTTCAGGCCTCCGGCGTCTGATTGCAGAAACAGAGCAGGATCCGGTAGGGACGCTCCCGGCTTTTGGGGATGATCCGGCCCTGGATAGACAGGGTCTTTTTCCCGTCCGGCGTATCGACCTGGAAGCTCGAAGTGTCGAAATTGCGTTCCTCATGCAGAGCCGCATCGAGTTTGGCCTGCAAATCCGTCGATTTCACATTCATCGTCTCCAGCTCGAAAACAGACCGGCCCTCCATTGTTTTCTGCTCCAGGCCGGCCAGCCGGCACAGTTCCGAGTTGGCAATGACGATTCGTTTCTGATCATTGAGGACGGCCTTGGGCGTATCGCTCATGTCAAAGATGCTGCGTACCAGAAACCAGGCCTGCTCCTGCTGTTCATTGATCGTTTTGAGCTGTTCCATGCTTTTCTTCTGTTCGTCCACATCCATGAAGGTCAAGACCGCTCCCCGGATGCTGTTGTCACTGGTCCGGTAGGGCCGGATGCGCATCCTGTACCAGGTCTCATCCTGGGATTGCACCTCTTTTTCAACCGGCGTAAGGTTTTCCAGGACCAGATGGGTGAGCTTTATGATATTCACCTTCCTGAGCCTGGTGGATTGATCCTTCAAGGGGCGTCCGATATCGCTGTCAATGAGATTGATGATTTTGGCCGCCTCTTTGGAAAAGCGCTTGATGCGCAGATCGTTGTCCACGAAGATCGTGGCGATCTCCGTGGCGTTGAGCAGGTTGGTGATGTCGTCATGGGCTTCGGAGAGCTCCTCCACCTTGCTCTGCAACTCGGAATTGACGGTTTCCAGCTCCTCGTTCAGGGACTGCAGCTCCTCCTTGGAGGACTCCATTTCCTCATTCGTGGACTGCAGCTCTTCATTGGAAGACTGCAGCTCTTCATTGGTGGATTTGAGCTCCTCGTTGGAGGATTCCAGCTCTTCCACTGTGGTCTGATGATTCTCCCGGGTAATCTGCAGCTCATCCTCCAGTTCTTCAATCCGGGCTTCATATTGGTGAACATCGTCCGTATCGTGATCATCCCGGGAGTATTCCGATGCCTTGGGCTCCGTCTCGACATCTTCGAACACAACCAGCAAACGACCGTCGAGTTCTTTGGGTGAGCTGAGCGGGAGGACATGCAGGTCGATGGGCTGTGTTGCGCCGTTGCTCTTGACCCGGACCTGCCTGCGGATGACTTCCTCCTGAGTGGAAGCAGCCTTGCGCAGGGCCATGGACAGCTCTACGCGCAACCCTTCCCTGGCCATATCCAGGATATTCTGACTGGGAGGCCCGCTGGCCGGCTCCAGATACTTGCCGGTGCGGCCCAGGACGTGCTGCACCGTTCCATTCGTGTTCACAAGCACTCCGGAGGGGGAAAAGCGCTGCAGAAGCACATCCCGGGTCAGTTTCTCCAAGTCGGCCTTCGGCGGTGATGGAGACGGACCGGATTCTTCGTCCTGCGGGCGCTCTCCCGGTTTTCCCGTGGGAAATTCGATTCTCTCCCGCATGGAATCCGGAATTTCCCGGCGCTGATAAATCTTCCAGCTGGAGTTCAGGCAGTGGAACAGATTGGTGAATCCGCCCACAGTTTCAGACGATCCCAGGACAAGGAGGCCTTGTGGAAGCAATGTATAGTGGAAGAGAGGCAGGAGCTTTTTCTGGGCCTCGGGTTTCAGGTAGATCAGAAGGTTGCGGCAGCAGAGCAGGTTCAAGCGGGAAAAGGGGGGATCCTTGAGCACGTCCTGCACGGAAAAGATCATGGATTCGCGTATGTGCTTGCGAATGCGAAAGCCTTCCCCTTCTTTGTAAAAGAAGCGTTCCAGACGCTCCTGGCTGACATCGGCCTTGATGCTCGAGGGATAATAGCCCTCCCGGGCCTTGTCGATGGCCTGCCGGTCGATATCCGTCCCGAAAAACTGCAGGGAGATCCTTTTGGAGAGCTTGTCCAGGACTTCCCAAAGAACAATCGCCAGGGAATAGGCCTCCTCACCTGAAGAACAGCCCGGGATCCAGACCCGGAAGGTGCTGTCGTCCTGGAGGGAAGCGATCTTGTCCGGCAGGATGTCCTTTTTGAGCACTGCAAAGGATTCCGGATCCCGGAAAAAATTGGTCACCCCGATGAGCAGCTCCCGGAACAGGGCTTCGATTTCATTGGAATTTTCACGCAAAAAGCGGAGATACTCTTCATAGGTTCCTATCTGATTCAGGATCATGCGCCGATTGATGCGCCGCTGAATGGTTTTGGTCTTGTAGTTGGAAAAATCATGACCCACTTGAATCCGAAGCATGGCGAAGATCTTGTGCAGCGGTTCCCGGTTGTCCGCTTTCCGGACTGCTTCTTTGTCCACCCGGCCCTGCCGATCAAAGTAGCTGCACAGTTTTTCCGGCATATCCCCGGGAGCGAGGACCATGTCAGCCAGCCCGGTCTTTTGGGCGCTCCAGGGCATGCCGTCGTATTTGGCGGTCTCGCTGGACTGGACCAGGACCAGTCCGTCGTTGGACTTGATGTCTTTCAGGCCCACGGAGCCGTCCGAGCCGGTCCCGGAGAGGATCACCGCCGCGGTCCGGCTTTTCTTGTCCGCAGCCAGGGTTCGGAAAAAGTAGTCAATGGGCATGGAAGCGACCGTGTCCTTAACTTCCATGAGCTGGATCGTACTCTCATAGATGCTGACTTCTTTCCGCGGCGGAACCACATAAATATGATCCGCCTTCAGGGTCTCCCCGTCTTCGGCCATTGCCGCGGGGATGACGCTCACCTTCTGCAAAAGCTCGGGCAGCATGCTCGGTTGATCCGGAGAAAGATGCATGAGTACGATATAGGCCAAGCCGCTCTGTTTCGGCACCTTGGAAAAAAAGGCCTTCAAGGCGTCCAGCCCTCCGGCCGAGGCGCCCAGGCCGATGACCGGCACATCCCGGGATTCAGCGGAAGACCGAGACCGGGATGACCGGTCTTCCGAACCGGCTGTTTCCTGTTCTTCTCCGGTCTTGCCTTTCCCGGATTGTAAGGCCTCGTTGTCCCTGCCCGGGGTTTCTCCCCGGGTCTTTCCCGCCTCCACCTGATTCTTGCGCTCTTTGCTCATCGCAAGTCCTCGATCATATGGTTTTCTTCCCGTTTACACCTTTATATTCGCATTTCAGGGCGGAGAAGGCAAATCCGAATCCAAAATCAAATATAAATTTGATTTTTGTTTGTTCTTTGATTCATCATTCGACGTTGAACGTTCGATGTTCGACGTTCATTCCCCCTGCCTTTACCGACGTCCGACGCTTGCCACGGCGGCTTGTCACGTCGGCTTGTCACGTCGTAGCTTTTGAGCGAAGACGGAAGCTTCTGTGCGAAGCTGGAAACTTCTGGGTGAAGCCGGGTCCGACCTCCGACCTCCCTCTTCTCCCCTGCCTTTCCTCGTATGAAACTTCAAACGAATGGAGTCATAGTTCCAAGCCTTGATCAACGCTCGTCATTGCGAGCGAAGCGAAGCAATCTTTC
>CAZUMF010000095.1:0-14733 GCA_964621385.1 uncultured Desulfohalobiaceae bacterium
ATGACGAGCTTTGAACAATGCTTGGAAGTGTGACTTCATTTGTTTGAAGTTTCATTTGAGCGTTGAATGTTCGATGTTCATTCCTTCAAGCAGAATTTGAACGTCCAACATCGAACGTCGAACGTTGAATTTTGAATGAAAAAAAAGAAGAATGAATGAAATACCAATTGCTTGAAAGAAGAGGCCGATTCGGGATATGAACAGGTCTTTTCTTTGATTCACCATTGGACGTTCGACGTTCGATGTTCGATGTTCGATGTTCATTTTTGAAGTTTCATACGAGGTGTCGGGTTTCAGGTTTCAGCCTTGCCCCTGGCCGCCGACGCCTAGTTTGATCAAAAAAGAAACTGGTATGGTTGAAGAATTCGCGGTCGGAATCGCTATCGGTATTTAAGCCTTAAACCCCATCATATAAATCCTCGATACCGATTCCAATAGTGATTCCGACTCCGAGGAAAAACTCCAAATTTTCTTAAAGGAAGGCTGGGGCTGTATTATTCAATAGACCCCGAGACCTTTCTGACCTGGTGGATATCAGTCATGCCCTTGAGCACCTTCACAATGCCGTCCTGCTTCAAGGTGAGCATGCCTTCCTTTTTGGCCACTTCCCGCAACTCTTCGGTTGATTTCCGGAATTTGATCAATTTTTTGAGTTCCGCCGTGTTGACCATGAGCTCATGCACCCCGGTCCGTCCCTTGTACCCTTCATAACAGAGATTGCACCCTTTGGCCTTGAACAGAACCGGGGCTTTCAAGAATTCTGCCGGAAAATGCCCCTCCCAGTCCGGACCGAATTCAATTTTCAGCTCATCGAGTGCTTCCGCGCTTGGCGTGTAGCGCTCTTTACAGTTCGGGCACAGGGTTCTGATCAGGCGTTGGGCCAGGACAAAGAGCAGGGAGTCGGCGAAATTGAACGGATCGAGATCCATATCCAGCAAGCGGGTCACGGTTTCCGGGGCGGAGTTGGTGTGCAGGGTTGAAAAAACCATATGTCCGGTCAAAGAGGCCTCAATGCCGATATGGGCGGTTTCCTTGTCCCGCATCTCACCAATCATGACCACATCGGGATCCGCCCGGAGAAAGGATCGCAGGGCGGAGGCAAAGGTCAGGCCGATCTTGGAATTGACCTGAACCTGACGCACCCCCTCCTGGGTGATTTCCACAGGATCTTCAGCCGCCCAGATTTTCCTGTCTCCGGTGTTCAGGTAATGCAGGGCCGAGTGCAGCGTCGTGGTTTTGCCCGAACCTGTCGGCCCCACCACCAAAACCAGACCGTAGGGCTGAAAAATCATTTTCTTGGCGACTTTCAAGCTTTCCTCAGCCAGGCCGAGGTTTTCCAAGGCCTGGGGTCTGCTTGAGGCCAGCACCCTGAGGACGACATCCTCCTGGTTGTCAATGGTGGGCATGGTGGCCATGCGAAACTCAACCGTCTGCCGTCCCCCCGGCAAGCGCAGTTTGATCTTTCCGTCCTGGGGCAGGCGCCTTTCGGCAATATCCAGACGGGCCATAATTTTCAACCGGGAAACAATCACCCGGGAGAGGTGGAAGCGAAGCTTGCGAAACTCGTGACAGGTTCCATCCAGCCGGAAACGCACACCACAGTACTTGGATTGGGAGTTGGGTTCGATGTGGATGTCCGAGGCCCCTTTTTTCCAGGCCTCCACCAGCAAGGCATTGACCAAACGCACTACCTCGCTGTCCTGTTCACTGATGGACTCGACATCGTCGCTGCCCTTCTCCTCTTCCCCCCCTTCATCAATGGCTTCGTCAAACTGTTCAAGATCCATTCCACCGGACAATTCTTGAAAAAAACGGTCGATATAGGCCTCGATATCCTGCTTTAAGGCCACTTTGAACTCGATCCGGTTGGTCCCCAGAATGAATTGAATCTCATCGACTTTGCTCAGATCAAAGGGATTGTCGATCAGGATGACCAGGTTCTGCTCCTCCTGGGCAAACGGGGTCCAGCAGTACTTTTTGAGAAAATCCGCATCCAGTTTGTGCTTGTTGAAGATTTCAAACGGCGGTTCGATGCCGGGATCGAAAACCAGGCACTCTGTTTGATAAAAGGCTTCCAGGGACTGCCGGAGAGCATCCTTGGCAATGCCGTACTTTTCCATGAGGATTTCATCCGGACCCAGCTTTCCGAGTCTGGCTTCCCGAAAAATATGATCCAGATCCTCTTTGGTGATCAGGCTCTTATCCAGCAGCAGCCCATAACGGGAGCCTGTTCCAACCTGTTTTTTTGATTTTTTTTTCATGAATCGTTATCGAAACCAGATGCCTGCGCAATGGTCGGATTCAATCCTTCATTTGCATGCTTCTGCGCATAGCCACCGTTCCGGTCCGGGCTTGCTCTTTGATTCCAAAGCGATGCAGAAGATTGCTCAGGGCCTTGATCTTGCCCCGATCCCCGGTTGCTTCCAGCGTCAATTCCGAAGGACTGACATCAACGACTTTACAGCGGAATATATCCACGATCCGTAAGACTTCAGCCCTGGTGTGCTCCGTGGCATTGACCTTGATGAGGACCATTTCCCGGTCCACATGCTTGACTTCGTTCATATCCACAACCTTGACCACCGTGATCAGCTTTCGAAGCTGTTTCTTGATCTGCTCGATGATCAATTCATCTCCATCCGTGACAATGGTCATCAGGGAAACCCCTTGTTCCATGGTCGGAGCCACATTCAAAGACTCAATATTAAAACCCCGGCCACTGAACAGACCGGCCACCCGTGAAAGCACTCCGGGTTCGTTTTCCACCAGAACGGACAACGTGTGCCGCATGGTTCACTCCTTCTCAGACCAAAAGCATTTCATTCAAACCGGCTCCGGAGGGAACCATGGGATAAACGTTTTCACCCTCATCCACCACCACCTCCACAACCGCGGTCTTTTTCGAGGCCAGGGCCTGTCGGAGGACGGATTCGATCTCCTGCACTTCAGTAATGCGGTAGCCCTCGGCACCGAATGCCTCGGCCAATTTCACGAAGTCCGGAGTCTTTTCCAAACAGGTGCAGGAATAGTTCTTGTCATAGAAGAGTTCCTGCCACTGCCTGACCATGCCCAGACAGCTGTTGTTCAGGATAATGATCTTCACCGGCAGCTGATGACAGACCGCTGTGGTCAGTTCCTGGATATTCATCTGGATGGACCCGTCCCCGGCGATATCAATCACCAGGCTGTCCGGAAAGGCCACCTGAGCCCCCAGAGCAGCCGGGAACCCGTAGCCCATGGTCCCCAGTCCGCCGGAAGTGAGCCAGGTCCTCGGCTTAGTGTACTTGAAGTGCTGGGCGGCCCACATCTGGTTTTGGCCGACCTCTGTGCTGATGATGGCCTCCCCTTGGGTGATTTCATACAACTTTTCAATGACCATCTGCGGTTTGATCGTTGTGCCATTGGAATCGTAGGTCAAGGGATGGGCCTCTTCCCAGGCCCGAAGCTTGTCCCGCCAGGAGGCAAAGCGTTTGGGGAGATCCACATCGGATTCCAGTTGCGCGAACTCCGCATTCAGGGCCTGGAGAGCCTGACGGCAATCAGAGACAATCGGGACATCCACGGAAACATTCTTCCGGATCGAGGTCGGATCGATATCAACATGAATGATCTTGGCCTCCGGAGCAAAGGTCTCGAGTTTGCCGGTCACCCGATCGTCGAACCGAACACCCACGGCAATCAAGAGATCTGCGTAATTGACCGCCATATTGGCGACATAGGTCCCATGCATGCCAAGCATGCCCAAATGCAGGGGGTCATTGCCGGGAAAGGCCCCGAGGCCCATCATGGAGCTGGTGACCGGGGCCTGGAGTCTTCTGGCCAGTACGCACAATTCCTCATGCGCGTTGGAGGCGATGACCCCGCCTCCGGCAAAAATCAAGGGGCGTCTTGATTTTTTGATCATGCCCACGCTTTTCTGGATCTGCCGTTTATTGGCCTTATAATTGGGATTGTAGCTGCGCATGGACACTTGCTTCGGATAATAAAACTCGGTTCTGGCCTGGATGACATCTTTGGGAAGGTCCACAAGGACCGGACCGGGCCGTCCGGACCGCGCCAGGTAAAAGGCCTCTTTGATGGTTTTGGCCAGGTCCTTGATGTCCTTCACCAGATAATTGTGCTTGGTGCAGGACCTCGAAATCCCGACGATATCCACTTCCTGAAAGGCATCGTTTCCGATGAGCTGGGTGGGGACTTGTCCGGTCAGGACCACGATCGGGATGGAATCCATGTAAGCCGTTGCGATCCCGGTCACCGCGTTCGTGGCGCCAGGGCCTGAGGTCACCAGGGCCACCCCGACTTTTCCGCTGGCTCTGGCAAAACCATCAGCCGCATGCACCGCCCCTTGTTCATGCCTGACCAGATAATGCTGCAGAGGATAATCTCTCAAGGCATGATAAATATCCAGCACCGCCCCGCCGGGATACCCGAAAATCTTTTCCACGCCTTCCTGGATCAAAGATTCAAGTAAAATTTGCGCCCCGTTCAATTTCATGTCCTACTCCTCATCAGGCAACCTCCTGCTTGGTGTATTTGTCCAAGATCTCCTGAATCTTGGTCTTCCCTGTCAGCTTGCTTTTCTTCAAACGCTTGATCTCGGTCTGCTCATCCGGGGTCAGGAACGGCCTCTTTTCCAGTTCCTCGATTTTTTTTTCGAATTCAAGGTGTTCCTCCCAGAGTTTCTTGAGCACAGCATCATGCTCCTTGTGTTGATTGATGGCTTCAATTTCATAGGGCTCCATACGACACCTCCGGCTTTTAAATTGAAAGGTGAAATCTCGGCGTCTGCTCTTTATCGGTTCGCATTCAGGCCAACCCCATGGCCAGCTGCGAAAGGGTCTGAACCAGGAAAATTTTCAAAAACTGGATCGCAAACAGAACCACAATCGGCGAGAGGTCAACCCCGCCGATAAACACAAACGGCAGGGTCCGTCTGACCCAGTAAAGCACCGGTTCGGTCAGGGAATAGATGATCCGCACCAGGGGGTTGTATGGGTCCGGATTGACCCAGGACAGGACAGCGGAGACGATTATGATCCAGAAATACAAGGTCAGGGCCCCATTGAGAACCATGGCCAGGGCCTGCAGAAAATTGGCAAAGACAAACATCGATAGCTCCCTCGCAACGTTTCGTTCATGGACAATGACTCGAACAGACGAAGACCCTCGTTCCCCGAAACCATGGAGGTAAACCGCTTTCAGGGAAAGAGCGCCCCGGATGCGTAGCGCCGGACCAAGGCAACGAGCTCCCGGTGACTCCGAAGATGGCGGTCCGCCGCAAGGTGTTCATTGGTATAGGCCCAAAACGGAACGCCGGCCGCCCGGGCTGTCTGCTCGTCCACCTGGGAATCTCCGATAAACACAAGTTCATGCGGCTGCAGCTCCCAGGCATGCACAATCACCAGCAGGCTCTCCGGGTCCGGCTTCGGATGGATCACGTCCCGGGAGGTCACAACCGGATGGAAGTACCCGCCAAGAGCATACCTGTCCAGGATCATCTCCATGGTGTCCGTCCGGTTGGTGTTCACGGCACAGCGATACCCCGCCCTGTTTAGACAGTCCAGACATTCTGTGATATCCGGCTCCAGCCGAATACTGTCCACGACCTGCGCATAGGAAATGGCTTGTTTGACCGTCAACGCCTCCGGCAGCAACTCCTGTGGAACGATATGGGCGATGGATTCCTGAACCGTATGCGCATGCACAAAGGCCTCGCAGTCCGGGGACATGGCCGGAAGGCCCAACGCCTGCAATATGAGATTGTAAAACCGGACATTGGCTGCCTTGGAATCGATCAAAACCCCGTCGCAGTCAAACACAAAGCCTTTGAACCCGGCGATATCCTGCCGGCTCACGGCGTTGTGTTCATCCCCTTTCGCATTCCCCGCCTGGTTTGCTCGTTTGTGCATCAGACCCTCATTCCTGCCTGTCCGCACAAAAGCCTGCAATCCGTTGATCCGGCCGGCCCAGGAGTTCCTGCGCCTTGGACTGCAGCAGCAGTTCGCGTCTGCTTGCTTCGGCCTGGAACAGGTCGAAGGACTGCAGCTGCCCCCCTGCCGGATCGAGCCGCTCCGTGTCCCCGGGGTCGAGAGGAGAAAAGGACACACCGTTTTCCTTCCACTCGTCAATGATATCCCGATCCATGACAAACAGGGCGTCTCCTTCGTCCATCCAGAACACAAACCAGGGCAGGACTTTTGACCAGTGAGGGCCGCCCTCATGCTTCAAACCGGTTGGTTCACCGGCAGGCGACAGGATGCGTGCATCCTCTGCATCCTCGATCCCCAGGTTTGTGTGGACGGCCTGATCCATAGTGAGAACATGGTCATTCAATGCCTGGTATTCAAGAGTTTTTTCCTCCAACGTCCACAGCAGCAGCAAGATCATCTGGGCCTGAAGGGCCGGATCCGCCTGTTCGGATTCTGCTCCGGGACAGACCTGCCTGCGCTTGAATTGCGATCGAATGGACTGGGAGGTGTGCGCGTAAAAATCCTCCAGGCTTCCCCCGGAAAAATAGGCGAGTTCCCTGGCGGAATGGAATTGTTCACCAAAGCCGAGGCTTTCCTGAACATAGCGCAGGGCATCACGCTCCTGGAGCGGCAAACCGTGCGGCCGCCAATACGGCTCTTCGCTTCCGGAAAGAGTGAGCCCGGGATTCAAGAACTTCACGGCCCGGGGAAGGGTGCAGGAAACAAGCCCGGCATGCAAGCAAGGAAAAAAGAGTACGGTCATATGAATTTTTTTGCAATGGACGCTCGCTGTCCCCAAAATGAACGTTGAAAAAACAGATATTGCACAATCAAGCCAAAAAGGTTACATCAGGGAGAGCACAACGCAGATGCGGCATAAACCAGCAAGGGGGTTGTATGATAGGCGGTATCGGCATTCCGGAATTACTCATTATTCTCGTTATTGTCCTGGTCATCTTCGGAGCGAACAAGCTCCCGGAAATCGGCTCCGGAATGGGACGGGCCATCAAAGATTTCAAGAAAGCCAGTAAAGAACCCGACGAAATCGACATCACAAAAAACCAAGAGGAATCCGACGACGCAACGGATGCATCTGAAGAAGATGCCTCGAAATCCTCCAGGGGCTGAAGGTGTTCACGGCTCCCGGTCTCCCGGAAAATCATGTCTGAGGCCCCGGGGCGCGAGATAATCGTTCAAATATCGGCCGAGTCTTTGTGAATCCGGCGTGCGCACCTTCCAAACCGCTTCCACGCAACCGGTCAACAGCCCAATCCTGAGCAGACGAGCCTCGTTGATGAAAGCGGCCTGCCCCTGCAGAATTCGATCAAAGCCTCTCACACCGGTCACACTGCTGAATCCCTGCACATTCAGGATCTTCTCGGTGATCACCCTGGCCTGAATTTCAGGCAGGCGAAAATAGTTGGACCAGCACTCAAACCAGACGTCTTCTACGCTCGAGCCAACCGCCGACCAGGAATGATCTTCAAACTCCAACAGGCCTCGCCAGGCAGCGCTCTGGCCTGTGCGTTCCAGCAAGCGAAGCACCGGATAGGGGCCTTTCTGCCTGGCAAGTCCGGAAAGGGCCTCCAGTTCCTGCAGGGTTGCCTGCACCTGTTCCGGATGGTCCGCCTGCAATTTTAGGACGTAGCCCCAGGTTCCCTCAAAGGTAAAATACATTCCCCAGTCTTTCAGCGTCTGCTTGAGCATGGCTTCATTGACGGCAATGCGCCAGGTCGTCGTGATGACATCGCCGCGCGTCTCAGTCTTGCCCTGGGCATCGCTCAGGACATAGTCCCGGGCGCGTGAAGACAGAAATGACGCGAGTATGTCAGCCCGTGCCTCCGAGAGCCTCCCCGGCAAAAGACCGACAGCCTCCTGGAAAACGGCCCGGGATCGAGCCTGGCCAAGCCCTGCCGCGTCAGCCGATCCGTCCACCCTGCCTGCTGGTTGGACAGGCTCCGTCACATGCACAATCTGCTCGCCCGCCTGCAGGGCCACAGGCACACCCCACACGATCAAGACGGCCGCAAACACCAGCAGCGATTGCCAAGAGTGCAGCTTCATGGCCCCCCCTCCCTGGTCACAACCACCACCCGGCATTCCTGATAGATCGCTTCCAGCTGGGAGGCCTTCAGAAACGCTTCCGTGCTGTGCGGTACAAACCGAATGCCCTGACTCGTATCGGGTCTGATCCCGCCGGCCCTGACCAGAAAGGGATTGTCCCCGGCCCGTTCTGAACTCAGGGCCGACTGCAGCCTGGTGGTGTACACACAGATCCCGTTTGCAATGGCGAATTGGGGGTCAACCAGGGTCGGACCGTAAAGTTCCTGACCAAAATCATCAAAAATCCGGATGATCAGCGACGGCTGAAAGTCAAATCCGCGGAGATCAACAATCAGCCCGGTATACGCTGCTGACGGCGATGGATCGGCTGCATTGTCCGGAGCCTGCGGCGCGTCCGGTGCAGCCTTCCAATCCTGGGGCCGAACCTGTTCAAACCAGACGGATCTGGGGATCAAGCGGCCGGACAGCTCCCCGCGGAGCTTGACCCTGGCCTGCACCCGCATCTCGCCCGAACCGAGAGTGAGGGTCTGCAACTCTGAATGATGAATCTTTCCAAGGATGGCCTGGGCCAATTCCTGATCCCGGGACAGGACATCCCGGACGAACAGTCCCCTGTCGATGCGAAGCTGCAGCAGGGACTGCCAGAGACGCTTTCTCGCTTGCATCCTGGCTTGACGAAGCACGACAGCCGCCCCGGAGTCAAACTGGTCAGCCGGTCTCTGCACAAACAAATCGCTTTCTGCTGTCATCTTTCCGGAATACCAGTTCATGCGACCCTGATCCAGATACTGGATGCATTCATCTGCAGAAGCCGCCGTGGAACCCGCCAGAGCAAAGCCGGCAATGAGGAGCAGAACGGCAGTGACAATGCACAAACCCCCGCTGTTTCCACAGCCGGGCACCAAGCGCGTTTTCATCGCGCTGAGAGAGTTGATTGTTTTCCAATCGGCATCAGGACAACAACTTTGCATCATAAACCATCAAACCCCTGCTGCGTGTGCAGACGACCAGGCCTGGACCAACTCCCGCGCCTTCTCCAGTTCTCCGCCCCCGAGCCAATGCACCCCGTCTTCTTTTTGAAACCAGGTCAGCTGTCTTTTGGCGTAGGCCCGGGTCCTGCGCAGCCATTCCTGCCGGGCCTGCTCCAGAGACGAACGTCCCAGGTGATAGTCCAGCATTTCCCGGCAGCCGATGCCCGACCATCCAGGGGCGCCTGCCTCCGGACACTCTGCCCAGGCCTGCCGGACTTCATCCAGGGCCCCCCGGGCGAGCATGGTCTCTATACGGGCTTGAAGCCGGGGGGTCAAGGTTTCGAGTTCGGCTCGAATCCCGATCTTCAAAGCCCGATACCTGTCTGTCTCCGGCGCTTGCCGCTGGTGCCACCAGGATATCGGCCTCCCTGTCGCTTCATACACTTCAAGGGCTCTGGTCACCCGCTGCCGATCCCTGGGATGGACTCTTTCCGCGGTTTCCGGGTCACAGATGTGTAAGTGCCGGTACAGGGCTTCCGGGCCATGATCCCGGCACTCTTTCAGGATCCGGTTGCGAACCGCGGCCGGGATTTTCGGGATGGGCGCCAGTCCACTGAAAAACGAGCGTAGATAGAGTCCTGTGCCGCCGACGAGCAAGGGAAGACGCCCCCGGCTGGTGATTTCGGCAACCCGCTCCCTGGCCAGAGCACAAAACTGTCCAACGTCCACAGACTCACGGCAGTCCAAAAAACCATAGAGCCAGTGCCGGCAGGCGGCGTATTCGTTCTTTTCCGGCTGAGCCGTGATCAGGGGAAAGGAGCGATACACCTGCCTGGAGTCGAAATTCACCACCTCGGCGTTCCACTCACAGGCCAGGGCAACGGCCAGAGAGCTCTTCCCCGTTCCGGTGGGACCAAGCAGACAGATGACCCGCCCGCCGGCCGAATCTGCTGTGTCTCTGCCCTTGTGCACACCCGTTGTCACTTTCTGCATTCTCGAATATTGAATATTTACGATTGACGATATAACATTGCTGAATAAAAGAAAATCAAGAGTTTACCGTAGTCCTAACCAAAACAGTTTCATCAAGGCTCTCTGCTGCATGATGCAATCGTCTTTCTTCAATCTTCAATCTTCAATCTGAAGCCCGCTCCTGCATCTTTTCCCTGAGCTTTTCCCAGACAAGATCCGGAACAAGGCCCTGGACATCGCCTCCAGCACTCACGGTTTCTTTGATAATCGTTGAACTGGTGAACAACCATTTGTAATCAGTCATCATAAACATGGTGTGCACATCCCGCTTCATGCGCCTGTTCATGAGGGACATCTGAAACTCATATTCAAAGTCCGAAATCGCCCGGAGTCCGCGCAGAATCACTTTGGCGCCCCGTTTTTCCACATAATTCACCAAAAGCCCGCTGAACGGTTCCACAGTGACCCGTTCATTCTCCCCCACCACGGCCCCGGCCATCTCTACCCGTTCATCGAGGCTGAACATCGGCTGCTTGGGCGTGTCCCCGGCCACGGCAAGCACAATACTGTCAAAGACGTCCAGTCCCCTGCGGACGATGCTCAAATGCCCGTTGGTCAGGGGATCAAACGTTCCCGGATACACCGCTATCTTCTGACGTTCGCTATCCATAAACCTATCCTTGTTTGTCCATATGTTCGATTCAGCAACAGATCAAGATCCTGAAACAGGGCGGCCTGAAAATCAAGGGCCGATTCCACTTCAGAGACCACATAGCCTCCGGAATCCAGCAGGGAGCCGATTCGATTCAAGGCCGGAAGTGCATACGCTCTGCCGTAGGGCGGATCCACAAAGGCCAAAGCAAAAAGCGGGCCATTTTTCTGCTTGAGGACGGAAAACACGTCCCGGGCCAGCACCCTGAAGCGGTCCGGGTGGATCTCGAGTGTCCTGCAATTTTGCTCAATGCTGCGGGCCGCGTGTCTGTTCTTCTCAACGAACCAGACCTGTCTGGCTCCCCGGCTCAAGGCCTCAAGGCCGAGACTGCCGCTGCCCGCAAAGCAGTCAATGACCCGCGTATCCGGCCAGATCACCCCCCTGGATTCCAGCATGGAAAAGACCGCCTGCCTGACTTTTCCCGTAGCCGGCCTGTATCCGGGACCGGAGATCGACTGGATACGCCGCCCTCCGAATTCCCCTCCGATAATGCGCATCATCACTCATTCCATCAGATGAAAATCGTCGGTGGTCAAGGCCGCGGTCCAGAGACCCTGAACGGCTTTTTTTTCTTCGGACCACTGCAGCAGCCACTCTTCAAGCCTGTTGATGGAGGGCTCCAGAAGAGAAAAATAGCAATCCGGCTCCACGGTCACGGTGATGCCGGACAGCTGCAGCTCGATCTGCAGATAGGCAAACGCCTCAAAGACATCGTTGGACAGTTCCCGGTGCAATCTGTCGCGCATGCCCTCAAGCCCTGAAGACGGCAAATGGGGGGCCAGGACACAGTATCTGCCTTTGTCCAGCTTCCCAAGCTGGTCCGTGGAGCGCAGCAAGCCGACAATGCGCGCCATGAAATACTTTTCAAACGCCGAAAAAGCGGAGGCGCCATACCCGATTTCGGCCAGTTCCAGGCCCTGCAGCTCAAACAGAAGCACTGAAAAGGCATCCTGCAGTCGTGTCGTCACCTTGATCACATCCTGCAAGGCCCTGGAGAGGCCATGGGAGTCAAAAACAGCCTTGTTCAGGCTGCCGGCCCTCTCTTTGAGGTGTGCAAGATAATCCACCCGCTCACAGTTTCTGACAATGCGCCAGCGCAGCTCAGAGAAGGAAAACGGCTTGACCAGGATATCGTCAATGCCAAAGCACTGATCATTGATCTCTTGTAAGTGGTGTGCTTCGCTGAGCAGAATCAGTCCGGTATACCGCTGATCGCGGGTTTCTTCCCGGCGCCGGACAAGGCGGCAGAATTCACAGCCGTCCAGCTGATGCGAGTCCATATGGACCAGGGCCAGATCATAGGCCCCGTCTTCAATCCGGCTCAAGCCCTGCAGATGATTGGGCGCGACAGTGGCCGCAAAGCCCCAGTCTATGAGCGTTGCAGCATATTCATCAGCCACCTCGGGCGGCGCCCCGACTATCAGGATGCTGATTTGTCTGCCAGGTATCGTTTCCATGCTTTCAATCATCGATTTTTTGCAAACGATTCATCATGTCTGAATCCAGGGGAACGACAAAGACGTCCTCAAGGCGCCCCACCCGGACCGGGCGGGGTGCGCCGCCTTTCATGGTATGCACGTGTTTGACCAGGGCGCAGATGACCCTGGCTTTGGCCTCCCGGGATTGATAGCCGGCCGCGCCTGCCACTGCCGCGGCTTCGAGCAGATTCTCCCGGGCCACCGCCTGCTCCCTGTGCCCGCGCTGCAGGATCACATGCGCTCCCGGTCCGTCCTGGGCATGAAACCAGTAATCATAGGGCCTGGCCACTTGAGTCAGCAAGGAGTGATTCGCCTTTTGATTCTTGCCCTGCAGCACGCGAAAGCCCTCAGAAGTGCGATATTGATGCAGGGGGAGGCTCCGTCTTTTCTGCACGGCCGGTTGAGCCGCCTTGAACTGTTTGTTCGTATCCTGGAGCGTCCAGGCATCGGGATCGATTTCCCGGTTCTTGAGTGCGGACAAGGTCTGCTCCAGGCTTTGCTGTCTCTGGTGAATCTGCTTGAGCCCCCGTGTCCCTTTTTTGGCCCGCTGAAACATCCGTTCCATGTTCTCCAGCAGGGTGTACCGGGAATTCAAGGCAATCCGCTCCAGTGCCCCGTCAGGATGTCGAATCTCCACATGCTCTTTCTTGGCATGGGCATCCAGGCTGTACAATGCCGACTGGATCTGTTCAGCTGTCTTTCCCTCAGCGCAGTACTGCTGCAATCTGGCCTTGTCTTCATGCAATCGTTCCAGATTTTTTTCGATCCGTTTCACAGCCCGCCGGAATTGACGCTCCCGTGTATTCTGTGCGGCGAATTGCTCCTGCAGCAGGCTGTTTCCATAGGCTTCGGCCGCATCAATGGCCCGGGAGTAGACCTTCTGCTTCTCGATATTGGGAAAATCCCGGGGCAATTCCCAGGGCACCACAGTCCAAATGCTTCCCGCCTTCCAGACAACAGAAAAAGGAGCCGAACGGCCCTGCTGCAACGCGGTATAGAGCTGCCGCGCCCGGGCTGGGGGCAGCCTGTTCAACGTCTGCCGAAGCGGGGGTGTCAGTTGGGGGAATTCACGATAGATATGCTCCCTGGAGACAATGTCCTCCATCGAAGGCCAGGCGGGGTCGTCGTCAAAGGAATCATCCAGTTCATCCTGCAGGGACAGGCCCTCTTGAAGGTCAAGCAGCAGCCATCGGCCCTGCCCTGCATTGAGTTGAAAAGCGGCTTTCCGCTCGGGCCAGCGGATTCGCACCCTCAAGACCTTTCTGTTCTGCAGTCGTTTTCTGAGCCAGCGAACCCGGTTGGAAGGGGTCTGGGGGTTCTCCGGCTTGGCAGAGGCAAGAAAAATAGCCCCCCGTTTCACGGAAGGCGCGAACAACAGAAACAGGGTGCTGCCGAACTTCAGATTCAGCACGCCGGGAAACGGTTCATAGATTTTTTCGATCCGCTTTCCCGTGCACAAAGGCCCCAGTTCTTCAAATAAAGAGCGAAAAAAATTCGCCTCCATGATCCGTTCCTCCAAGCAAACACTGGAGTGAGTCTGGTCATTTGAGACCTCAGCACAATCAGCAGAACGAACCTGTATGGCCGGGAATACCGGAGGCCGCCTCCTCAATGCTTGCTGATTTTTTCATTTTCCTCCTGTTTGCTTTTGCATTCAATGCACAACGTGGTCACCGGCCTGGCCTTTAATCTGGCGATGCTGATTTCACCGCCGCAGGCATCACACAATCCATAGGTCCCGTCTTCGATCCGTTCCAATGCCTCTTTCACCTTTGAGACCAGCTTTCGATCCCGGTCCCGCAGACGAAGCGTAAAGAACTGATCGGATTCCTGTGAGGCCCTGTCGGCAGGATCTGCATAGGCCTGGTTCGATCCGGACATATCTTCCAGTGTGCTCTGTCCCTTCTGTTGGATGTCCTCGAGCATCTGTTCTAGCATCTCTCTGAAATAGTGTAAATCTTCGCGTTCCATAAGCAACCTCCCGCACAAACATGAGGATTGTTTTTCCCTCGAGAAATCTTTTTTTAGCGCATGTCCCTGGGAAAAGTAAAGGATAAAATCGTGTATTTCAAAGGCCTGAAATGCTGTTTTCCCGAGCGGGAAGGGAATGCGATCCGCTTTTTTTCAGACACTTCAGACTTCGTACAGGCATTACGGCTTTGAACATTAAACTCTTAAAATAATAAGCAATAATTGAAATGTTGTTAAAATTGGACAAAATATCGAAATTCGAAGCACGAAATTCGAAACAAATTTCAAATAACAAAATTCAAAATTCAAAACATCAGAAAAGCAGAATAATAAGATTTTGCTTTTATTGTGTATTTTTTTCTATTTTTGTTTTTGTCATTTGAAAATTTAAATTTCGTGCTTGTTTCGAATTTCGGGTTTCGTGCTTCGAATTTACAATAAGCAGATAGTTGTCCAAAAAATGACTCAAACTTTAGCTCTTGGTGAAGAGCTCTGCACTTGACAGGCGAAGAATAATTTCTTAATTCTTTTGATTCCAGCGAGCGGGAATAACTCAGTGGTAGAGTGCAACCTTGCCAAGGTTGAAGTCGCGGGTT
>CAZUMF010000096.1:0-14725 GCA_964621385.1 uncultured Desulfohalobiaceae bacterium
AACCCGAAGGCTGGGAGGAGATGAAGCCCAACAAAATGAAGATCCGGGTCATGCCTCTCAAGGCCTGCGAACTCACCTGGAAGGCTCTGGGCTACATCCCCTCGACCATTCCCTATAACGAAGCCTACAGCGCCATCGAACGCGGCGTGGCCGACGGGGAAAGCGGCGGGCCTCCGTTTCAGGGGTATCAATTCCGGGATGTCCAGGGGGTCTGGATCCAATACAACGACTACCTGGAGCCCTGGTGGTTCATCATGAATCTGGATCTCTGGAACGGTCTCACTGAAGAAGACCAGCAGGTCCTGGTGAACGCCGCCCAGAAGCAGGTCGAAGGCCGCTGGGATTACTTCCTGGAAGAAGACGAACTCTACCGTCAGAAAATGCGGGATGACGGCATGAAAGTTATCATGCCCACCGACGAGCAGCTCAAAGGCTTTGCCGAGAAGATTCGGACCGAGGTCTGGCCTGAACTGGAAAGCCTCCTGGGCAAGGCCATTGTGGACCGCTGCCGCAGAGGCGTGGGCATGAAAGTCGAATAGTCCAAAAATGGACCAGACCCATTTTTGGACAGAAAGGGAAATGGAATTTCATAGAGAAAATCCATTGAATTCCACGAGTATCCAGATTTGGGCCGGCAGGCTTTTTACCTGCCGGCCCAAATCTGGATAAGGGGTCACGGGAATGAAAAAATTGCTCGTATTTGTGTGGAACACCCCCATCTTTCTCCAAAAAGTGATCATGGTGGTCGGGGGCTGCGTGGTCGGCATCCTGATTTTTGTGGAAGTGTTTTTACGCTACGTCCTGGGATCGCCGCTCTTCGGGGTGGAGGAACTCATCCTATTCATCGCCATCTGGCTCTATTTCATCGGCGCGGCTTACGGGGCCTACGAGCGAACCCACATCAAGGCCGAACTCATCCACCTCTGGTTTACATCCAGCCGGTCCCGGGCGGTTATCCGCTCCATCACCGGCGTGATCACGGTTTTTCTGGCTTTGACCATGCTCAAGTGGAGCTATCCCTATTTTATCTGGGGTCTGACCCGAGGCGCCACCTCCCAGGCCCTGCTCCTGCCCATGGTGCTCTGCCAGAGCGCCATTTTCTTCGGCGCCATCCTGATGTGCATCTATTTCACGGCGGAACTCATCGACAACATCCTGCTGAGTCTCGGGAAAAAACAGGTCTTTGCACCCTTATCTGAAAAGGACAGTTGACATATGCTTGTTGCCATCGACCTATTCATTCTGCTGGTCTTGCTGGTCATTGGCGTGCCGGTGCCCTTCTGCTTCATGGCCGCCGTCCTGTTCATGATGATCGTCACCGGCGGCTTCAGCCCGATTTTCCTGATTTCCACCGGCTTCAACCAGATCAATTCCCTGGCCGTGCTCTGCGTCCTGTTTTTCATCCTCATGGGCGGCATCATGAGTTCCACCGGCATCGCCGCCCGCCTGGTGGCCATTTCCGATTCTCTGCTCGGCAGGACCAAAAGCGGCCTGGGCACGGTCTCGGTCATCAGCACCGCCATCTTCGGGGCCATCGCCGGGACCTGCACCGCGGCCGTCGCCGCCATCGGAAGCATCATGATCCCCAGAATGGTGGACCGGGGCTATCCCCGCGGTCATGCCACGGCCCTGATTTCCGCCTCATCCGTGGAAGGCCAGCTCATCCCTCCCAGCGTGCCCATGATCCTCTATGCCTGGGTCACCTGGCAGTCTGTGGCCGCCTGTTTTCTGTCCACGGTGGTGCCGGGGCTGATCATGGTCTTTCTGTATAGTTTCGTGAACTGGTTCATGATCCGCAAGCTGCCCATCAAAACCCTGCCCCCGACCACCCTGGCCAATCAGGCCAAAGAATTCGGGACGTCCGTGTATAATGGATTCTGGGCTCTGCTCATGCCGATCATCGTCCTGGGCGGCATTTACGGCGGGGTGTTCACCCCGACGGAAGCAGCCGGCATCGCTTCGGTGTACTGCATAGTAGTGGGTTTTTTCATCTACCGCACCCTGAGCGTCAAAATGTTTCTCCAATCCTTGATCAACTCAGTGACCACCACCGGGGTTATCGTGCTCATGGTCTTTTTCGTGATGATGCTCAGCAAGCTCTATGTCATGGAGAATGTTCCGCAGCGCCTGGTGGACAGCCTCTTTGGACTGACGGACAACATCTATCTGATCATGCTCCTGGTCAATCTGTTTCTGCTGCTCCTGGGCATGCTCATGGACGACTTCAGCGGAACCATTCTCGCCGCGGCCCTGCTCTTTCCGGTGATGACAGAAATCGGAATCCATCCCATTCATTTTGCCGCGATTCTGGGTACCAATCTGGGACTGGGGAACAAGACACCGCCCACAGCCCCGATCCTCTATCTCGCGGCCCGGATCGGCAACTGTCCCCTGGACAAACTCATCAAGCCGCAGTTCATCTTCATCTGTACCTGCTCCCTGCCGGTGATGCTGGTGACCACCTTTTTTCCGCCGCTCTCCCTGACTCTGCCGCATCTCATCATGCCCAAGGCGGTTCCATACGTACCGCTGTTCATCGGTGGCTGAGCACCTTCGTGCAAGCGACCGGGGCACGCCCCGGCCGCTTGTCCAACGACACAGAATCCAATCTCACAAAGGCAGCCCCCATGTCCTCTTTAGAACAGACCCCCCCCTCTGGGCCGAAATTGATCTGAAGGCCATCGGACACAACTGCCGGGAGATCAAACGCGTCATCCCTGCGAAGACCCTGTTCATGGCCGTGGTCAAGGCCAACGCCTGCGGGCACGGCGCTGTGGAAACCGCCCGCACCGCCTTAGAGAACGGCGCCGACCGGCTCGGGGTGGCCAGGGCCGCAGAAGGCATCGCCCTCAGGCAGGCCGGCTTTCAGGTCCCCATTCTGGTCCTCGGGCACACCGATCCGACTGAGACCCGTCTGCTCCTGGACTACGATCTGACCCAGACCATTTTCGATTCAAAGCTGGCCGAAGAGTTTTCCAGGCAGGCCCAGGCCGTGGGCACGACCCTTCAGGCCCATCTCAAAATCGACACCGGGATGGGCCGTCTCGGGCTGGTGGCGGTTCCGGAGTCCGGAGCCCCCGGCCTGTTCAACCCTCGATCCCAGGACCAGGCCCTGGACATGCTCCGCTTGCCCGGCCTGGCCTTCGAGGGCTGCTACACCCATTTCGCCCAGGCGGACAGCGCGGACAAGACCCACGCCCAGGGCCAGCTGGACTGCTTCCTGGCCTTTCTGCAGGCCCTCAAACAACAGGGGATCGAATTCCCGCTCGTCCATGCCGCCAACAGCGCCGGGGTGATCGACCTGCCCGGGTCCCATCTGGACATGGTCCGACCCGGGATCATGCTCTATGGCCTCTACCCGTCCAAAGCCGTGGATCACCAGGCGGTGACCCTGCAGCCGGCCATGAGTCTGAAAACCCGTATCGCCCAGCTCAAACAGGTTCCACCCGGTTTTGTCATCAGTTACGGCTGCACCTTTGCCACCCGGGAGCCAACGAGCATCGCCACCCTGCCCGTGGGCTACGCCGACGGCTATCGCCGCAATCTCTCCTCCTGTGCGCACATGCTGGTCCGAGGCCTCCGGGCACCGGTGGTCGGGCGGGTCTGCATGGACCAGACCATGCTTGATGTCGGCCATATTCCCGGAGTCCAAACCGGCGACGAGGTGGTCATTTTGGGACGGCAGGGGGAGGACGCGATCCCGGCTGAAGAACTCGCCGATCTCCTGGGGACCATCAATTATGAAGTGGTGGCCGGGCTCATGCACCGCGTACCACGGGTCTATACCCAGGCTGGCGCTGCCGCAAGCAGGTAAGCAAGGATATTTTGCAGCCGCATCCCTGCCTACTCCTTCAGCAAGGGCAGGGCTGTGCTAAAGGCTTCGGTCCCGGCCCGCTGCAGGACCTCAAACAGAAACATCTCCGTGGAACTCAGCCCCACCCCGGTCTGCAGGAAGCGATCCCGGGTCAGTTCCAGGTTGCGGGGCGATCGAGACCCGGTGGCGTCCATGAGCACCTGCACCCGCCAGCCATGCTCCAGAACCCCGCTGATCGCCGTCTGCAGGACACAGACATGGGCTTCGATCCCGGCAATGATCAGCCGGGTTTTGCGCTGTGTTTTCAATGTTCTGCCGCACCTGCTCCTGGCCCTGGATCGCGGGCAGCAGTTTTTCCTGGACATCCACGACCAGAAGCAGACAGTCTTCCCCTCTGATCAGTCCTCCCGCCTGTGGATCAGATCTCTCCTGCATAGATCCTCCTCTTCAGATACAGCCTGACAGGCCAATCCGTTTTTTTGAGTCGGGCGCAAGGCCCGTGACCCGGGAATTTTGATGATGTTCCCTGCCCCGTCGTCCTGTTGTGCGGTTGACAGGCCTGATATTTGAATTACCTAGAGCGAACGTGGCAGAAAAGTCTTGTGATCCTGCCGCCAATCCAATCTTTCATCCAAGGAGAATGTATGTCTGTAGTCAAAAACGGCGACACGGTCAAAGTTCATTATCACGGAACCCTTGACGACGGAACAGTGTTTGATTCCTCGCATGAACGTGATCCCTTGAACTTTACCCTGGGTCAGGGTGAAATCATTCCTGGTTTTGAAAACGCCGTCCAGGGCATGAGTCAAGGTGATTCCAAAAATGTGAGCATCCCTCCTGACGAGGCCTATGGGCAACGCCAGGAAGACAATATGCTCCAGGTCAATCAATCGGATATCCCGGAGGAGATCAACCCGGAAAAAGGGATGGTCCTGCAGGTCAAAACCCAGGACGGACAAAGCCGGAACGTCACAGTGGCTGAAGTCACGGATGAAACCGTCACCCTGGACGGCAATCATCCCCTGGCCGGAGAAAATCTCAATTTTGAAATCAATCTTGTTGAGGTCCAGCCGGCATCAGCCTAACGGTTGAACATTCTGTGAGACTCGTCACAGTTTTAAGCATGGATCAACGCGCGTCATTGCGAGCGAAGCGAAGCAATCTTTCGAACAGGGGTGACAAGCTTTTTGCAGGGGATTGCTTCGGCGAAGACGCCTCGCCCGGTTAAATACTGGCCGGTTGACAAAAAGCGGTTTCTCAAAGAATCTGCGGGTCAACCGGCCATTTTTTGGCTGATCTCCACCCACGACCACAACCGGAACATCACAACACACTGCCCCGTCATGCCCCGATCTGATCCTGCACGCCCCGGCGAATCACCGGCAAATACCAGCCTTCCTGCCGCTGAATCTCTGAAGTGGACCTACGGCCGGGTCTTTCTTTTCTGGCTGCCTCTGGCCCTGACCTGGCTGATGATGGCCACGGAAGGGCCGTTTCTCAGCGCGGTCATCGCCAGGATGGCCGATCCGGAGTTCAATCTGGCGGCTTACGGCGTCGCCTTTTCCATTGCCCTGATGGTGGAAGCCCCGATCATCATGATCATGTCCGCCACCACCGCCCTGGTCAGGGACCGGGATTCCTACCGCAAAGTCAAACGCTTCATCTACACTCTGAACGCCGTCATCACCGCTCTTATGCTCCTGCTCATCACGCCGGCGGTGTTTTCCTTTATTGCCAAGGATCTCATCAATCTGCCGGACCAACTGGCCCGGCTCACGCACATCTCCTGCATCCTTCTCCTGCCCTGGCCCGCTGTGATCGGCTACCGCCGATTTTATCAAGGCATCCTGATCCGCAACAACCGCACCCGCTATGTCGCCTATGGCACCATCCTCCGGCTGTCGGCCATGGCCGGAACAGCCCTGCTGCTCCATCGGTTTTCCGATATCGCCGGAGCCCATGTCGGGGCCGCCGCCCTGTCCGCCGGGGTGATCAGTGAGGCTGTGGCCAGCCGGGTCATGGCCCGGAATGTGGTCAGAGAGCTCGTCGCGGCCCGGGAACCCGCTGAATCTGCCTTGAGCTACCGTTTTATTTTCATGTTTTACCTTCCCCTGGCCCTGACCACCATCCTCGCCTTAGGGATCAGACCCCTGGTCACCTTTTTCATGGGACTCGCCCCCATGCCCGTCAAGTCCCTGGCGGTCTTTCCAGTGGTCCATTCCCTGACCTTTTTATTCACCTGTCTCGGTTTGTCCTTTCAGGAAGTGGTCATCGCCCTGGTTGGCGACAGGCTGGAAAATTACGCCCTCTTGAAAAAATTCGCCATTGGCTTGGGGGCTCTGGCGTTTTTCGGTCTGAGCCTCATCAATTTCACGCCCCTGGCCACGCTCTGGTTTCAGGACGTGTGCGGCCTCTCCCAGGAACTCACCGCCTTTGCCCGCCTGCCGGCCCAGATACTGACCATCCTTCCCTGCCTCTGGGTCTGGCTCTGCTTTCAGCGCGCCCTGCTCATGAACGGCCGATACACCCGGCCCATCACCACCAGCACCGGACTCCAGGTGGCCCTGGTTCTGCTCACCCTGATCACGCTCATGAACACCACGCACCTGGTTGGTGCGGTCTCCGCCTCCATTGCCCTGCTGGTGGGCTCGGCCGCGGTCCCGATCTATCTGCTGCCCGCCTTTTTCCAGGTCCTGCAACGAACATCACAAGACCCTGCCAGGCCGTCTCCGGTCCTGGGAGCTCACCCCAAATCACAGGCTTGATCCGAGCAGGAGCAGCTGAGTTGCGAAAAGGCATAAAACAATCGTTCCTCGACTGTCCGCCGCTCCGGGGTCAGGGTGTATTGCGGTGCTTCAGCCGCTAAGGCCTGCAGGCGCTCCCAGTCCGGCAGCGCCTGGTAGCCGAACTCCTGCAGGAGCCGGCCGTCGGCAACCTGGAGCAGCAGGGCTTTTTGGGTGTCCGTGACCACCACGAATTTGGGCGGCCCGCCGGGAAGCAGTCGGGCTCCGGCCACTGTCTGCCGGATATAGGTCTCAGGTTCACCGGCACAAAAAATCAGGACCAGCAAGGGCTCCCCCTCCCCTGAAAACACCACCAGATCCAGAACCCCGCTGAACTCGCGTCCGTCAATCGGATACCGCACCTGAGCCTTGGTCTTGAAGTTCTGCGCTGGATAGCCTTTGCGCTCCACGAGCATTTTGACAATGGCCTGGCGGATGTCTTCATAGGCCGTCGCCTCGATCCGGCGGCCGCTGAGATAGTCTTCAATGGTATATCCGAGACTGATTTCATGCATATTGCTCCCCTGCCCTTCTTCAAAAGATTCAATTGATTAACACAAATCCCGGCTTTGTCGTTCATCCAACACAGGAGCAATATATAATTTGCTCCGCAAAGAAAAATCAACGCTTTTCGTGTTCCTGTGATGCCTATTTTTGCATTTTTTTTGAAAAAAATATAGACAAATCCCCTGACTCAATTTTGACAAGGACTGGAAGCCCTCAGTTTCCGGCTTTGATGCACAATACCGCCCCCGGGGGATTTGTGGGGGATTTGTACTTGACAGGCCTTAAGCAGGCTTGCTATGAGTAGCTCTTGCCTTGAACAGGCGCGTAGCTCAGGGGTAGAGCACTTGCTTGACGCGCAAGGGGTCAGGAGTTCAAATCTCCTCGCGCCTACCACCCCAGACTCTTTAGGGAGGCCCCGGCCTCCCTATTTCGTTTCCAATCTTTCACGGGCAATGGAGGCAATGCTGTGCAGGTGCTCATAGCAGACCAACCACAGGACGTCCGGGCAGACGAGACCTGCGCCGAGATACTCGGTGCTGCCTTGAGCGGCAAAAAAATCAAGAAAACAGTCGCCTGTAAGTGCGGGGACACGCTCCATGATCTGAACCGTCCTCTGCCTGCGGACTGCACCCATCTGGAGCCGGTGTACAGCGATGAGCCTGACGGCCTGGACATTGTGCGGCACAGCACGGCCCACATCATGGCCGAAGCCGTCAAAAAGCTGTTCCCCAGGGCCAAGGTGGCCATCGGCCCGGCTGTGGAAAACGGCTTTTACTATGATTTTGAATTCGACCGGAGCTTCACCCCTGAAGATCTGACGGCCATTGAACAGGAAATGGAACGGATCGTGGCCCAGGACGAGCCCTTTGTCAGAAGGGACGTCTCCGTGGACGAAGCCAGAAAATGCTTCCTCAGCTGCAACGAAGTCTATAAGCTGGAACTGCTCGAAGACATGGAGGAGGACCGCGTCAGCCTCTATCAGCAGGGGAATTTTGTTGATCTCTGCCGGGGTCCGCATGTCCCGTCCACCGGACGGCTGCAAGCCTTCAAGCTCACCAGTGTGGCCGGGGCCTACTGGCGGGGGGATGAACACCGGCCCATGCTGCAGCGGATCTATGGAACGGCCTGGGCCTCGGAAAAAGACCTGAAACAGCACCTCAAGCAGTTGGAAGAGGCCAGAAAGCGGGATCATCGAAAACTCGGGGCTGAACTGGAACTCTTCACCTTTTCGGACCAGGCCGGCCCGGGCATGCCCTTGTTCATGCCCAAAGGCGCCCTCATCCGGACCATACTGGAAGACTTTGAAACCAAAGAGCATTTGAAACGAGGGTACGAACTCGTCCGCGGCCCGCAGCTCCTGCGCCGGGAACTCTGGAAGAAATCCGGACATTACGACAATTATCGGGAGAATATGTATTTTTCCGAAATCGATGAGCAGGTGTACGGGATCAAACCCATGAACTGCCTGTCGCATATGCTCATCTATAAATCCAGCCTGCGCAGTTATCGGGATCTGCCCCTGCGGTTTTTCGAGCTCGGCCTGGTCCACCGGCATGAAAAGTCCGGGGTGCTCCACGGGCTGATGCGGGTTAGGCAGTTCACCCAGGATGATGCGCACATTCTCTGCCGCCCGGACCAGCTCCAGGAGGAGATCACCTGCATTATCCGCCTGGTCCAGGATCTCATGCAGCTCTTTGATTTTGAATACGATATTGAAATCTCCACCAGGCCTGAAAAATCCATTGGGACTGAAGAAGACTGGGACCGGGCCATTCAGGCCCTGCAGCAGGCCCTGGAACACCTGAACCTGAACTACAGCATCAATGCCGGCGACGGCGCGTTTTACGGCCCCAAGATCGACGTCAAGCTCCGGGACGCCCTCAACCGGCAATGGCAATGCTCAACCATCCAGTGCGACTTCACCCTTCCCCATCGCTTTGACCTCCAGTACATTGGACAGGACGGGGAACGGCACCGCCCGGTGATGCTCCATCGGACCATATTCGGGGCCATTGAACGCTTCATGGGCGTCTTGATCGAGCATTACGCCGGGGCCCTGCCTGCCTGGCTGTCTCCGGTCCAGGCCCGGCTGCTGAGCATTACCGACGAACAGCAGGCCTATATCCGGACCTGCCAAGAGACCTTGCGCAGCTATGGACTGCGGGTGGAAATCGATGAGCGCAATGAGAAACTCGGCTTCAAGGTGCGGGAGGCCCAGATGGCCAAGATCCCGTATATACTCGTGGCCGGCAACCAGGAAGTGCAGGATCAGAGCCTCAATCTTCGCCTCAGAGACGGCACGCAGCAGGGCTCGCTCAGCATCGAGGGCGCGGCCAAGCAGATCCTCAATGAGTGTCAGCAACCTTTTACACGTGGAGGAATGAGCTATAGCTTCACCTACTAAAACCCGTCGGAATCATCAGATCCGGGTCCCGGAAGTCCGGGTGATCAATGAAGAGGCTGAACAGCTGGGAATCATGCCCACGAAAGAGGCCCTCCAGCTTGCCGCTGAAAAGGGCATTGACCTGGTTGAGGTCGCCCCCAATGCCAAGCCGCCTGTCTGCAAGATCATGGATTACGGGAAATTTCAGTACCAGCAGAACAAGCGGCAGCAGGAAGCCAAAAAAAAGCAGGTTCAGGTCCAGCTCAAGGAAGTGAAGCTGCGGCCCAAAACCGATGAGCACGATTTGAACACCAAGCTCAATCATGTTCGGAGGTTCCTGGCCAAAGGCGATCGCTGCAAGATCACGATTTTTTTTCGGGGACGGGAAATTGTGCACAAGCAGCAGGGTCAGGAGATCCTCGAAAACATTAAGGACGTGCTCGCGGATGAGGCTCGGGTGGAGCAGGAGCCCAAGTACGAAGGGCGGACCATGAACATGGTCTTGACGCCTTTGGGCCAGAAACCGGCCGCGAAACAAAAATAATGCTTTGTCCAAGGAGGAATATCCATGCCGAAAATGAAAACCCATCGGGGGGCTGCCAAACGTTTTCAATTCACGGGCAGCGGCAAAATTAAACGCAGCAAGGCCTTCACCAGCCATATCCTGACCAAGAAAAGCCCGAAACGAAAACGGAATCTGCGCCAATCCACCATTGTCGATTCCGCCAATGAAAAGGCTTTACGGAAAATGATCCAGTGATGGACGGCCCAATCAAGGCAGAATCACCGGATCCTGACTCTCTGTTGTCAAGCAAACGGCTCTCGGCTCGCAGCCGGGAGAAACAAGGAGCAACTCTATGCGCGTCAAACGTGGTGTGACCGCACACAAGCGTCATAAAAAATACCTGAAAATGGCCAAGGGCTACCGCGGCGCCCGCAGCAAACTGTTTCGCACGGCGCGGGAAACGGTTGAACACGCCCTGTGCAATGCCTACACGGATCGGAAGCGAAAAAAGCGGGATTTCCGGAAGCTCTGGATCCAGCGGATCAACGCCGCAGCCAGGCAGTACGGCATGTCTTACAGCCGCTTCATGCATGGACTCAATCTGGGCGGAATCACCCTGAATCGAAAAAGCATCGCAGATATGGCGGTCAATGATCAGGATGGGTTCAACAATTTGATTGAAATCGCCCGCAGCCAGGTCCAGTAAGTCGGTATGACTGGCGAAGAATTTGCCTCCCGGCTTGAGGCCGTGGAGCAGGCGTTTGCCCGGGCCCTGGAAAGGCTTGAGGGCGAAGCGGATCTTGAAGCCCTGCGGGTCGCCTATCTGGGCAGAAAAGGGAGCCTGGCCCAGCTCATGGCCTCCCTCCCGGAACTGCCGGTTGAGGAGCGTCCGGATGCCGGAAAGCGGGCCAATGCCTGCAAAAAAAAACTCCAGGGTCTCCTGAAGGCCAAGCGGAAAGCCTTGCAGGCTGGCGGGGAGACCGGGGACCGGACCCGATTCGATGCCACCCTGCCGGGCAAAAGGGATTGGGTCGGGAGCAAACACCCGGTCACCCTGGTCCTGGATGAAATCTGCGCCGCCTTCACCGCGATCGGGTTTGATGTGGTCACCGGCCCGGAGATCGAAAACGACTTCTACAATTTTGAAGCCTTGAACATCCCCAGGGACCATCCGGCCCGGGACATGCAGGACACCCTGTACATCACCGATTCCATCGTCCTGCGCACCCACACCTCCCCCCTGCAGATCCGGACCATGGAAACGACTCCGCCGCCTCTGGCCGTCATCGCTCCTGGAAAAGTCTACCGCAGGGACGCAGACCTGACCCATACCCCGATGTTCAACCAGATCGAGGGACTCCTGGTGGACGAACAGGTGAGTATGGCCGATCTTCGAGGAACCTTGACCTATTTTGTGCAGACCGTGTTTTCCAAAAAGACCCGGGTCCGCTTTCGCCCCAGTTATTTTCCCTTTACCGAACCCAGCGCCGAAGTGGACATCAGCTGTGTCATCTGTCAGGGCTCGGGATTCTGCGGCACTGAGCCCTGCCGGGTCTGCAAGCAGACCGGTTGGGTGGAGATCCTGGGCTGCGGCATGGTGGACCCTGCTGTATTTGAAAAAGTGGGCTATGATCCGGAACGCTGGACCGGCTTTGCCTTCGGCCTGGGCGTGGAACGGGTGGCCATGCTCAAATACTGTATCGACGACCTCCGGCTCTTTTTTGAAAACGATGTGCGTTTTCTGAATCAATTTCAGGCCTGCTGAACTGCCCCATGTTTTTAAGCATCAACTGGCTCAAAGAATTCACTCCCTATACCGGGAGTCTTGATGAACTGGCCCACCAACTGACCATGCTCGGTCTGGAAGTGGAAGAGGTCTTGAACCCCTTTGCCCATCTGGAGCCCTTCCTGGTGGGGCATGTCCTGGACTGCTCCCTCCACCCCAATGCCGACAGCCTGAGCTGCTGCCAGGTGGATGTCGGCGGGGAAAACCCGCTGGCCGTTGTTTGCGGAGCCCCGAATGTGGCCGCCGGACAGAAGGTGGCTGTGGCCCCGGTGGGCTCAACCCTGCCCGGGGGTCTGAAGATCAAAAAGGCCAAGATCAGGGGGGCCCTCTCCCAGGGGATGATCTGTTCGGAAAAGGAACTTGAACTGAGCGAGGACCATTCCGGAATCATGGTCCTTGATACGGAATCGACACCCGGCACGCCGTTGCTGCAGGCCTTGAATCTGGACACCGTGGTTCTGGACATCGGCATCACCCCGAATCGGGCGGATTGCCTGAGTATCCTCGGACTGGCCCGGGAAGTGGCCGCGGTCTTTGATCTGCCCCTGCACCTTCCGGAGACACGGCTTCAGGAAGAGGAGCAATCCTGTGCCTCCAGGGTGCAAATCCAGATTGACGCCCCTGAACTCTGCCCCCTGTACCAGGCCCGGATCATCGACGATCTGAGCATCCGGCCCAGTCCGCCCTGGCTGCGCTACCGCCTGCTGTCCATGGGACTTCGGCCCATCAACAATGTGGTCGATGTGACCAATTACGTGATGTTCGAACTCGGGCAGCCTTTGCATGCCTTTGACCATGATCTGCTGGAGGGCGGACTGATCCGGGTGGGCACCGCCCAAGCAGGCCAGCGCTTCACCACCCTGGACAATCAGGAACGCAGCCTGAGCCCCAGGGATCTCCTGATCCAGGACGGTGTGAAACCCGTGGCCCTAGCCGGGGTCATGGGAGGGGCCAACAGCGAAATCACGGCGCAGAGTACGAACCTCCTCCTGGAATCCGCGGTGTTTGATCCCGGC
The DNA here is from genome assembly GCA_964621385.1 of uncultured Desulfohalobiaceae bacterium. Classification (GTDB taxonomy): domain Bacteria; phylum Desulfobacterota; class Desulfovibrionia; order Desulfovibrionales; family Desulfothermaceae; genus JAABTT01. The sequence continues at coordinate 12,795 of CAZUMF010000096.1, forward strand.
AACACCCGGAGAACCGGCCGGTCATTAGGAATCTCCAGCGAATCCGCCTACCGCTTTGAACGCGGGGTGGACCAGCCCGGTTCCGCGTTTGCCCTGGACCGGGCTGCCGGGCTGATCCAGTCCCTGGCCGGCGGGCGCCTTCTCAAAGGCAGGGCCGCCAGTGAACCCCGTCCCTGGTCGCCCCGGACCGTCTCCTTCAGGCCCAAACGAGCGCAAAGCCTCCTGGCGCTGTCCACGGATGCGGCTGCCAGCCAAAAAGTCCTGGAAAACATCGGCTGCGATATTCAGCCTTCTGAAAACGGAGCCCTGCGGGTCACCCCCCCCAGCTACCGCCTCGATCTGGAACGTGAAGTGGACCTCATTGAGGAAATCGGACGCTTTCACGGCTTTGAACGGATTGAGGCCGCCCTGCCCCGGATCAGAAAATCCCCCTTGCAGGACGATGCCCGCTCTTCAGGGGCCGGTCTGGCCTCCCATGAATTTTTGAACCGGACCAAAACCTGGGCCCAGGGACGGGGCTATCATGAGACCGTGAATTACAGCTTCTGCAGCCGTCAGGAACTCGAAGCCCTCAGGCTGGCGGACGAGTTGACCATTCCGGTCCACAACCCCTTGAGCGCTGAACAGGACAGCATGCGCCCCGCGCTCATGCCCGGTCTGCTCCGCAATGTCCGAACCAATCTGGACCAGGGCAACCAGGACCTCCGTTTTTTTGAAATCGCCCGGATCTTTCAGCATGATCCCCGTTCTGAAACCACAGCCCGGGAAGCCAACCGTCTGGGACTGCTCTGCCACGGCCGGAGAAACCCGCCTTTCTGGCCCTGGTCAGGAGAAGCTGTCGGCTACCTTGATCTCAAGGGGGTCCTCGAACATTTCTTCCTGTCCCTCGGCCTGGAAGCGGCGCTGTTCACCCCCGGCGATGTCCACGGCTCCTGCGATCCCGGCATACGAATCGTGCTGAGGGGTGAAGACATCGGCTTCCTTGGCCGGCTGCAGCCCGGCCTGGCCAAGGATCTGTACCACGCCCGGACCCCGATATGGATCAGCGAGATCGATGTGGACGCCCTCCACCGGTTCTCCCGCGGGCAGCCGGTGATCTACCGGTCCTGGGCCAAATTTCCTCCGGTCCAGCGGGACCTCACCCTCATTTGTCCACTCGATGTGTCCTACGCGCAGATCCTGGAGGTGATCGCCGCCGCACGCATTCCAACCCAGGAAAGCGTCTCCCTCAAGGATGTCTATCAGCCTGATCAGTCCTTGGAACGGAATCTGACCCTGCGCATCACTTACCGCCATCAAAAAAAGACCATGACGGATAAAGAAGTGGACAAGCAGCATTTCGAGCTGGGCGAGAGAATTTGCAAAGCCCTCCCGGTTCGTTTTCCGGGGTAAACAAGCGAGACCCTCTCCGCCTTTTCCTGGATTCGCCGAGAATTGGCTGTCCCTTCAACCCATGTTCAGGCCCGTATGAGCAGTGAAACGGATCGGACATATAAAATCGGTCATGTCGCCGACTTGCTCGGGGTGGAACCCTATGTTCTCCGTTTCTGGGAGACCGAGTTCGACCAGCTGAACCCCATCCGGACCCCCAAGGGGCAGCGGCTCTACACAGACGAGCATATCAGTCTGATCCGGCGCATCAAACACCTCCTCTATCAGCAGGGAATGACCATTGCCGGGGCCAGAAACAAGCTCGAAGAGCACAAGCACTGGTGGGACTTCCTGGAAGAGATCAGGCAGGACATTGAACGTCTGCAGTTTATCCTGCAGCACAGCAGCCAGGATGAGCCCCCCCGGTAACCGGAGTAGGGATATACTCAAAGCTGGTTCCGCTCGCAACCCAAAGGTTCCAGGTTTATTTCGAAATTTGAAATTCGAAATTGCCCGGCTTCGCTCAGAAGCTTCCGCCTTCGCTTATCAGCTACGACGTG
>CAZUMF010000097.1:0-14658 GCA_964621385.1 uncultured Desulfohalobiaceae bacterium
CCACTCCCGCTCAGCACGGGGTGTGCTTCGGGGACTGCACTATCAAATCCAAAAATCCCAGGGCAAACTGGTGCGGGTGATTTTCGGCGAAATCTATGATGTGGCTGTGGACTTGCGAAAGAGTTCGGCTACTTTCGGAAGCTGGGTCGGAAACATCCTCTCTGCTGAAAATAAGCAAATGTTGTGGATCCCTCCGGGTTTTGCCCACGGATTTTATGTCTTGAGCCAGTGTGCGGAATGCGTGTACAAGTGCACTGATTATTATGCTCCTGAGCATGAGCGGACCGTACTCTGGAATGACCCGGACCTTTGCATTTCCTGGCCGCTGCCCAAAAATGAAGAACCCATTGTTTCTCAAAAGGACGCAGCTGGGAAGAAATTGTGTGAAGCGGAAGTGTTTGAATAAGAATGTGCGAGTGCGATAATTGCAAGGTCCTGATAACCGGAGCAAAAGGCCAGCTCGGACTGGAACTGCAGGCAACAGCGCCTGCTGGTTTAGAAGTGGTGGCACTTGACCGCCGGCATCTCGACCTGACCGACCCTGTTGCAATTCAAAAAATCGTCGGATCTATAAAACCCGATGTCATCATCAATGCAGCGGCTTATACTGCCGTTGACCAGGCCGAGCGAGAAAACAGGCAGGCCTTTGCCGTCAACCGGGATGGTCCTCTATATCTGGCCCGAATGGCGGCGGATATGGGGATCACATTGGTCCATGTCTCGACCGATTTTGTCTTTGACGGCTTCAAGAGCACTCCATATGGACCTGATGATGCTGCAAAGCCGCTTGGGGTTTATGGGAAAAGCAAGCTGGCCGGAGAAGAGGCGATGCAACGTGTGCTTCACGACCAGGGTTTGATTGTCAGGACATCATGGCTGTACTCTGTATATAGGAAAAATTTCGTCATGACCATGCTCGGGTTGCTTCAGGAAAAAAATGAAGTGACCGTGGTGGCGGATCAGGTCGGCACACCGACCTGGGCCAAGGGCTTGGCCAGGGCATTATGGGATATGGTCTTGAAAGATCTAAGAGGTGTTTATCACTGGAGCGATGCAGGGGTGGCCTCCTGGTTTGATTTCGCCGTGGGCATCCAGAAAGAGGCTTTGGCACTTGGCCTTCTCGCACAAAAGAAAGTGATCACTCCGGTTGATACCTTTGCATTTCAGACTCCCGCCAGACGGCCGGCTTACAGTGTTCTGGACAAAACAAAGACCCGGCAGGATCTTGGTTATTATGGTCCGCATTGGCTGGAAAATCTGCAAACGATGCTTATTGACTTAAGAGAAGTCTCGCCTGCATTTCACTCGATTTAGACGAGACCAACTTTACCGGATGGGGATGGTGCAATGCCTAATTGCAGATTTCGTACACCTGTATCAATTACGAGAGTTAACTACCTGAAATGATTGAATTGACTTCAAAATTGGACATTTCACAGGTTTCAGGTGACAGGTTTCAGGGAAAGAAAAGATTTACAATTGCTTTCAAAAAGCAAGCCTGCTGAAGATAAGGAATTGATCAAGATAGAATTTGGTGATTATGGGTATCGTTAAATTTGAATGTGGTGCAAGCATGGAAACGCTAGAAACCTACAGGCTCAAAATCCTCGACACCTGGACCGTGCTCTTCGATTGTATCCCAGGGCGACGTTGGCTGCCGATCTATTTGATTGTCGTTTTTGCATCTGTTTTCCCTGTTCAGGCCAGCGTGGTCACTGACGGCACAATGGGTCCGGCCGCGGTCCTGCCGGGACCTGACTATAGAATTGGCCAGGAATTGGGGACCCGGGTGGGGCACAACCTCTTTCACAGCTTCCGGCGCTTCGGCCTCAGCCACAGGGAGAGCGCCACCTTCACAGGTCCGGATGACATTGCCAACCTGATCAGCCGGGTCACCGGGGGCGAAGTGTCTGCTATCGACGGGCTGCTTCGCTCCGAGGTGGGCCGGGCCGATTTTTATTTCATCAATCCGGCCGGGGTGGTCTTCGGAGAGAACGCCCAAGTGGACGTACCCGCGGCTTTTCATGTAAGCACGGCGGACGAGCTGTACCTTGAGGACGGGGCGGTCTTCAGCGCGGCAGATCCGGACGGGAGCACCTTGAGCCTGGCCAGGCCAGAGGCCTTTGGATTCTTGTCCCCGCAAGCGGCAAGTATCAAAGTCAATGGATGCACCCTGGAATTTGAGCAGGGAAGCACGGTTTCCTTGAGCGGGGGAAATTTGTCAATTTCAGGTGCTCGAGAAGAAAGGGCCGGTCTCATCTGTGAGGGTGGAGACATACAGTTGAAGGCCATCGGCAATACATCAGGAGAAATGTTGATTCACGATTATCTCGCCTCAGAGGCGACTGGGACGGTGATTCTGGACAAGGCCCTGATTACCTCCAGCGGCAATGGAGGAGGAAGCGTATTGATCCAGTCAGGGAAAGCAAAAATGAGTGATTCAAGCATTGATGTGAAGAATACAGGAACAGATGATGCAGGACAAGGTATTGTATTGATGATCAATGGTTTTTTAGAACTGAACAAGGATGTGAGCATTTCAAGCGACAGTTGTGCAAAAGGCAAAGCAGGAGATATCTTGATCAAGGCTCAAAAAATGCATGCAGGCAACAATGTCAATATTTCAAGCAGTACCAATGCAGAAGGCGACTCCGGAAGAGTGGTGATAACAGTGGCCGGTGCATTGGATTTGGCGGACAGCATACTGATTACAACCGAAACATTCGGAGAGGACGAAGGACCCGAGGCCACAGGCATTGCCGGGACTGTGAGGATCAAGGCAGCTAACCTCAATATAGTGGGAGAACAAGGGCTTACGTTCATTACGAGTCTATCGTCCCAGTCCAAGGGTGACGCGGGCACGGTGCATATCACAGTGGATGGCATGTTGGAAGTGGTGAATGGAGCTGTGTTCTCAAGCGACACCTTCGGTCAAGGAAATGCCGGTACTGTCGTTGTCAAGGCAGAAGAACTCAAAGCGTGTAATACGAGCATTACAAGCACTTCTTACTGGGAGGACAGCAATCCCGGCACTATCCATGTATTTGTCGACGATAGGTTGTCTTTGTTAGAAGAATCAAATATAATCAGCATAAATTGGGGAGGAGGCAATGACCCTGGCAAGGTGAAGGTCGAAGCCGGAGAACTGATTATCGTCGGCGAAGGTACATTCAGAAGATCTGTTTACAGCAATATCGGGACTGAAAGTTACTGGGGAGATGCAGGTGAAGTGGAAGTGACAGTGGATGGATTGCTGGAGATGTATGATGGAGCCGATATTTCCAGCAGTTCTTTTTCAGAGGGTGATGCAGGCCGGGTCACCATACATGCCGGGCACATTAAGATGGAAAACTCGGTGATTGCATCTGAAACCAGCAATGGAGGCAATGCAGGTATGGTCCAGGTTTCTGTGGCCGGTCCTTTGGAATTGCTGAACCAGGCAAAAGTATCAACGAATACCTCCCAAGGGGGGAAAAACGCTGGCGATGTGATCATTGAAGCAGGAGAGATCTTCATAGATGCATGGAATAAACCAGGTTTTACCGGCATATCGAGCAGCGCCCAAAAGGATGCGTCTGGTCTGGTTGGGAATATAGATATAACTGCAGAATCCGTAACGATTTCCAACGCAGGCGGGATCAGCATAGAAGCTTTCCAGACTCTGCCTGAAAATGTGCTGTTTGATATGCCCGAGTCTTCAATTCGTGTCGATACGGCTCGATTATTTTTGAAAAACGGATCGAGCATCACTGCAGAAAGCAATGGCAATGTGCCTGCCGGCAGCGTCCATGTCCTGGCGGACGTATTGGTTCTTCAGGATACAAGCAGCATCACCACTTCAGCTCTTGTGAGTCATGGCGGCGACATCACGGTGAGGGGCAACGGCCATCTCTTGCTTCGAAACAGTCTCATCACCACCTCGACACAGGGCGGTCGGGGCGGGGACGTGGTTCTCAGCCCTGGAGTCCTGGTCTTGGACACGGGTTTCGTCCAGGCCAATACAGAGAAAGGAGCCAAGGGCGGTGACATCGCAGTAGACGTTCAGGCTCTGATTCCGGAAGGCGGCCAGCTGCGGATCGGTGGGATAGAACGGCTCGTCTTTCAGCCGGACAGCGGCGCGAACGTCATTCAAGCCGCGGCTCCGGAAGGCAATCCCGGAAACATCGTCATCACCGCCCCGGAGGTGGACATCAGCAAAGTCCTGGCCGAGGTGGGCACGGCCTTTGTCATACCGATTCAATTGGCCCGGGACCCTTGCCTGGCCGAAACAATGCAGGGCGGCTCCCTGGTGCTGACCGGCAGGGGCGGGATTCCTGCACAGCCGGAAGATCCCTCGGCCCCCTGCTTCGAAGGGGGGTGGCTGGACCTCCTGTTTTCGACAAAGGGCGACGAGGCGGATGGAGAAAACGGAACAGAAGCAAGATAGGCCTTCATTATAGGAATATGCGAGTGATTTGACCGCGGCCTGCCGAATAAAATAGACGGAGTCTAAGCCTAGTGAATTTCATTAGGGTAAGGAGGAGGTATTGAAGCCCATTCACTGTTTTCTCCTGATATGCTCCCTCCTTGGAACCCCAGCCGTGGGCGCGGCGCAGGAACCGTTTCCCCGGCAACCGGGGAAGGATCAGCCGAAGCTTCCCAGCTATTGGACGAAGAAGGCTGAAGAGGGGCTCAGACTGCCTCCGGCGCCGGCTATACCAGACAGGTATGCGGATGGGCCTGGGTTTTTTCTTGAGGGAGTTGTCTTTGAAGGCAATACGGTCTTTTCTGATGAAGAACTGCAGCAGGTGGCCGAGGAGTATATCGGTAAACGGGTCGGACTGGCGGACCTGGAGGAGCTGCGCTATCGATTGACGCGCCTCTATACAGACCACGGGTACATCAACTCAGGGGCTCTTCTCAAGCCAGGGCAGCGAGTGGATGACGGGATGGTGACTTTTACCCTGGTGGAGGGACGCCTGGATGAAATCCGCCTTTCCGGACTCGGTCGCTTGGAGCCCGGTTATGTGAAAAAACGCCTTTGGCCCGATGCAGGGCGCCCCTTCAGTACCGACCTGCTGCAGAAACGCTTCCAGTTGCTCCTCCAAGATCCCTTGATCGAACGTATGGACGGTCGTATCCGGCCTGGAGCGGCTCCAGGAGAGGCTGTCCTCGAGATGGACATCACGAGGGAGCGCCCCTACGGCCTGAGTTTCGAGGTGGACAATCACCGTCCTCCAAACACCGGATCCATCGGAGGCTCGGTCACAGGGTGGCTGAGCAATCCCACCGGCTACGGGGGGCTTTTGAGCGCCTCCTATGGTGCCAGCGAAGGATCCAACGAAGTGGATCTCGGGTATTCTGTTTTTGTGAGCCCCGGCAACACCCGTTTTTCTGTGGATTACAGCCGCAGTGAAACATCAGTGGTGGAAGAGCCACTGGTCTCGGTCGATATTGACAGCGAGTTCGAAAGTCTGGACCTCTCCCTGATGCATCCGTTCTACCGCACGCTCCGGCGAGAACTAAAAGGAGGTGTCTTTCTGTCCCTGAGGGAAAGCAGGACCTTTTTGCTGGACAGGCCCTTCTCCTTCAGCCCCGGGGCTGTCGAAGGTGCCAGCAGGGTCACGGTCCTGCGGCTGGTTCAGTCCTTTGTGGACCGGACCGCCGACCATGCCCTGGCCCTGCGGTCATCATTCAGCTTCGGACTGGATCTTTTCGAGGCCACGGTGCATGGAGACGGCCGTCCGGACGGCACGTTCTTTTCCTGGCTGGGTCAGATTCAGTACGCCCACAGATTGGGCGAGATGTTTGGAAGCCTGGTCCTGCGAGGAGATGTGCAGCTTACCTCTGAGGAGTTGCTTACCCTGGAGCGATTTGCTTTGGGTGGAGCGGCCACTGTCAGGGGGTATCGGGAAAATGAGCTGGTTCGGGACAACGGTTTCGATGTCTCGATTGAATGGCGCTATCCTCTGTGGAAAGCTTCCCCTGGGAAAGGAGATGTGAAGACTCTTCACCTGGCCCCATTTATGGATTTCGGCGCAGCCTGGAACAAGGGTGAGGATGTTTGGGACAACCGCCTGCACTCGGTGGGGGTGGGTCTGTTGTGGGAAAGCAAGTGGCTCGATGCTCGTTTGTATTTTGCTCATGACATTGAAAAAGCAGAGCCCAGGCAGGACGAAGACCTCCAGGATGATGGAATTCATTTTCTTTTCAGTCTGCATTACTGATATACAGTGTGTGCCTCCGGACCGAGAGTTCGGAGGCGCACACTGGAAAATGGGTGGGGTATGAGTATCGGACGCGGGAGTGTGTGCCTGGGTTTGCTGCTGTTGCTTTGTGCACAGTCTCTGGTGGGCTGGTGTCGTGCGTCGGACCCGGCAGAGACGAGGTTCTTCACTCAGGAGATCTCCGTGGACCAGTGGAGCGATCGCTTGATCGAGGCCGAGGCAAAGGAGCGGGTCGAGATCCTTATCCGGCGTGGCGAAGCCTACCGCTCTCAGGGCCATTATCTAAAGGCAGCGAGCGATTTCCAACAGGCTTTGCAGGTTGCACGGGCTGAGCACGATCCTTTTTTCGAGGCTGTGGCAAAACAGGCGCTCGGGTATGTGATGTTCCTGCGTGGCAATTCACACCGGGCGGAGTCAATGCTGCGCTGTGCGCTTCAAAAGGCGAAAACACTGGATCGTCCCCGTTTGACCGCAGTCTGCGCCAACCGTTTGGCCAACGTCTTATTCGCTCGTGATCATGAGAAAGAAGCCAGGTCCTTGTACACAATCTCCCTGGATCAAGCGATCCGGACCGGGGATGCCGGGCTGGAGGCCCGTGTCCGCCTCAATCTGGTCCGCCTGAGCAGCAAACAAGAAACAGCCGTGAGACAGCTTCGGAAAGCCCGGAGGGCGGCCTGCTCGGTGTCCTCCCCTGAGGGTCGCGTGTGGCTGTTGCTGGCAGTGGCTGCGGAAACAAGAAAAAGCTGGACTGATGACAAAGGGGTCTTCTTTGCCCACACGTGTTTGAACGAAGCCTTTTCTCTGGCTTTGCATACAGGATCGAAGCGTTTGCTCTCTCTCTCTGCCGGTCGCCTGGGGGAACTGTACGAGCATCGCGCACGTTTCGAGGAAGCCCGGGGGCTGACGGAACAGGCTCTAACTGCGGCCCAGGCCTTGCGCGCGCACGAACTGCTCCTGCAGTGGGAACACCAGCTGGGCCGGATCATGCAGGCTCGGGGTCGTCCTGAAAAAGCCCTGGCCGCCTATCGCCGGGCCGTCTTCCATATCCAGTCCATTCGTCAAGACATTCCCGTCAGCTACCAGGGCGGAAGCTCTTCCTTCCGGGAAACCCTGGCCCCCGTCTTCTTCGGCCTGGCGGACCTGCTGCTGCAGCACTCGGCCAGGGAAACCGACGAGCAGACCAGGCAGGAACTGCTCCGCGAGGCCCGGGACACTGTTGAGCATATCAAGCGCTCGGAGATACGGGATTATTTCAACGATCCCTGCGTGGATGCCCGCACCCGCGAAGTAAAGACCCTGTCGCCCCATACAGCGGTTGTCTATCCCATCATGCTTAAGGATCGCCTGGAAGTGCTGGTGGATGCCGGCGGGCGCCTGCATCGCAAAACCTCGCCGGTGAGCCGGAAGAAACTGGAACGGGCCGCAAAAGCCCTGGCCCATGCCCTGCGCAACCCGAGCTTCGGGCCAACCTACCAGAAACCGGCCAGGAACATCTTCGACTGGTTGATTGGACCGGTTGAGAGCGTACTGGAAACATATGAGATCAGGACTCTGGTCTACGTGCCCGACGGGGCGCTGCGGCTGGTGCCGGCGGCGGCGCTCTGGGACGGGCACCGCTTTCTGGCGGAGCGCTACGCCGTGGCCACCGTGCCCGGTTTGACCCTTCTGGATCCCAACCCTCTTCCCCGCGAAGACCTTTTGGCTATGCTGGCCGGGCTGAGCCGGCCGGGACCGGTTGTTAAGGAACTGCCTCATAAACTCTGGAAGAAGCTGAGCCGGATGAACCCGGGTCGGCTGGATCGGGGCGTGCGCGGGCTGACCACGGTTGTGGAAGAACTGAGCTCAGCCAAGAAATCGGTAGGAAAAACAGCCCAGGACCATGAAGCGATGAAACGGGTGCAGCAGGCCCTGGCCCTGCCCGGAGTGGAGCAGGAAATCGAGAGGCTGTCAGAGGAGCTTAAGGGACATGTTCTTCTTGATAATGCATTTGAGCTGGAGGATTTCCTTGCGGATTTCCGGGAGAACGACTATCAGCTGGTGCACATTGCCTCCCATGGCTTTTTTGGAGGCGAGCCTGAACAGAATTTTATCATGACCTATGACAGGCTTTTGAACATGAATCAGTTGGAGTCCATGATAAAACCGAAGCAGCTGGCCGCCCATCCGGTGGAGCTGATCGTTCTGAGCGCCTGCCAAACGGCCGAGGGCGACGATCGTTCTCCACTGGGGTTGACCGGGATGGCATTGAAATCAGGGGCCCGGAGCGGCCTGGGCTCCCTGTGGCCGGTCTCGGACAATGCCGTGCGCAAACTCCTCCCGGATTTCTACGCCCATCTTAAAAAGCCGCAGAACAGCAAAGCCAAGGCCTTGCAGCAAGCTCAGCTTGATTTGATGCAGCAGGAGGACTATTCGCATCCGTTTTTCTGGTCGCCGTTCATCCTCGTGGGGAACTGGCTGTGAAAAATCGTTTTCTTAAGGAGGAACACATGAAATCCAGGATAAAGCTTTTTAGGTTTATCTGTCTGTGTGTCCTGTTTCTGGCCTGCCAGACAGGCCTGGTGTTTGGCGGTGAAGGTGACCGGGTCAGGGCCAAAATCGGAATCAAGGTCAAACACGGAATAAAGGAATATCGCGCCAAGACCAGGGAGAGAATCCAGACTGGAGACCTCCTGCGCATCTACGTGCATTCCGAGAGGAGTTCGTACGTTTATGTTGTGCACACCGACACCGAGACAGTCGAACTGCTGAATTTGACGTACCAGAAGATCCAGAGCTCAACGCTGGTATTGCCCTCCATTGAAACCTATTACCAGGTGGACGGGAAAAGCCCTGTTGAACGGTTTGTGATTGTCTGCAGCCCAAAAAAAATGCCTGTTTTTTTGGATCTCGAAGACGACGGCCTGAGCTATGCTCAGTGGTTGCAAACGGAAAAGGACCTGCTTCAGAGGAGTCGTGTTGTCTCGACAACCCGGCATGAGCCGCGCTTTGAGATTGCGGGCAATGTGAGGGGCGTCCCGGATGGGGCAAAAGGGTGTGATTCATTTGTCAACAAGCTGGAGGTGTTTTCAGGAAGAGGAATGGTGGTGAAAAAGCACGAGTTTCAGGTCGAAAAGTAGACAGATGCCTCCGGGATTCAAAACCAAAAAACATCTCAAGCTTGTCTTTGTCTTCACCTGCATCGTTCTCTTCGGTGCCTGGCTCGTTTTCATGGTCAGGGGCAAGGTCTGGACTCAATACGATGACAGGGCGCTTGATTTCTTTTATAGACTGGCTGTCAAGCAGGGCCTGGGACCCAAGGCTTCCTTCACGCCTCGAATCGTCTATCTCCTGGTGACGGATGAGACCTATGATTTTTTCGGCAGCAACTCCCTTGATCGAAAAGACCTGGCCCGGGTCAACAGGGCGTTGCACGAACTGTCACCTGAAGCCGTGGTCTATGACATCATCTTCGCCCGGGGGAGCACACCTAAAGCAGACAAACGATTTGCAGACTCCTTGGAACTTCTTGATAAGGTCTATCTGCCTTCCGGTTTTTCCCTTCGCAATGAACCGGTTAGGTTCACCTGGGAGCAAGGCCACGCGTATGCCCGCCTTCGTTCCGATTATCTCGGCAAGCCCAAGGAAAAGGGAATTTCTCGACCCTACTATGCCAGAGAAGCCCTCCTGCAGTACGATGACTTAGCCATGGCTGCCAGCGGCTCGGGAGACATCAGCGCCGTGGCCGACCCGGACGGCGTGTATCGGCAGGTACCCCTCCTGATCAAGATCGACGAAAGATACTTCCCCAGTCTCAGCCTGGCCGTTTTTCTGGATTGGGCCGGCCTGGCCCTGGAACAGCTGAGGGTGGAATGGGGAAAACGCATTACCATTCCGTCCACAGGAAACAGTCACCTTGATGAGGAGGTTCACATTCCCATCGATGAGCGGGGGCGGGTCTCTGTGCCCTTTGTCGATCGAATGGGACGCGATTTTCCCACACTGGCTGTCCATGACTTTTTAGGCCATTTTGAGCATGACGACCTCCGGGGCAACCTGGCCGGCATCTTCGAAGGCAATTTCGTCCTGATCTCAGATGCCTCAGCCGGCGTTTCTGATTTGGGATACACCCCGCTTGAGAAAAACGTCTCCATGGTCACCTTCCACGCCTCCTTGCTCAATGCCATGCTGACCAACACCTTTTACCGAAAATGGTCTGTTTTCGGTGTGCTGGGTGTTATCAGCCTGCTCTGCATCATCCTGGTAGCCGCCGCTTCCTTGAAAGGCCCATGGTTTATCTACGGAACAGGTCCTTTGCTTGTGGGACTCTCGCTCGCCTTTACATGGTGGGAATTTGTTCACTTCCGCCTTTTTCCGGTAGCAGCTGTTGGTTGTGTTGTCCTCGTGCATTTCGTTGGCCTGGTCGCCACTTTGGAGATCGCCACCTCCAGGGAGAAGACGTTTATCCGCAACACCTTTGCCAAATATGTTCCTGAAAAGGTGGTCCATCAATTGCTGGCCAGGCCGGAAGCTCTTCGTTTGGGCGGTGAAGAGCGGGTCTTGACCATTCTTTTTTCCGATCTCGCTGATTTCACCACTTTGTCCGAGGGTATGTTCCCGACAGACCTGGTGGCCCTGCTCAATGAATACCTCTCGGAGATGACGGATATTGTGATTCATGAAGGCGGGATCATTGATAAATATCAGGGAGACGCCATCATGGCCGAGTTCGGTGTGCCGCTTCCGCTTCCGGATCATGCAGATCGGGCCGTCGAGGCGGCCCTTAGCATGCAGCAGCGACTGTCCGAGCTGCGAAAGACTTGGAGGCCAAAGGGCCTGCCTTTGCTCCGTTGCCGGGTGGGGATCAACACCGGCTCCATGGTTGTGGGCAACATCGGTTCGCGCAAGGTCCTTGACTACACCGTGATCGGGGATGCTGTGAATCTGGCCTCCAGATTGGAAGGAGCCAACAAGTCCTATGGAACAGGAGTCATGATCTCAGAATCCACTTACGAAAACCTCACACCGGGCCGGTTCCTGCTCCGGCCCCTGGACATCGTGCAGGTCAGAGGAAAGACGCAATGGGTCAAGGTGTACGAAGCCTACGGGCGTCAGGGCGACTATGTAGCCCCGGATCAGGAACGCTACTACAGAGTCTATACCGAGGCTTTGGAAGCCTTTCTTGTCAGGGACTTTCAATCCGCCCGGCATGGCTTTTTGAAGGCATTGTCCGTGCGTCCAAAAGATTCGGCTTCTACGCTTATGCTCAAGAAAATAAGTAATGACACCTGAGTCCTGGAACGTAAAGTGAAAATTTTGAGTCTATCCAGACAGCCCAAACTTCCCGCAAGCTTTCGTCAAGCGGTCGCGCTGAGGCCCGACGTCCGACTTCCGACCACTGACACTGCCTGACCACCGACCACCGTTTCACCCGCTCGGCTCCCACTCAAATCCCACAATATTTCTCCCTTCACTGGAAAACTCCACCCCTATCAGATAGACCTCCTGCCCGGCGAACTTCTTTGCATACCCCCTGGCCTTGATCTGCTCTAAAGCCCTGCCTGTATCGGTGAGCTCCACGACCTTAAACTCGATCACATAGATACGGTCTGCAAAGCGAACCACCAAATCAATGCGCCCCTTGTTCGTGGTCTCCTCCGGGCTGACATCCAGTCCCAGGGCCGCGAAGTAGCAGTAGACGATGGAGGCGTAGTAGCCTTCATATTCGGCCAGCTGGTTCTTGCGGTACCAGTCATAGGGGATGGAGGCAAAAAAGGCCTGGAATATCTTTTTGAGTTTGTCCAGATCGTTGGCAGCCAACACTTCATACAGAGTGAATTTGGTTTCTTCAGACTCAGCCAGAGTGCCGGTCAAATACGTAAGCAGGGAGTCGGTCAAGCCCAACTTCACCTCCTGGTTGGGATAGCCCAGGCAAAACCGCCTGGTCCCGGCCACATTTTGCACTGATCGCAATGTCAGATAGCCTGTTTGAAAAAGCAGGGTTTCGATTTCCAGACGGTCCACATCGAAGCTGCCTAAAAGTTTCTCGCTGGCTCGAATTTCTTCCAGAGAAGGGATCGAGTACCGTCTGGAGTGGAGGAGCTTGATTAAAAAAGTGGGTGTGGCCGTCTCAAACCAGTAGCCGGCAAATTCTTTTGAATCCAAGTACAAAAGTATATCAAATGGATTGTACACTTCCTCACCCAGCCAGTTGTACCCGTTATACCAGTGCCTGACCTGCTCCAGATCCACCCCCTGCAGACGATCGGCAAACACGTCTTCCAGTTCTGCTTGTGTATACCCGCACAAGGCTGAGTAGCGCTTGTTCAAAGTAATGTCATTGAGATTGTTCAAGCCGCTGAACAGGGAGACCTTGCTGAACTTGGAGACCCCGGTGATGAAGACGAACTCGAGGTAGGGGTCGGCGTCCTTGATGACGGAGTAATAGTTCTTGAGTTCATCCCAGATGGAGACGGCAGTGTCCGTGTTTTCGATATTGTCCAGAATGGGCTTGTCGTACTCGTCCACCAGGACGACCACACCCAGGCCGTACTGTTTATACAGGGAATGGATCAGCTCGGCGAAGCGATTCCTGAAATCCTCATAGCTGTAGGTGAGATTATATTCTTTGGCATGCTCGGACAGAATGTAGCGAAAGGATTCTCGTAATTCTTGGATACTGCGAACAACCCCGGAACCGAAACTGATATGCACCACTGGATGGACCTTGCCCCAGTCCCAGTGATCCGAAAGATAGAGTCCCTGAAACAGGTCCTGTTTGCCTTGGTAGGCGGCCTTGATAGTGCTTAAAAAGAGGCTCTTGCCGAAGCGGCGGGGACGGGAGAGAAAATAATATTTGCCTTGATTGGCTAAATTCAGAACAAACGGTGTCTTGTCAACGTAATAATACCCTTCATTTATGAGGTTTTCGAATGTCTGAATCCCAATGGGCAGTTTTTTCATGATCCTCAGACTCCATATTGACGGTTTCTAACTTCCGAAGACCATGTTGCTTCGATATGACAAATTTGTCAAAGGGACTCTTTGTCATTAGTTCGTAAAAATTGTATCTCAAGGCGAGTCTGCTATAAAAAAAGGCATGCAGGTCGTAACCCGCATGCCCTTTGTTTTTTCTGGTCGGGATGAGTGGATTCGAACCACCGGCCCCTTGAACCCCATTCAAGTGCGCTTCCAGACTGCGCCACATCCCGACTGGACAGAAAAATATATCTTTCCGGGGCCGCTGTCAAGAGCCGGGTGTCGCCTTGTTTTCGCCTTGACCCGGCCGGCGGCTCAGGCCTTGCTCCGGTAAAAGGACAGGACCCGCTGAACGTAAAGCCTGGTCTCCTGATACGGGATTTCACCCTTATGCTCTTGCATGGTGCCGGGGCCGGCGTTGTAGGCGGCCAGGGCCTTTTGGACATCGCCGTCAAAGAGGTGGAGCATTTTTTTCAGGTAGCGGGACCCGCCGTCGATGTTCTCCTGGATATCAAAGGGGTTCTTGACTCCGAGCTCCCTGGCGGTTTCCGGCATGAGCTGCATCAGCCCCTGTGCTCCGGCCGGGGAGACGGCCCGGGGCTGGTAATCGGATTCCGCCTTGATCACCCCGTTGATCAACTCCCGGGGCAGCTCGTACCTGGCCGCGGCCAGGTCCACGGCCCGGCTGATCAAGGCCTGTTCCCGGTTCTGGTAGTCCGGATCAGGAGAGGAAGGTTTACGGAGTCCGGTGGATTCAACAAAAGGGGATGAATCGAAGGCGGCTGCAGGTTCGGCTGCTAAGTTGTCTGCCGCCTGTTGGTGGTCCGGGGGGGCGGCTGACCAAGCGCGATCCAACCCGGGTGATCCCTGTCCGCCCCCCTCCCAGGTGATCTCTCTTGAATTCGGATCAAAAAAGACCCGGGTTCCGGCCGGAATCCGGGTGTAGGGCTTTGCGGCGTTGATCCTGGCATGCACGATCTCCCAGCAGTCAGGGCCGTATTGCGGATGGTCGATCAGAAGGTGGGAGACGGTTGGCTTGTCTGGTGAAACGGTCCCCAGCTCCAGCAAAGAGCCTCGGGCCGCGGTTTGTTGCCTGGCCTGCGGTCCAGCGCCGGCAACAGGTCCTTGAAGTTTGGCTTCGGCCAGGCTGGCCTCAAATGATTCGCTGAAATTGGATCCGGCCTTCGGGGTATGTTGGACTTGAGGCCTGGGAACAATTGGGGTTTGTATGTCATTTATCTGCATATTAAAACCGATTCACATTTATGTTTTTCTTGTAATCGGTCTGAAACGAGCTTTTCTTTAGCGCCAATCCCGGATAGAAAGGTAATCTCGAATCAAGCCTCACAAAAAAAGGAATAAATTGCCATTGGTTAAATCTAAATAACAGACCGAGCTTGAAAACCGTGATGAAGAAATTCATCACGGTTTTCAAGCTCGGTCCAGGTTTCGTTTCTTGATTTTTTCCAAAAGGGTGGTGCGTTTCATGTTCAAAAGA
>CAZUMF010000098.1:0-14639 GCA_964621385.1 uncultured Desulfohalobiaceae bacterium
TGGAAGACGCAGCCCGGCGGGAGGTTGATCGGAGTGGGGACCTCGCCCTTGAGCTAGAGGATTAAAATCCGGCGTGGGCCGTGCGCTGAATGATCTCCTCCTGGAGATCCGGGCCCAGATCCACAAAATAATCACTGTACCCCGCCACCCGGACAATAAGGTCCCGGTGCTCATCCGGGAACTCCTGAGCCCGGCGCAGGGTGACGGCGTCAACCACGTTAAACTGGATATGGTGACCGTCCATGCGGAAGTAGGAGCGAATGAAGTGCACCAGGTTGCTTATCCCCTCCGCATCTCCCAGGATCTGGGGCAAAAATTTCTGGTTGAGCAGGGTCCCCCCGGTCCGGAGGTGGTCGATCTTGGAGGCTGATTTGGCCACGGCTGTGGGGCCCTGCCGGTCCGCACCCTGGACCGGAGAAATGCCTTCGGACAGCGGAGCGCCGCTTTTGCGGCCATCGGGCAGGGCCCCAATGACACTGCCGAAATAGACATGACTGGTGGTGGGCAGGAGGTTGATGCGGTGCGCCCCCCCCTTGGCATTGGGCCGTCCATTCACCGAACGATAAAAGGCCTCGAAGACCTCCTGCAGGACCTCGTCGGCATACTCGTCGTCGTTGCCGTACTTCGGCGTGGCCTGCAACAGCACCTCCCTGAACGCTTCGTGCCCGGTAAAGTCGAGGTCAAGGATTGAGAGCAGCTCCTGCAGGTTCCGGGTCTGCCGGTCAAAAACATGATACTTGAGAGCGGTCAGGGCGTCCGTGGTTGATCCCAGTCCGACCCCCTGGATGTAGCTGGTGTTGTAGCGGGCTCCGCCCTGATTGTAATCCCTCCCCCTGGCGATACAATCGTCGATGAGCAGGGAGAGAAAGGGCACGGGCATGTATTTGGCGTTGATGCGCTCGATGATGTTGTTGCCCAGGATCTTGATGTCGACAAAGTGCTTGAGTTGGGTGGCATAGGCCTGGAAGAGCTCGTCAAAGGCCTGGAAGGTGAGCGGATCGCCGGTTCGGAGTCCGATTTCCTTCCCTGTTCTGGGATCAACCCCGTTGTGCAGCGTGATCTCCAGTATCTTGGCCAGGTTGAAATATCCGGTCAGGATGTAGCATTCCCGGCCGAAGGCCCCGGCCTCGACACAGCCGCTGGCACCTCCCTGGCGGGCATCTTCTATGGATTTCCCCTGCCGGGTCAGTTCCTGGACGATGGCCTCGGCATTGAAAATGGACGGCTGGCCATAGCCTGTTTTGATAATCTCCAGCGCCTTTTTCAAGATACGGTCCGGATTCTTCTTGCTCAGCTGGACCATGGAACTCGGCTGCAGAAGCCGCATTTCTTCGATGACCTCCAGAATGAGGAAGCTTACATCATTGACCGCGTCCTTGTTGTCCACGCTCACCCCGCCCAGGTTGATCAGGGCGAAATCAACGTAGGTATTGCTCTCCTGGGAGGTGACCCCGACTTTGGGGGGGGCCGGGTGGTTGTTGAACTTGATCCAGAAGGCCTGTAAAAGCTCCCTGGCCTGCTCCCTGCTCAAAGTCCCGGCTTCCAGCTCCCTGGCGTAAAAGGGAGAGAGATGCTGATCAAGTCGGCCGGGGTTGAAGGCATCCCAGGGATTGAGCTCGGTGATCACCCCGAGATGGACGAACCAGTATGCCTGCAGGGCCTCCCAAAAGGTCCGGGGGGCGTGGGCCGGTACCCGGTGGCAGATCTCGGCCATGCTCAGAAGTTCGTCCTTCCGTTCGGGATCGTGTGCCTCCGCGGCCATGGAACGAAGGGCCCGGGCATGGCGCCGGGCGAAACTGATCATGGCCTCGGCGGCAATATGCATGGCCCGGAGCTGCTCCCGCTTGTCCAGGGCCTCAGGATCGGTGTAAAAATCAAGGGCCTGAAGGGATTGTTGTATGTCCGACTGGAAATCCCGCATGCCTTTTTTGTAGATCTTGTCGTCCAGGGCGGTGTGTCCGGGTGAGCGCTGTTCTTGAAACTCGGTGAAGACTCCGGCTTCGTAAGCGTCGATCCAGGCCTGCGGCAATTCAGCGAAAATTCGCTCCCTGATGGATTTGCCCTGCCAGAAAGGAATCACGGAATCTTGAAAAAGACCTCGGGTTTCCGCGTCCACGGCGTAAGGAATTTTTTCCCGGGAGTTCAAAATATCCATATCCTGCAGGCTGTGCAGGCATATTTCCGGGTAGCTCGGGGTCGCTTTGGGGCCGGGGCCGCGTTCACCGACGATGAGTTCATCCTGATCAATGAACAGGGATTTGTGTTCCAGGACATACTGAAAACACAAGGCCCGCTGGACCGAAACGGATTCCTTCTGGGCAATCCCGTTTTGATAGAACCGGGTCACCAGGGAGGCACGTTCACCCGAAAGTGTCGTCGCCGCATGAAGGCTTCTTTCTCTGAGACCTTGGATACGTTCGTTCATGGTTGTCCTCCAGTGGTTCTGAGACCGTATTGTCGGAAGCAAGCGGAAATGGCCTCCAGCTGCTGCAAAGATGGCGGTTGAAGACCCTGCAGGGGGTACGCAAGCCCGAGCCGTTTGTATTTGGCTTCGGCTGTGGCATGATAGGGCAGAAGATCGATCTCGGGACGTCTATGTAAACCGGCCAGCGTCGATCCGATTGCGTCCAGGGAAGCAGGCGTGTCCGTGATGCCGGGGATGACCGGAAAGCGGATTCTGTAAGGTGTATCCCGGGCATCGATCCGGTGCAGGTTGTTCAGGATCCGGTCGTTCTCCCTGCCGGTGTACTGCTTGTGTCTGGCAGTGTCCGCGAATTTGAGATCAAAAAGGACCAGATCGACCTGTTTCAGGAGTTGTTCCAGGAGATCGCCAGAGCCATGGCCCGAGGTGTCCAGGGTCACATGCAGGTCTCTTTTTGCGCAGGCTGTGGCCAAGGCAAGGGAAAATTCAGGCTGCAGCAGCGGTTCACCACCGGAGAGGGTCACCCCACCGCCGGACTCCTCATAAAAAATTCGGTCTTTCTCCACTTCCATGAGGACCTGATCCACATTCACTTCCCGAGCGGAGCACTGTGCAGGTTCAGCTGAGATCCGACCCTCACCAGGGGTGAGCTTCTCCAGTCCAGGAGAGATGGATTCGGGATTATGGCACCACCAGCACTCCAGGGGGCAGCCCTTGAAAAAAACCGTTGTTCTGATTCCCGGTCCATCGTGGATTGAGTACTTCTGGATTCTGAAGATAACCCCGGAAGTTTGTCTGAGGTCTTGTCCGATCATGAATGGAACACACCGCCAAGGTCAAAACGAGCAAAACATATAGTTACGCATAAAATTTGTCAGGCACTTACGAAGTCTGACGTCACTGAACACTGCTACTTCATTTTCAGCACCAGTCAAGCAATTATTTGCGTTTTGAAGCATTGATCGCCGGGACAACCCAGGATGTTGATCGCCGGGACAACCCAGGATGCCTATCCCTGGTTGTCCTGCAATCGCTCCTGAATTATTTTGGAAGTCCTGGTGATTGATAAGCCACCCAGGGCGGTGCATCTGAGTTCAAAAGGAATGCTTTTGCCCACCGTGTCCATGGTCTGAATAACCTCATCCAAGGGGATGACCGGATCAAACCCGGCCAGGGCCATGTTGGTGCAGGAGACGGCATTGCTCGCGGCCATGACGTTTTTCCCCAGGCATGGCACCTCTACCCGGTTCGCCACCGGGTCGCAAATCATACCCAGGCTGTTTTGCAGAGCCATGGAAGCGGCCGCCACCGAGGTTTCCGCGTCCCCGCCCATGAGGGTCACCAGGGCCGCAGCCGCCATTCCTGAAGCGGCCCCGCATTCAGCCTGGCAGCCGGCCACTTCTGCCGCAAACGTTGAATATTTTGAAATAAAAACCCCGATCATTCCGGCGGCCAGGAAACTTTCGGCGATTGTTTCGAGGTCCGATCCCAGGGCATCTCCGGCTCCCAGGACGGCTCCGGGCATGGCCGCGCAGGCCCCGGCGGTGGGAGCGGCCACAATGACCCCCATTGAACTCTTCACTTCCATCAGGGCCGTCACGAACAGAATAACCCGGTTCAAGAGTCCGAGATCGAGCAGCCGCCCCGATTGCAGGCTTTCCCCGAAACCAATGGATTGACACTTCAGAATTCGATGTGCATAGCTGGTTCCGGACAGACCCCGCTGCAGGGAATCGTGGATGCAGGTCACCAGCTGTTTCATGTTCTCCAGGACTTCATCCCGGCCCATCCCCGACCGGGCGCTTTCGTACTTCAGAGCATGCTTGGCGAGGCTATCATGCCTGTTTCCGGGGGTGACCAGCATTTCCTCGCAGGAGAGAAATGGAATGTCCATGCGCTCCGGGGTCAAAACGGGCAGGACCGGGGGCAGGACCTTCACGGAAGTGCTTGTGTCCCCTTCAAAGGCAGCAGCCATGAGCTCTGTGGTCACAGGACGATAACTCGACAGACGAACATACCCCTTTTCCGAACCCGGCTTTTGCAATACCTGGAGCTGCGACCCGGTCCCCAACAGATCCTCGAGTTTTCGAAGAACCGCCGTTTTTCTGTTCTCAAAAAAGACAAGCAGTTCATATCGATCGCCCCGTATGGACAGGGGACAGCCATCGATTGCCACGAGTTCGATCATGCCCCCGCCGCTGGAAACCGCCACCAGGGAGTGCTCCTCTTTCCCGCTCTTCAGGTTCAGTCTGTAGGTGTTCGGATGGGCATCAGCAAAACACCCTGTTTCGAACCTGACCTGGATGCCCGCTTTTCGGATTTCCTCCTGGTAGTCAACGATTCTTTCATCTGCTGGCTCCAGCCCGAGAAGTCCCCCGAGCAAACCCATGTCAGAGCCCTGGGACTCATGCGTTGTCGCCAGTGATCCCTCCTGGTCGAATGCAATTCGGACGGACTCCAGTCTATTGTCCATCAGGGCCCGGGCAAGACGCCCGATGCGGGCCGCGGCTGCGCAATGGGAGCTGGATGGCCCCCGCATGACGGGACCGATGACATCGTTGAAAATACTCGGCACTCCATGCACTGAAAACCACTCCTCTGGGCTGAGATAAAATCAATACCTTTTTCTTAAAAGCTCTCTGTGAATCCCCACGGTCATTTTATGATAGCCGAGGGATGAACAAGAGTCAACCTGAGGCAACGCGCAGAAATTCTGCAGACCCTCCAGGCAGCGCTGGACCCTCCGGCAAACCATCCCTTTAGAAAACAACTCCGCTTGACAGCATTGTGAAAAAACGTATTCTCACTTTTGGGCAACCATACCTCATACCAAAAATGAAGTTGATGTGGTATTCAATTTAATCTTTTCCAATATCAAAAAGGAAAAAACCGCGAAGCCCCAGAAGGGATACGCCAGCATTTATGTTGTAAAGAGCACTGAATTTTTCCGAACAGGTAATCGTCTGAACATGGTAAGGGATACCGAATGAAAAAATTGCATGGCATGATGACTGTCTTGATAACCCCGTTTACGTCAAATGATGAATTCAACGAAAAGGGGTTTCGCGAAAACATCGATTGGTTGATTTCTGAAGGCGTTCATGGACTGATTGCAACAGGAAGTACGAGCGAGTTTGCGAGTTTGAGTGACCAGGAACTCAAACAGGTCATTCGAGTAACCGTCGAACAGGCCTCCGGCCGGGTCCCCGTGATGGCGGGAACGGCTGCGAATTCCACCAAGGCAACGATTGAGCGCACCAAGTACGCGCAATCCGTGGGTGCCGATGCAGCGCTCATTGTGCCGCCTTTTTATGGGCTCCCTTCGCAGAAAGAACTCTTTGAGCATTACAAGAGCGTCTCCCAAAACGTCGATATCCAGATTATGCTCTACAATAATCCGTGGTTTTCCGGTGTGGACATGAGCCCGGAAACCATCGCCGGCTTAGCAGAATTTCCCACTATTCAATATGTCAAAGAAAGCTCGGCCGACATGCGTCGCGTGCATGAAATCCAGCATCTTGGTGGCGATAACATTGAAGTGTGGTGCGGCTGGGACGATTTGGCTTTGGAGTGCTTTCTCATGGGGTGTTCCGGTTGGGTCTGTCCAACTTCAAATTTTTTGCCCAAATTCTGTGCCGAACTCTTTGAGCGTGCCGAAGAAAGGAACTACGAATCCGCCCGGGAAATGTATTTCAGGCTTCTCCCCTTTTTACAGTATTTGGAATCCGGACAGCTTGTCGCCAAAGCCAAAGAGGCCCTGAACCTGATCGGAAAAGCCGGCGGGGTCCCCCGGCGGCCTTTCCTTCCGCTGACTTCAGAACAGAAAGCAGAGCTCAAGACGATGCTTGAATCCATTGGGGCTATTTGATTTTCTTTGCCGGTTCCGGTAGCATCACCCCAGTCATGAAACAACGCGACAACAGGCATGAAGAAACCAGGTCACCCATTCGACACTCATTTCTAATCACGAGGAGGTTGTCCCAACATCACTGGATTTTATTTGGAGGTGCTTTTTGTCATTTTTTCAGAAACTCTCCCTAACCAAAGGAGGCATGAGATGAAGCGAGTCAAAATGCTTTTCATGGTCTGTGCAACAATCGGACTGTTATTGTGCGCGTCACAGGGCCTTGCCAAGACGATCCTCGTCTATGGCACCACCGAACGGGTTACCGACATGGACCCCGCCAATGCCTATGATTTCCACACCTGGGAAATTTTCTACAACACCTACCAAGGACTGATGGGCTACCCTGCCGGAAAGACGGAACTGAGACCCAACCTGGCTGAATCCTATGAAATCGTGGATGACGGCAAAGGCTATGTCTTTACCCTAAAAAAGGGCATCAAGTTCTCCGACGGTACTCCCTTCACCGCCGAGGCCGTGAAATGGTCCATGGACCGGGTCATGCGCATCAAAGGCGATCCCTCCTGGCTGGTCACCGACTTTGTCGAGAGTGTGGAAGTGCTCGACGAGACCCATGTCAAGTTCAACCTGAAAAACCCTTGCGCCTATTTCCCTTCATTGGTGGCCACCGCGCCCTACTTTCCGGTCAACCCAAACATCTACCCCCCGGACGAGATCGTCACCAATCCCGGTGAACTCAAGGGCGGCAAGCTGGTGGGACTCGGGGCCTACCGGACCGTTTCCTTCAAACGGGACCAGGAAGTGGTCCTTGAGCCCAATCCCCATTTTTACGGCGAGAAACCGAAGAACGACATGGTCGTCATCCGCTACTTCGCCGACGCCACCACCATGCGCCTGGCCCTGGAAAAGGGTGAGATCGACTTTGCCTTCAAGTCCTTCAACCCATCTGACATCGACAACCTCCAAAGCATGGACAAGATCAAGACCATTGTCGGCCAGGGTCCCTACATCCGCTATCTGTGCTTTCAAAACAACACCCCGCCCTTTGACAACCGAATTGTGCGGCAGGGCGTGGCCGCGGCCATCAACCGGCCCGAGATCATTCAGAAGGTCTTTTTGGGACAGAATGAACCCCTCTATTCCATGGTCCCCCGGGGGATGTGGACCCATGAGGACAGCTTCAAGGAAACCCTCGGCGACGGGAACATCGACAAGTCCAGGGAACTGCTGGGCAAGGCCGGGTTCAACGAAACCAACAAACTGGAATTTGAATTCTGGTATACCACCAGCCATTACGGGGACACTGAAGTCGACCTGGCCGCAGTCCTGGAATCCCAGTTCGAGGCGACCGGGGTCATGGATGTCAACGTCAAGTCTGCCGAGTGGGCAACCTACAAAGAAAACTGGGGCAACCAGCTCATGCCGGTGTACCTGCTCGGGTGGTACCCAGACTATATCGATCCGGACAACTACACCTCTGCTTTTGCCGGGACCGCCGGGTCACGCGGCAACGGGATCTATTTTTCGGATCCCACCTGGGATCTCGCTTTCGTCGAAGCCCAGAAAAATCCTAACAAAGAGGCACGGGCAGCCATCTATAATGTTATCCAGAAGGCCTGGACCTATGAAGTGCCCACCGCGCCCATCTTTCAGGGAACATTGTATCTCTTCAGCCAGCAAGACATCGACGGCATTGTGATCGCTCCTACCCTGCAGCTCATGTATGGACCCATCCATAAGCAATAAGATCGGGAACGGGGATTTGCCCTTAAGGGCAAATCCCCGTGGAATGATGTGAAAATGAACGAGTTCGCCCTGAAAGCCGATGAAAAAATTTATCAAATACATCATAGCCCGGACTCTTCTCACCATACCCATGCTCTTTATCCTGCTTTCCATCGTGTTTGTGGTGATACGGGTCATGCCTGGGGATCCAGTCGCCTCCATGCTTGGAGGTCATGCGCCCCAGAAGGTGATCGATGAAAAACGGGAAGAACTCGGCCTCAATCAACCGCTGATCATTCAATACGGAAACTATCTGCTTCAAATCGTTCGTCTCGATCTGGGCGAATCCATGATTTTCAAGCAGCGGGTCATCGATGCCATTGGCGACAAGTTTCCAGCCACCATCGAACTTTCCTTCTTCGGCATGCTGGTGACGCTCCTCATAGGCATTCCGCTGGGGGCGTATGCGGCTGATAAGCGAAGGACGGGCCGGGATTACGGAATACGGCTGTATGGAATCGTGATTTACTGCATTCCCGTCTACTGGATGGGCTTGATGCTCCAAATGATATTCGGCATTTGGCTCGACATTTTTCCAGTTGCCGGGCGAACGGGGGGGCGGGTCTTCGTCTCCATGTTCGAGCAGACGGGTTTTTACATTATCGATACCATACTGGCCAATGATTTCAATGCCCTGTGGGATGTGGCCATGCATCTGGTGCTTCCCTCTATGGCCCTGGGCATGATGCTTTCGGGTATTTTCATTCGCCTGACCCGGGCCAACATGCTGGATGTCTTGAAGTCGGACTACATCCTGGCAGCAGAGGCCCGGGGAATTCCACACCGTCCGGTTGTTTACAAGCACGCCCTGTTGAATGCTTTTGTGCCCATCCTGACCATGATGGGACTTCAGGTCGCCCTGCTGATGGCCGGCGCTGTATTGACCGAAACGACCTTCTCCTGGCCGGGTATCGGCCGTCTGCTTCTTGAACGGATTTACCTGCGTGATTATCCAACCATCCAAGGTGTTATTGTGATATTTGCCCTGCTCGTGGCCTTTGTCTCCTTACTGGTTGACATTATCTACGCCCTGATCGATCCGAGGGTACGCTACTGATGTCCTTACTCGGAGCAGATTGTCTCGACAGTCCCGGTGATGTCCTGTTTGAAGCGCCTTTGAGGGAGGCTTTGTGAAATATTTACCGACAAGCGGATTGGCAGCCCTGGTGAGACGTGTGTCTCTCATGGACAAAAAATACGGGGTGGAGTGGTGGATCCTGGTTGCCGGGGCCATCATCATCCTGGGTGTCATCAGCATGGCCGTGTTCGCCCCCCAGCTGGCACCCTTTGATCCACATAATCAGAACGCCGGACCGCAATTGGCACCCCCCAGTTCCTCCCACTTGTTTGGCACGGACAATCTTCAGCGGGACGTGTTTTCCCGGATCATCTTTGGCTCGCGCACCATCCTCGGGGTGGCTATTCTCGCGGCGCTCATTTCCTCTCTCACCGGCATCACCATGGGGCTCATTTCCGGATATAGCGGAGGTATCTTCGATAAAATCCTGTCTTTGATCATGGACTCGGTCTACTCCTTTCCCGGGCTCATCCTGGCCATCGCCTTTGCCGCCATGCTCGGACCAGGGATCTCCAGTATCACCATCGCCGTGGCAGTCATCTATATTCCCACCTATTTTCGTTTGGTTCGGGGACAGACCCTGACTGTCAAGGAGGAGCTTTATGTCGAAGCCGCCAGGGCCATCGGGGCGCCGAGCTTGACCATTCTCTGGAAATACATCTACCCCAATGTGATTGCCACCACTGCCGTGGTCTTCACCATGAATGTGGGAGACGCCGTGATGATAGAGGCCGGGTTGACCTATCTGGGTCTCGGACTCCCGCCAAGCGTCGTCGACTGGGGGATGGATCTGGCCATGGGCAAAAAATTTCTTCCCTCCGGCCAGTGGTGGATGATCACCTTTCCCGGGGCCATGATTTCCTTGCTGGCTGTTGGTTTCACCATGCTGGGTGAAGGGTTGGCAGAGATCCTCAACCCCCGCCTGCTGGAGCGATAAGACACTCATGAATATTCTTGAAATCGAACATCTGGATGTCCATTTTCCCATTCATATCGGCACGGTCCGTGCGGTGGAAGACGTGAGCCTGTCCCTGCAACAGGGCGAGGTCATGGGACTGGTGGGAGAATCAGGCTGCGGCAAATCCACCCTGGGATTTTCTATCCTCAAGTTGTTGCGATCCCCCGGGCATATCGCCGGCGGGGCCATTCACTATCACGGCCGTGACATTGCCAGCATGAAACAACGCGAGCTCCTGAATTTGAGGGGAAAAAAGATTTCCATGATTTTTCAGGATCCCCTGACCTCCCTCAACCCCCTTTTTCGGGTGGAAGACCATTTTGTGGAAACGATCCAGACCCACGAAAAAGGGATTACCAGGAAAAAGGCTCGGGCCAGAGCCGAAGAGATGCTCGTGAATCTCGGAATTTCTCCGGAACGATTGGATGAGTACCCCCACCAGATGTCCGGGGGCATGCGTCAGCGGATCATGATCGGTATCTCCCTTATTCTCAGTCCCGACCTGCTCATCGCAGACGAACCCACCACCTCCCTGGATGTGATTGTGGAGGCCCAGTTTCTCGACCTTCTCAATGAGTTGCGTCGCAAATACAATTTGACGATCCTGCTCATTTCTCACAACCTGGGTATTGTTGCCCAAATGGCAGATCGGGTCACGGTGATGTACGGTGGTCGGATTGCCGAAAGCGGAGCAGCGGAAACAGTGTTCACCAATCCCGCCCACCCTTATACCCAGGGGCTCCTGGCCTCCATTCCCAACATTCAGCTGGATAAACCGGAGATTCAGACCATGCCCGGGGCTCCGCCTGATTTGGTGAATCCTCCTCCCGGCTGCGTCCTGCATCCCAGATGCCCGCAGGTGATGGAAAAATGCAAGCGGGAAAGGCCGGTTTTTACCGAAGACAATGGGCGGAGGGTGTCATGCTGGCTCTACCCCTGAGCACATGAAAAGGTGCACTGACAATACATCCAACAATAACCGCAACTTCACCGGGACACGATCCGAGACGGGGTTTGATGTGCTCATCGAAGCAAACCACTTAAAAAAGTATTTCCCCATCGACAAGGGGATTCTGACCCAGCTCTTTGCCAAAAACCAGCGGGTGGTCCATGCCGTGGACGACGTCTCCTTCTCCATCAGGGAAGGGGAGGTCCTTGGCCTGGCCGGGGAGAGCGGCTGCGGCAAGACCACGGCGGGCAGGCTGGTTCTGAGGCTCTTGGAACCGACCGGCGGCAGCATTTCCTATCGAGGTCAATCGATACTCGAGAAGAAGAAGGAAGAAATGCGAAAGCTTCGTGCCAAGATGCAGATCATCTTTCAGGACCCTTTTGCATCCCTCAGTCCGCGGATGAGCATCGGCGACAGCATCGCCCATCCTCTCAAGATCCACACGCAGCTGCCCAGCACGGAAATTCGGGACAAAACTCTCGAAATCATGGAAAAGGTCGGTCTTGCCCCACCCACCTTTTTCAGCAGAAAATATCCCCACCAGATCTCAGGGGGGCAACGCCAGCGGGTGGTCATTGCCAGGGCGCTGATCACCAATCCCGATTTCGTGGTGGCCGACGAGCCGCTTGCCATGGCGGACGTCTCGGTGAGCGCCATGATCCTCGAGTTGATGGCCAAACTGAAAGAGGAATTCAACCTGACCTACCTCTTCATCACCCATGATCTGGCCACCTGCAAATACATCTGCGATCGGATCGCCATCATGTACCTAGGGCAACTCCTCGAAATCGGTCCCCTGAAGGATGTCTTCGGACACCCGGTGCATCCCTATACCAAAGCCCTGCTTGGCGCTGTTCCGGTCCCTGACCCGCGGCATCGGCGCACCCACCTCATTCCCAAAGGCGAAATACCCAGCGCGGTGGACCCTCCCCCGGGCTGCCGTTTTCATCCCCGTTGCCCCAATGCCCGAGCCGCCTGTAAGCATGAGAAGCCGGAACTGCTTCGCGTTGAAAAAGAACATTGGGTGGCCTGCTCCCCGGCACTTGGCCAGGGGACCTGAAGTCCGGTTTGTTGCATTTTAACCACAGCGAAATATCGACGACTTGCACAAATTCTCGACTCGAACCCAGGAAGAAGGTATGAGTGAAGCGCAAACATATCGGATGAGGCGTAGGCGACTGAAAGAACAATTAGACTCCGGGGTGGTCCTCTTCCTGGGAAACACCGAGACCCCCATGAATTATCCGGCCAATCCCTATCCCTTTCGCCAGGACAGCACCTTTTTGTATTTCTGGGGTTTGGATATTGCGAATGCCGCCGCCCTCATCGATCTCGACGAGAACCAGGAACTCGTGTTTCTCCCCGATCCCGGACCCGAGGCGATCATCTGGTCCGGACCGGGTCCATCCAGGGATTGCCTTGCCGCAAGCAGCGGCGTCAGGTCGGCCGGTTCATTCGAACAACTGCATGCCCAGATGGACCGGGCCCTGCGGCACAAGCGCAGGATTCACTTTCTCCCCCAGTACCGGGCCGAAAATATCCAGCGTATCGCCTCCCTGCTGAATATCTCTTGGGAGGAGATCACAGCTCAGGCGTGCCTTGACTTGACTCGGGCGGTGGTCTCCCTGCGCTCGATCAAGGATGCCCAAGAAGTTCAGGAAATAGAAAAGGCTCTGGACATTACCCGGGCCATGCACACCCATGCCATGGAGCTTTCCCGGCCCGGTCTCAATGAACGGGATCTTGTCGGGACCATGTTCGCCATTGCCTCGTCCATGGGCTCACCGCATATGGCTTTTCCCCCAATCCTGACCACACAGGGACATATACTGCACAATCCCCATCATGGAAACGAGCTGCAGAAAGGGGACCTGGTCATCAATGACTCGGGAGCCGAAGCCCCGAGCCATTACGCCGCGGATATTACCCGCACCTTCCCTGTCAGCGGACGATTCAGCCAACAACAGCGGGAAATATACGCCATCGTCCTTCGGGCCGTGGAGAAAGGAATCGAAGCGGTACGTCCCGGCCTGGCCTATCGCGATATCCATTTTGATGTGGCCCGGGAATTGGTCGAGGGACTCAGGAGTTTGGGTCTCATGAAGGGAGAGACGGAATCGGCCGTATCCGCCGGAGCCCATGCCTTGTTTTTTCCCTGTGGCCTCGGGCATATGCTGGGTTTGGACGCCCATGACATGGAAGATCTGGGGGAAGTCAATGTGGGCTACACTCCGGATATCCAGAGAAGTCCTCAATTCGGGGCCTGCCACCTCCGGCTGGCCAAAGAACTGCAACCTGGTTTTGTGCTCACGGTTGAACCCGGCCTCTACTTCAATCCCTTATTGATCGATCGCTGGGAAGCCGAAGGGAACTGTCGCGAATTTATTGATTACCGAGCCCTGGATCGATATCGGCAGTTCGGGGGGGTCCGCATCGAAGAGGATGTCCTGGTGGAGGAGGGGGGCTCGAGACTGCTCGGAAAGCCTTTGGCCAAGTCCATTGAGGATGTTGAAACCCTTGCCTCAGAAAGGAGGGAACGACCATGAAAACGACTTTTCTTACACTTGCAGTGACGTTTTTTCTGTTGCTGGCCACCTTCATTTCCCTGGCGGGCACCGGCGACAACGCAGGTCCCGGCAAGGACGGACAATCGAACTGGGACGTCGAGTGGGAAGTCCCCATCGCCGCCGGGGTTTATTATCCCAGTGACGGTGATGTCCCTGAACACCCGGTTCGCTATTACCGAGTTCGCTGCTGGCCTGGCTGTCACTCCGGGAGTTCCTATGGAATGTACCCCGGCCTGGACCTGGAGGAAGAGCCGATTTTTCCGACGTCAACCATCGATATGAGTGCTGAGGGATCCCAATCCTCTGAGTGAAACTTTGAACACAAGATCAAGCAGGAGGCGGGCACATGCACCGACACACGGGCTACGAGCAATTGGAATCCATGGCCAAGGTGGACATCAAAACTCTGCCCCTGCTTCAGGGAAAAGTCCTGGCGGCCATCTCGCTTTTGGATGATCCGGACAGTGATTTTTATCAGCTCATCAATCAGCTCTCCCCGGATATCACGGCCAAGTTCATCGAATTCCCTGGCTCCAGTCTCTACGGGCACAAAGTCCATTCCATCGACCATGCGGTCAGACTGCTCGGGTATGAACAGATGCGGCAGATCCTGAAGAGCTCCCTGCTGGTGGAACATTTCTCGGGAAGCAGAAGCCGTTTTTTCCATCTCGACAAATTCCACAAACAGACCCAGCTCTGTGCCAGCATCGCCCTCTACCTCGGTCAGATCATCAGCTATCCCGACCAGGCCAAGTTGGTTACCGTTGCCTTGCTCAATAATATCGGCAAGTTGATCATCGCCGTCTATTTTGAAAAGGAATACCAGGCGATCATTGAAATAAAGGAACAGGAGGGGCTTTTGTCAATGATCACCCATATGGAGCCAACCATGATCAGGTTAACGGAACCATTTGAAAAGTCCATTTCGGCTTACATTTTGCACTTCGGAAAATATTTTTTCTTATACTGATCCAATTTTGGTTTTTACAACAAAGACTGGCGACCCCAAGGCTCC
>CAZUMF010000099.1:0-14407 GCA_964621385.1 uncultured Desulfohalobiaceae bacterium
GAGCTTTGAACAATGCTTGGAAGTGTGACTTCATTTGTTTGAAGTTTCATACGAGGGGGCGGATGTCAGATATCGGATGTCGGATGTCGGAGGACAGAGGTCGGAGAGCAGAGAGCAGGGGGCCTAGAGCATAGAGCAGAGAGCAGAGAGCAGAGGGAAGAGGGCGGAAGGCAGAGGTGAGCGTCGAACATCGAACGTCGAACGTTGAATGAAGAATGCTGAAAAGGGAATGAGGAATGAAGAAACATGAACCCAAAGGTTCCAGGTTCACGGCCTCCAGCCCGTAGGGCTTACGCCCCGGAGGGTTCACCGCTCACGGTTAAAAAAAACAGAGCTTTTTGAAGGACCCGGAATCTCTCTTTCAAATTTCTTCTAAGGCCTAAAGATTACTGAATTTGAACCTGGAGCAGGGTATGCAACAGAAGATAGGCATTGTCGGTTCGGGGCTGATCGGATCGTCCTGGGCCTTGGTTTTTGCCCGGGCCGGGTGCGAGGTGACGGTCTATGACCGGGATCCGGACACCTTTGCGATGTCCGGCCAATATATTCGTGAAAATCTCGAGGCGCTCGCCGCGTATGAGATGCTGGCCGATCCCGAGGCTGTCTTTCGGCGGATCGCGTTTACCCCTCGGATCGAGGAAGCACTCGATGAGGCGGGGTATGTCCAGGAGTCCGTTTTTGAGCAGTTGGAGGTCAAGCGCGAGGTTTTCGAGCGCATCGATCCCCTGCTCAAGCCCGGCATGATTGTGGGAAGCTCCACGTCCGGAATCCCGGCTTCCCGTTTCACCCAATCCCTGTCCAACCGCCAGGCCTGTCTCATTGCCCATCCAGTGAATCCCCCGCACCTCATTCCCCTGGTGGAGATCGTGCCGGCGCCCTGGACTGATACCGCCGCTGTTGCCGCGACCCGACAGCTCATGGAGACGGCGGGTCAGGTACCGATTCTGGTCAACGGCGAGCTAGAGGGCTTCATCCTGAACCGTCTCCAGGGGGCCTTGTTGAATGAAGCCTGGTGGCTGTACCAGGAAGGGTATGCCACGGCGGATGATATCGACAAGACCGTGCGCGACGGTTTGGGGCTGCGCTGGTCCTTCATGGGGCCTTTCCAGACCATTGATCTCAACTCTCCCAAAGGCATTGCAGAGTACGCCGAGCGGCTCTCCCCGCTCTATCTTTCAGTGGCCCGCAGCCGGAGCGATCCCCAGCCCTGGAGCCGGGAGGCCATTCACAGGGCCGAGCAGGAAGTGCGGCCGAAGCGGGTGCAAGATGACATTCCTAAAAGCCGGCTCTGGCGGGACAAGCTGCTCTTGGCCTTGAAAAAGTGGAAAATGGATGCCGGGCTGCAATGACGGATCACTCAAATGCATGTTCCACCCGTCATTGCGAGGCCTTCGAAGCAATCTCATGAGGGGTGCACCTAAAGTTTCACACGAGGAGGATGGCCATGGTTCCCAGATATGAAGATCTGAAAGGGAAACGGGTTCTGGTGACCGGAGGGGCCGGGGGAATCGGCGGGGCCTGTGCAGAGGCCTTTGCCCGGGAGGGATCCCGCGTGACGATCACCGGCCGCAACCGGGAGCGCTTGGAGCAGAAAGCCCGGGACCTGGAACAAACCTACGGGGCCGGCGTGGATTTCCTGGCCTGCGATATTGCCGCAGAGGAGGGCAGAACAAAGCTTCTGGAGAACCTGCCGGTCCTGGATGTCCTGGTGAACAGCGCGGGCATCAATATCCCCAAGCCCTTCACCGACAACCAGCTCGAGGATTTTGAGGCGGTGTTCGGGGTCAATGTCAAGGCCTTGTATTTCGTGACCCAGGCAGTGGTCCGGCAGATGATCGCTGACAAGCGGCCGGGAAGGATTGTGAATATTTCGTCCCAGGCGGGTATGATCGGACTCCCGCTCCGCACGGTGTACTGTGCAAGCAAACACGCTGTAGAGGGGTTCACTAAGGCCTTGGCAGTGGATCTGAAAGGGCGGGACATCAATGTCAACGGCGTGGCCCCGACCTTCGTGGAGACGGCCTTTACCCGCAAAGCCCTGTCCGATCCTGATTTCAGCTCCTATATCTACGGAGAAATTTTGCTCAATGAACTCCCGGCAACCACGGACATCGCCAATGCGGTCCTTTTTCTGTCCTCGGAAACGTCCAGGTTCATGACCGGGACCACGTTGCTCGTGGATGCCGGCTGGACCGCTCACTAATAGGGATACTGATAGAGGCGCACCCAGACGCCGGGGTTGTTATCCAGATACTGCCCGAGGGCTGCATTTTCTATCCTGTACAGCTCCACCGCATCCAGGGTCTGAAACCGGTAGGCAGAACGCCCGGTTCCGGAGAAGAACGCTCTGATACCGAAGAGATCCCCGACCCGCAGAGTGTCCAGCAGACGCTCGCCTTGATAGACCCCTACTGACCCGGATCCAATAAGGAAACATGCGTTCATGAGTGCGCCCTCTGCCCGGAGAACGGACCCGGCCGTCGCTTTCTGATCCAGTGGTTTGATCGCCCGGTGGAGCTGCGTCTGCTGAGAGGGGGTCAAACCGGCAAGGATTGTATTGTGGTGCATGATGTCGCGCAGGGCGGCATTTTGATAGACAGCCAGGTCTCGAAGCAGCCGCTCGCTTTCCGTCCCCCGGATGAAGCTCAGCATTTCAGGCTTTGCCACGGCCAAAAGCGTGCAATCCGCTCTGGCCAGGGCCGTGGCGCTTCGCCTGTGATCGCTGAAGAGGATTCTTTCCCCGAAATAGTCGCTGTTGCTGTAGGTGGTGAGCACCCGATCCCCGAGGGTGATGTCCACTTTTCCGTGCAGGACAAAGTAAAAAGTGTCTCCGGGATCGCCTTTGCGGAAAACGACCTCTCCCTGCCGGTAGTGTTCCTGATTGGAGACAATCAAGAATTCCCGGGCTTTGTCAATGGGCAGGCCTTCAAAAATATCCAGGTGGGAGAAGATGTCCAAGACCTCGATGGCCTCGGCATAGGGCAGGGGGCTGACGTCCAGCTCCAGGGTATTGGCCAGACCGGTGGGGGCGATGCGCAGGCCGCAGTCTTTGGGGATGCTGCCGGGGCTGACGTGGACCAGATACATCCGTTCCCGGATGTTCCGGGGCAGGCTGCAGAGATACTCCAGAGGGGTATGCAGGGGCGGGATGCCGGCCTCATGAAAAATAACGCTGTGATCCCAGGGAAAATCGAGGAGGTGGTCGCGCCGCTCCCTGGTGAGGACCCCGTCCTCAAAGAGGGTCTGGATCTGATCGGGATGGTTCAGGGTATCCGAGCTGTAGATCATACTCTTGCCGGCAAAGGCGACCTCGAAAGCCACAGTGGGAATGGAGTGCAAAGTGTACCGGAAGTGAAACTCGCCGCCTTTGATGTTGATGGGCTCTCCCACCCTGACCGGGAAGAACCTGACCAGTTTTTGCAGAAGGCTTTCGGCAATGCCGGTCAGGGCCGCGGACTTGCGCAAAAAACTGGTATACACCGTTGTCGTGGTATACAGGCTGAGTTTGCCTTCCTGCAGCAATTTTTGCAGTGTTCCGGCATCGTGGTCGGCGTGGCAGTGGGTCAACAGGACGCTGTCGATCAATTTGGGATTGACGCCCAGCTTTTGCAGGTTCAACGTGGAATGCACGGGTGGATCCACTACCACCCCCCGCCGGTTGAGCCAGAGGATCATCCCCGAAGTCATCCCCTGCGGATCAAAGCCGTGGCCGGCGCCCAGGGTGGTGATGCCGAACAGGGGGGGATGAAAAATGGTGTCCGACGGGTCTTCTTCCAGGGACTGAGCCTGCATGCAGGCTTCAGGATCGATTTCAGCGATCAGGCTCCCCTTTTCCAGGACGAAAAGCCTGTTTTGGGCAGCGTACACGATCTCAAGGTCGTCCACACAGGCGCGTCCCTGATCATCGAAAAGCAGGAATTCGACAAGATCCTCCAGGACCATCAGGCCCCCGGCCGGAGGGGGAAGCGTCCTGAAAAAATTCATTTCAGCGCGCAGATCCGGAAAGCCCGGGGCGTTGATCCCGTGGGCAAAATCCTGTTCAATGTTCAGGGACTCCGGCCCGAAAATGGATTCGGAAATGACCGTTGTCAGGCGGGCCTGTTGGGCTGCGGTGCAGACGATGCGTGTTTTCCTTTTTTGAATAAAGAAATTGAAATAAATGGGAAATTCCAGGTCGGCGCACGAGGCCCCGGTCTGGAGGTTGAACAGGGTCTGGGGCACAATAAAGGTATCGGGAACGCCATGTTCCGTGGTCATGGTGTCCTTGATGGTTTCCGGTGGGCTCCCGAATTGAATGGGCCCGAGTGTGGTGGAAATCGCGGCTCCGCCGCGGGGCAAAAAAATGACCGCATCTCTGGTTGTGTGCATTTTTGTATACCTCTTCGGGGCACGGGTCGCTGAGCACTGCGTTATTCGAGAGCTTTCACGAAAAGGAATTGGCCGCCTCTCAGGGAACCGGTTCTGATGCTTTGTCTGAACAATCCAAAATCCAAAATTCAAAATCCATAATTGTCTATACCCCTTTGCAGCGCCGGTTGTCTACACATTTTGCGCCCGGCCCATTGATGAAGACAAGAGCGATCTGCCGGAGGCGGCTCAGCTGTGCTTGACAGGCAGGCGCTGTTTTCCGTAAGGAGCCAAATGGTATCGGTTATTTTTCAGCAATGACAACACGACCAAAAGGAGGGGATATGGAACTCACAAGCTTGAAAATCGACAATCCCAATGAACTGAATTTCATTCTGGGGCACTCCCACTTCATCAAAACCGTGGAAGATATCCATGAAGCCATCGTCTGTACCGTCCCCGGAGCACAATTCGGGATCGCCTTTTGTGAGGCCTCCATGGAATGCCTGGTCCGGTACAGCGGCACGGACGAGGACTTGATCGAGCTGGCCAGGAAAAACGCCTTCGCACTGTCTGCAGGTCACTGCTTTCTCGTGTTCATGAAGGACATGTTTCCCATCAATATCTTGAACAGCATCAAGAACGTCCCGGAAGTGACCCGGATTTTTTGCGCAACAGCCAACCCCGTGGAGGTTGTCCTGGCTGAGACCGAGCAGGGACGGGCCATCCTGGGCGTTGTGGACGGCTTTGCCTCAAAAGGCATTGAAGGTGAGCAGGATATTGCCAAACGGAAGAGCTTCCTGCGGACCATCGGCTACAAACAGTGACACTGCAAAGGAGCCTTTGGATCCGGATTGCTTTGCTCTGTCTCAGGACCTGGACCTCCTGTTCCCTTCAGATTCAGCATCCACCCTGCCGTCCGTCGGCAGGGTGGATGAGCTGACCGCCCAGACAGAAAAGGCCTGCAATGGCTTGAACCCGACTCCCAGGGCCCCGTCTTTGAGATAGAACCCCCAGGCATAGTTCAGGTCATAGCGGCTGCTGGTACAGGACCAGTAGTGATCCTGGACATGGTCAAAAGGATGCCCTGTGGGCAGGGCCGGGGTGTGGTGCTCCATATCCACCAGTCTTTCCAGTTCCACAATCGAGGGCAGTCTCCAGGTGTTCAATCCCTTCACCCTGTGCGCATTGAGCTCGTCGATGAACCGGAAGGCCTCTTCCCAGGAAACCATTGTGCGAGGCCAATGGCCCTCCTGGGTCCAGGTCAGCCCGGTCAGGCGATCCAGAACCAGGCCGTCCTGGTCCTGAAAACGGGGCTCGGGCCAGGGCCGCCCGGAGCGATACTCCCCGTCCTGCCCGGTCCCCCGGCAGGGGATCGGCGCACCGCTTTGCGTGAAACAGCTGCACTGTCCTGTTTGCATGATGGCACTGGGGCCGGGCTGAGCGGATCGGACCGGCCAGAGCAGATAGGAGTCTTTTTTCAGCCCTTTAAAGACCCTGGCCCCGCCCAGATGGATATACCAGGCCTGATCAGGCAGCCGGCTGCAGGTGGTGGAGGTCCAGTAATAACTGGTCACCACCCTGAGAAAAGGATGGCCGAGCGGGAGGGAGGGGTTGATCGCCTCCAGGCTGATCAGGCTGAAGAGCTCCCTCCGGTTGGGAACCCGCCAGTCCGCATGCCCGAACAGAGCCCTCGCATTGATGTCTTCGACAGAGGCCAAGGCTTCGCTCCAGGTCATGGGAAATTCCAGGCGGGAGGCGTCCCTGAACCACTCCAGACCGGTGAATTGGTCAACAACCGTGTTGTGCTGCGCAAGAAACCGGGTCATCAGTATCGAAACTCCCAGAAAAGTTCCAGGCCCTGGGTTGCGGATCCGGCTCTGGTCTCCAGGGCGATACGGGGCGTCAAGGCGATGCGCACCGAGACCTCGGTGCTGTCCTGCCCAAGTCCCTGTTCCACTCTGAAATAAATATCTTCATTGAGATACTTGCCCATGCCCACAGTGGCCGTCCCCTCCTGTGAGGCGGCGTCACTCTGGATTGCCAGTTCGTCCAGACCCAGGCTCTTGCGGAAGGTGCCCATGAGGCCTTCGCCCCTGCCCCCGGAAGCCAGGGCCTTGACCGCCAGGGCCAGTTTGACGGCCTGGAAGGCATTGATGTCGTCCAGTTCTGTGTTGAACAGCAGCTGTGCCAGGATTTCGTCCCGGGGCAGGGTCGGTTCCGAGTCCAGGGTGAATTGAGGATCTGTCGCGGACCCTGAGACGTTCAGGACAATATCCAGATCCCCGGACCGGGTCGTGGCTGTGATGTCCAGCAGAGGTTTGGGCGGGACTTCGTTCACAAAGGTGAGTGTTCCGCTTTGCAGTTCAAACCGTTTGGTCAAAAAATTAACATGCCCGCGGATGAGTTTGATGCCTCCATTGATTTTCGGGGCCGCGGCGGTGTTGCCCACAGTGAATTCCCCTCTCCATTCGGAATCCAGTCCCTGGCCCCGGACAAAACAGCGGGAAGGGATGGCGATATGCAGGTTCAGGTTCAATGCGGACAGAAAATCCGGCTGAGGGGCCGCTTCGGGCTGTGACGACCCATGCCGGGGTTGATCCCCGGCCCTGACGATGCGCAGGCCTTCCAGAGTCTCGGGTTGGGGTTCGGGAATGCCCAGCTCGATGGGGGCGATGCGCAGATCGCCGCTCAACTCGGAGCCGCCTGAGTCACCAGGCCTGTACCTGAACGCGATGTCGCCGCTGGTCTGGGCGTCGAGAAAGGGCAGCCGAACGAGCCGGGCCTTGTCCAGGCGGGCTTCGCCCCGGGCCTTCAGGGCATTGCCCGGGAGGAGGTCGATGGTTCCCGAGGCCGTGATCCGGCCGTCCTGTCCGTCGAAGCCCGAGAGGGAAACCAGGCTGATGGTCCGTTGATCAAAGGAGCATTCCAGAGCGATGTCCCTGAGGATGGTGCCGGTGGCCACATTTTGATATTCCCCTTGTTCCAGGGCGGCCTTTCCAGTCATCTCCGGTTCGGACAGCGTCCCGGCCAGACGCAGTTCGCTGTGCAGCCGGCCCTTGATCTGCTGACCGCTGAGATCGAGCAGGGGGGTCACGGCATTGAGATGCAGGGTGCAGGCGGCCTCGCCCTGGAGTTCTCCACGGGGCTGGAAGGTCAAGGGAGACATTGCCAGTTCGGCCGGAAGCCGGGATGCGAACTGCAGATCAACCGTCCCCGGGCTTTCGGCCTGAAGCTCAGCCGACAGGACTTGCTCCTGATAGGCCGCACGCAACTGCGCCGACAGCGGCGGCAGGTCCCCCAGGCCTTCCTGCATGGGCCGCAGGCCTTCCAGGCCGAGCAAGAGGTCGATCTCCGGGCGTTGCCCTGAACCGGAGAGCGCCAGCTGCAGGCTGGCCTGTCCTAGCAAGGGCGGCAGGCCGGCCAGGTCCAGGGTTGAGCAGTCGAAATTCGCAATCTGCATGTGGGCCTGAAGGCGCTCCTTGGCCAGATGGGCCGACAGGGTGGTCCTGCCGTGACCCAGGGTCATGTGCTCGCAGGAGACCCGGAGTCCGGCAGGGCTGTTCTCCAGGTGGAGGGGAGCGGACCAGGCCAGGGGGATGCCGCCGTAGCCGCCTTTTCCCTGTGCCAGGCTCAGGACCTGCCCCTGATCCGTGAGGCGGAGGGAGCCGACGCTGTTCAGCTGGAAAGGCTCCGGAGCCCGGCCCCGGGTTGCAAGGGCCAGCTGATAGCCTTCCCGGTCGCCCCTGGCAGTGAAGCTGGTCTGGACGGCCCGGAGCCCACCCGCGGCGAAGTTGGCGGCCTGGATCTCGATATCGAGTCCTTGCTGTTTGAGGTCTGTTATCTGGAGGTTTCCGTTCAGGGCTTCCAGGCTGAGACCGGAGACGCTCAGGTTGTGGGCCTGGAAGTCCGTTGTCAGCTTTGGATTGTCCAGGGCGCCCTCGGCCTTGAGCTGCAGGGTCAGGTCTCCGCTGAGGGCCGGATCGGGCAGGAAGGCCTTCAGTCGGCTCAGGTCGTGGGCCTGGAGTGTGCATTCGCTTTGCAGGCTGGATTGTTCCACATCCAGGCTCACCTCTCCCAGAAGCGCTGTCTGCGGAGCTCGGACCTCCAGTCCATTCAATTGCAGGATCGTGCCGGCAAAGGCGAAATCGGTCTTCAGGTCGAGGTCCTGGCCTGATC
The DNA here is from genome assembly GCA_964621385.1 of uncultured Desulfohalobiaceae bacterium. Taxonomy (GTDB): domain Bacteria; phylum Desulfobacterota; class Desulfovibrionia; order Desulfovibrionales; family Desulfothermaceae; genus JAABTT01. The sequence goes on from CAZUMF010000099.1 coordinate 8,527, forward strand.
CAGACAAGCGGCAGGCGAGATGTCCCTGTGGGCTGTGCATGAGCTTTGCCGCATCGGCTTTGAGGGTCAGGGCGGAGGCCTGCAGCGGTGGAAAGCGCAGCTCGGAAATCTCGGCCTGCAGGCTGCTTTGCAGGTTGTTCAGAGGCCCCTGCAGGGCGCCCCGGGCCTGGATGACCCCGCCGGCGTTGCGGGCCTTGGCAAAGCCGAAGTGCTCCAGCCTGGGCCCGGATACGGTCCAGTCCAGATTCAACTCGGGTGCGTTCAGCGCAAGACCGCCGGAGACACTCAGATCCAGATACGTTCCCTGGAGCCGGGTGTGTTCACTGGTCAGTCTGGTTCCATTCCAAGTGAGATGGCTGGAAAGCCGGGGCGAGTTTCCGGTCAGGTGCAGAATATCCGGAGGCAGGGCCTTGAGATCTCGAAACCGGGCCTGGAGCCGGCTGGTCAGGCTTTGACTGCGCCAGTTGCCGCTGAGGGTGCTCTTCAGGCTGAGTCCTGCAGCAAAGGGCAGGGCAGGCCCGACCGGCAGGCTTTCAAGAGCCGCACAATCGGCCTGCACGCGGGCCTGGAAGGGTCCCTTCCCGGAGGCATGCCCGGAGATCTGTAGGACCTCGTTCAGGGTTGTAAGCTGCAGGCGGTGCAACTGGAGGTTGCCGTCCAGGGCGTACGTGGCCTCGAGGGCAAGCTCAGTCCTTGGCAGGGACAGGTCCAGGCCGGCGTGCGCCAGTTCCTTGCCCTGAAGATCGCCCTGGATCCTGATGGCCTGCACTGAGGCTGCCCTGTCGTGCCGGGGCTCTATTCGCAGGTTCAGGGCGTTGTCTGCGGCCGTGATGTCCCCAAAGTGGATGTTTTGGGTGTTGATCTTCAGATCTGCGGCGGGCAGCTTCCAAGGCCCTTGGATGTTGACTTCGATCTCGGCAGTGCCGGAAATGGGTCCTGGCAGGAGGGGCTGCAGGCCGGACAATTGGGTGAGCTGCAGTTGCACCTGCTGCTCCAGGGTCTGTTTGCCGCCATCCGCGGTCCCGGCCATCTGCAGCACCCCCCAGTCTGTGGCCAGTTTCAATCCTTTCAGACGGATCTGCTGAGTGTTCCGGTTGTAGGCCAGGTCAAGGGAAAAGGGCAGTGAAGCCGGGTCCTCCAGGAGCCGGGCATAGGGCGGGGCGAGAAAGCCCGCAGCCTGGAGATGGCCTCGGCTTGTGAGGGCTATATCTGGTGGGGTGAAGCCCAGCTGCAGCTGCGTGTTCAGGACCGTCCGTTGCCCGAGGCTGAGATCGAGCTGTCCGGACCAGGCCTCAGGCGGACCGTTGCCTTGGAGCTGTAGATCAAGATCGCCGGGAAGAGGCTGTTTGATGAGGGTCTGCAGCAGGGCGTCCTTGGGGGCCTGGAGGCGCCAGTTCAGCTTGAGTTCCGGTTGTGTGCAATCCGCCTGGAGCCGGGTGGACAGCCCGGGGCGATCGATGCGCTCCAACTGGAGCCGGCCAGTGAACCGGCTCAGTGAACGCAGGTCCAGTTCTCCTGCAACGGCAAACACGGCCGACTGCCCCAGCAGTTCCTCGCCCAGGCTGATTACGGGAAAATCGAGCTGGTCGATGCGAACCGGCCACAGCCGAAAGCCCGCTTTGCTCTGCTTCCTCTCAGGCGCTGGTTGGTCAGGCAGTACCGGCAGACGCTGCAGATGGACTGAACCGGCCCCGATGTCCTGCAGGCGGATGCTGCCCTGGAACAGGTCCAAAAGGGACCAGCTCAGGCGGGCCTGACGGATGTCCAGAAAAGCCCCTTGCGCATCGCTCAAGCGCAGGGTGTCCAAGGAAAAATCAAAGGGAATAAAGCCTTGGAACCCGCTGAGCTCAACCGTCAGGGTCTCCTGGCTGTTGAGACGGCTGAGGGCGGAGGCCAGGTGCTTTTTGCCCGGTCCGGTCTGCAGGAGAAAAAAGCACAGGAACAAAAACAGGAGCAGCGCCAGCAGGGTGAAGCCGCTCCACTTCAGGGTGGTTCGCAGGCGTTGCATAGAGGATTGAATAGTGAAGATTGAAGATAGAATATTGCTGAATATAAGAAAAACAAGCTACAACGACGACAAAATCAGGCTTTTCCAGACGCTCGGATTTCCTATTTCCAATTTTGAATTTCGATTTCCAAAAGCATAGCTGTCCAGGGTTCGAAACGCAAGCCGGGAAGCTGTCAGGTCCGGGATTGCGCTTCCATTTTCACACCCTGGTTTCTCTCGTATGAAACTTCAAACGAATGGAGTCACAGTTCCAAGCATTGATCAACGCTCGTCATTGCGAGCGAAGCGAAGCAATCTTTCAGAAAAGCCTCTTGTCAGGGATTGCTTCGGCGAAGACGCCTCGCAATGACGGGTGAACGCGACAGCCTGTTGGAAAAGCAAAGTTTCTTCACTGATCAAACTGGCATTGGACGAGGAACCCCCTTTTTTGCTCCAACACAGCATCCCTTGCACGCACGAATATGCTTTGGTACACTCTTACCCATTCAGAATTTCCAAATTCGCTTTGGATGGTAACGAGGCAGGCATGGCATCATCCAATTTGCCGGTGCATGACCGGTTTTTCAAGCAGATATTCTCCCGAACTGAAACTCTTCGGGATTTCATCAAGACCTATTTGCCTTCAGGTATAGTGACCCATTTGGACCTGGACGATTTACAGGTTGAGAGCGGGAGTTTTGTGGATGACCACTTGTCCGAGTATTTTAGCGATATTTTGGTCAAGACACGGGTGAGTTCCGGGCACCCGGCTGAAATATATTTTCTGTTTGAGCATAAAAGCGGCCCGGAACGTTATGCCCGTGTGCAGATATTGCAGTACATGGCCGGAAGCTGGTCAAACCTGATACGTGAAGGAGGAAGAGGGGCTCGCCCATTTCCCCTGATCATGTGACAGAATATTTGCATGTTCTATTGGAGTATGTATTTCAGGCCGGAGAACATGTCAGTGTCGATGACGTCCGCGAAGCATTGCGGAGTATTCCAGAAGGAGAAGCAATTATGCCGACGATAGCCGAACAACTGCGCCAAGAAGGCATGCAGCAAGGCATGCAGCAAGGAATGGAGCAAGGCATTCAACAAGGCGTTCAACAGGGCATGCAACAGGGAATGCAGCAAGGAGAGCTTCATGGGAAGCGTAAGATCCTTTTGAAGCTGATGGATCGGAAGTTTTCCTTGACGGCAGCAGACGCATCCTTGATTCACTCTGTAGAGGATCCCGCATTGCTGGATCAGGCTCTGGAGGCTGTGTTGTTTGCCCAGGACAAGGACGAAATTTTGTGCCTTTTGGGCTGACCCTGGGACAGGGGCGCCCTACGGGTGCCTGGAGTGAGCCTGCTGCCTGTTTGGGCAGACAACAACTCTTGCGATTCTCTGTGTCCTCTGTGCTCTCGGTGGTAAAAAAATCAGATTTTTCTGTTGAATTGATACCCTTTAAGAAAAATTGGTGCTCATCCGCTTATACTTTGCTTTTCATTGGGCTGCGAATCAAGCACAAGAAAAAAAGAATTGTGTCCACGAATGCTCACGAATTGGCACGAATGAAGAAAGTGATTTTCCAGCCTGCTGATCGCAGGCAGGAAAGTTTCATCCCGCTGTCGCGGGGATAAGAGCTCATTGTCCTTCTGCCATGCCACAAGGCGATGGCCTTTGCCTGCCAGGCTCTTATTGCTGGCAGGCAAAAAGAAAATCAATTCGTGATCATTCGTGAGCATTCGTGGACAACCATCTGCTTCCTTTCTTTTTCAAAGTATCAACGGAAGACTACCGAAAAATTGTTAGGATGTTTTTTTGTATTCATACTGATCCAATTTTGGTTTTTGAAACAAAGACTGATTGTCCGTAGAACTCAACGACAGAAATCTGAAAAAGGTACGTTGGAGCAGTACAGCAATATTCAATCTTCAATCTTCAATATTCAATCCTACATAACCAGGAGGTACTGTCACATGCGAAACGGAATGCTCTCGTGTGTACTTATGGCCGCTGCTTGGGTCCTTTTGGGGATGGGCGCTGTTGCCTGGAGCGGGCCCGTGCCTGACACCGGCCAGGAGGCTTGTTATGACGCTCAGGGCAATGTGATTGTCTGTCCGGAGGAAGGTCAGGACTTTGCCGGCCAGGATGCCGGCTATTCGATCAATCCCATGAGTTTCACCAAGCTCGATGCCCAGGGCAATGCCTTGTCTGACAATGCCACAGAGTGGGTGATGGTCCGGGACAACGTCACCGGGCTGATCTGGGAGGTCAAGACTGACGATGGCGGGATCCATGACCGGGACAATCAATACACTTGGTATGATCCCGATCCAAAGACCAATGGGGGGGATGCCGGGACAGCAGGGGACGGCACGGACACCCATGATTTTATCCAGGCCCTGAACCAAGCCAATTTCGGTGGCCATGCCGACTGGCGAATGCCCACACTCAAGGAACTAACCGGAATTATAGATTATGGAACCTTTAACCCTGCGATTGATACGCAGTATTTTCTGAATACGCAGTCTTCGCGTTATTGGTCGTCTACAACCTATGCGAACGATGAAGACGATGCTTGGAGCGTGCTGTTTTACTGTGGCGACGCTTACAGCTACTTCGGCGGTAAGTCCGATAGCTATTATGTGCGTGCCGTGCGTAGCGGACAGTAATTGTTGGGAGAAGTTGAGAAGTTGAGAAGTTTAGGAGTTGAAGAGTGGAAGAGAGGAAGAGAGGAAAAGAAGTTGATCGGGAAAGGGGATCAAATGAGGAAATTTTCTTTTGAAAAATTGACTGCTTGGCAAAAAGCAAAGGATTTCACCTTGCAAATTTATGAATTAACGGTTGTTTTTTTTCACCCTTTCATATTTCCATTCAAATTTTAGACTTATCAACTCCTCAACTTTTAAACTTCTCAACTCCTTAATATATAGGAGATAGTATGCAAAAAATATATATTACATTTATTGTTCTTCTATTATGGCCTGGAGTAGCGTTTTCTTCTTTTTTAAACAATGGTGACGGCACTGTTACAGATGTCAATACCGGTCTTATGTGGCAAAAAGCTACTGCTGCTCAAAATATGAATTGGAAAAGTGCGTTGGCTTATTGTCAGGATTTGAATGTATCCGGTTATGATGATTGGCGCTTACCGACGATCAAAGAGCTACGATCTCTCGTTGATTATGATATATATGATCCGGCTATAGATACTATCTTTTTCCCCGACACGATTTCTTCGTCGTATTGGTCCTCTACTACCGATGCAAGCGATGGAGACGGAGCGTGGCGCGTGTATTTCACCTACGGCTTCGCCCAAAACTTCGATGATAAGTCCGAGAGCTATTATGTGCGTGCCGTGCGTAGCGGACAGTGTTGGTCATTGGATGATTTGATCATTTTCGCGCCGGCGCAGGGCGATACCTTGAGGATCGGCCAGGAGCAGACCATCACCTGGAATCCGAAAGATATTTCCGGGAATGTCGCCATTGCTCTTTCACGCCAGGGCGGCAAAAGCGGGTCTTTTGATGTCTTGACCTCCAATACGGCAAATGACGGCGCTTACACCTGGACCCCGGACCCACCGGCTTCACCCAATTGCGTGCTCAGGATTGAACCGCTCAATGCACCGGAACAGGGCAACCAACAGGGATTGTTCAGCCTGGCGACCCTGGAACAATTATGGATAGAAGCGGGCCTCAGCAAGGATTTTACAGACTATAGCCTGGCCCTGAAAGCCCGCTACTCCAACGGGGTTGGAAAAACGCTGTCTGCACAATGGGCCGTTTCAGACGCAAGCCTGGCTCAGATAAGCGACAACACGATCAGCGGCCTGGAAAACGGCTTTGTCACTGTCAGCGGCACGGCCCAGGGGGTAACGGCGCAGACGACCCTGCCTTTGCT
>CAZUMF010000100.1:0-14394 GCA_964621385.1 uncultured Desulfohalobiaceae bacterium
GGACGATTGAAAGAAGTCGAGTAAATGATGAACCGTAATTATCTGATACTTCAGTAATTTTTACGATTTTCGCGTCCATTTTTGCAATCAGAATATCCTGCAAGGTGACTAGGTGTCCATAATATCTTGAAATATCATGCTCTTTAGCAGGTAACGCGTCCATCTTTGCAGTCTGCTTGGAGATAGACCTCGTAGTCCGATTAACCCTGTTCCTGCGCTGCCGTTTTTCCCTGGGACCGCTGGACCGGGCGCTGGACCGGGGTCGGACCATTATGTTGCGAGTTTTCATCCTAAATTTTCTGTATATCCCGCCCAGTTTTTTAAATCATACCCCGCCTACCCCGCCCTTGTAAACTGAGATTAATGCTCAGAGACCGCAAGGCTTTTTGACATCTTAAAGAAGGCCACCACGCCGGCTCCGATCAGAAGCAGGACCAGAAGCCAGGGAATTTCTGCTTTTGAATTATCCAAGATTTGAAAAAAATCGGCATCGCTATCGGAATCGGAATCGAAATCGAAACTAGGCGATGATGAATTTGCCAAAACTGGGTTCGATAGCGATACCGACTTTCATTATTTACCGTAGACGGCGATGCGCTCGCAGGCCTCCTCCAGCTCCGCGTCGGCCTTGGCAAAACAGAACCGGGCCAGGTTCGCGCCGTATCCGACGTGGTAAAAGGCCTCACCCGGCACGCAGGCCACCCCGGTCTCCCTGAGGAAATGCATGGCCCTTTCCTTGCCTGATTCCCCGGGTATCCGGGAGATATCGCTCAGCACATAATAAGCCCCCTGGGGGATGCAGGGACTCAGGCCGGCCATGTCCAGGGCTCGGCAGATCCGATCACGCTTGTCCTGATAATCCCTTGCAATCTGCTCGAAAAATGCAGGCTTCAGTTCCATGAGGCCCCTGGCCGCCCCCATCTGCAGCGGGGCCGGGGCGCAGGCGTAGAGCATGTCGCTGAAATAGCCGATAGCCCTGGACCATCTTTTATCGCAGATGCAGTAGCCGATGCGCCAGCCCGTAATGCTGAAGGTCTTGGACAGGCCCGAGATCATGACCGTCCGTTCCCGCATCCCCGGCAGTCCGGCCGGGGGGATATGCCGGCGGCGGTCATAGACGAAGTACTCATAGATCTCGTCGGTGAACACGAACAGATCGTGCTTTTCGGCCAAATCGGCAAGAAGCTCCAGTTCCCGGACGGAAAAGACCTTGCCGCTGGGATTTCCCGGTGTGTTCACTAGGATCGCCCTGGTCCTCGTGGTGATCGCCCTTTCCAGATCATCAGGGTTGAAATCCCAATCCGGCGGCTGCATGCGCACATAGACCGGCACGGCCCCGGCCGAAACCAGATTGATGGGGTGGTAGCCATAGTAGGGCTCGAAGAGGATCACCTCGTCCCCGGGGCTCAACAGGGCCAGCAGGGCCGCATACAGGGCTCCGGTGGCCCCCACGGAAACCACGACTTCGGTCTCCGGATCCACCTCCAGCCCGCTGAAGCGTTTTTGCCGATGGGCTATGGCTTTTCTAAGCTCCTCCAGTCCATTATAGCGGGTATAGGTATTGTAGCCCTCGTCCATGGCCTGCTTGGCCCGCTGGATCACGGCAGGCGGCACCTCCAGGTCGCAGACCCCCTGGGCCAGATTCATTCCTCCCAGCTCCTCGCACTCGATGGTCATGTTCCGGATCTCGGACTGCTGCACCCAGGCAACACGATTTCCAAAGCTCAGTGTCATATCATCCTTTCCAGATTTTTAACATTATGAGATCTCACTCAGTTTTTTGACATCCACGAATTTAAGAACAATAGCGACTGCGAGGAGGGTAACAAAGATCATAAAGCTTGAGACAGACGCCACAATCGGACTGACCTCGTATTTCAAGGAACTCCATATTTGCACCGGCATGGTCATGGTATCCGGACCGGTCAAAAACAACGCGATATTAAACTCCCCAAAAGAGGTAATAAAGGAAAAAATCATGGCGGTGATGACACCGGTACGAATATTGGGCAAGGTTATGAAGAAAAACGTTTTCAAGGGACCGGCACCGAGATCCCTGGAGGCGTCTTCGATGGAAAAGTCGAATCCGGAAAGCACGGCTTGGACCAGCAGAAAGACCGTCGGGATGGCCCAGAGGGAATGACCTATGACTACGGACGTATAGGTCCCGGTCAATCCGATCTTATGGAAGAACATGAGCAGGCTGATGCCGATGATGATCCCGGGAACCAGGAAAGGAATCATGATGATCAGATTGATGACATTCCTGCCTCGAAATCGACGTTTCATATAGCCCAATGCCGCCAAGACGCCGATAACTGTTGAGACGATCATGGTGGGCACGGCGACGAGCAGGCTGTTTTTGACTACCATAATCCAGGTAAAGTCGTCAAAGAACGCCTTGTACCACCGCAGAGAAAGGCCTTCGGGAGGGAATACGATATAATTTCCGGAAGTCAAAGAAACAATGATGGTGATGAGGATTGGTGAAAGTATAAAAATCAGGACCATACAGGTTACGATTGCCAGGAGTAGGTTTGGAATATCTGCTTTTTTCAGTCTTAGGACGGTAATCATCCGTGCTTCCCTCCTTGCAATTCTAACGGGCGCCCTTCTGAGAGAGCCTGTTGCTGATGAACAATACCCCAACCGAAATCATCAACAGCGTAAACGCGATGCTGGCACCGAATGGCCAGTTTAAGACGGTGAGGATCTGTTCGCCAAGTTCAACTGAAATGGTGCGCTGGGCTGTCGATCCCAGCAAAGAGGGAACGGCATAATCCCCCATGGCCCAGACAAAAGCGAACAGACCGGCAACGGCAATACCCGGCAGACTCAACTTGAAAGCGATCTCGTAAAAACTTCGAAAACGGCTGGCTCCCAAATCCCTGGCGGCTTCCATCATGGACCAGTCAATGCCCTCCATCACACTGATCAGGATAAGCAGTGTCCAGGGGAAGACCATGTCAAGAAGGCCAATGATGATAGAGGTTTTTGTAAAAACAATGGAAATCGGATCATCCACGACATTCAAGGATAAAAGCAGGGAATTGACAAACCCTTCCTGCCCGAGAATCACGAACCAGCCGTAGACCCGGACGATCAGGTTGGTCCAGAGAGGCACGATGATCAAAACAATGCAAATGATTTTCTTTAATCCCGATGACCTGGCAATGTAATAGGCCACAGGGAAGCCGAACAAAAGAGCAATGATAGTCACCGTCAGGGCGAGTCGTAAGGTAAAGAAGATAATCTGCACATAGAATGGATCCGTCAAAAATTTGAGATACCATTCCAATGTAAAGGCTGGAGTGTAGACCCCCATTTCCATATTTTCATAAAAACTGAGCTGAAACAGAGAAAAAACCGGGATGAAGAAAAAAAATACGACTATCAGGACACCAGGGGCAAATATCCAGATGAATTTGGATTTCCGGCACGCCTCGTATATCCTTGTGGTCCAATGGGACCCGGTCTGTTCATGATGCATAAGGCCTCCTTGAACTGACAAATCAGACACAGCAGGGACGGCAGAAAAAATGGATTTCTGAAATGGTGAAAGGAGTCAAGCGAAATGATTGAATGTCACGTTGATAAAAACAGGCAGTCTTTTGGATTTATTTCCAAAAAAACGATATCATCTATCCAATCTTCAGGGATGGAACCACCCACTGCGTCTACTTTGACGATCTGATCCCCAATGCGGACATGACATCTCGATGTCGCCCCCATGAAGACGATTTCTTCAAGGGTTCCTGTGAGGATATTCTTGCCGTTCTGTGTATTTTCTTTGCTGAGACGTATACTTTCCGGCCTGATGCTGACAAGGGCTTCGCCGGAAGGCTGATATTTCTCCATATAGCTCGCCGAAATCTCAGCCCCGATCTCAAGCTGGATCTGCAGCCATTCCGCACCAACTTCATGAACACGGCCTCTGAGAAAATTCGTCTCCCCAATAAAATCTGAAACAAACCTGGATCTCGGTTGATAATAAATCTCACTCGGCGATCCGATCTGTTCGATGCGGCCCTCATTCATGATTACGATCCTGTCGCCCATGACCATGGCTTCGGTCTGATCGTGCGTTACGAATATCGTGGTGACGTTGAGTTCCTTTTGAATCCTCTTAATCTCGAAACGCATCTGCTGTCTGAGTTTGAGATCAAGTGCGCTGAGCGGCTCGTCCAGCAGGAGAACAGCGGGCTCGACCACGAGGGCCCTGGCGAGGGCGATCCGTTGCTGCTGCCCGCCGCTTAACTGGGCGGGATACCTGTCACCAAGCCCTCCGAGCCCCACGAGTTCCAGAAACGATTCAATTTTTTCGGAAATCTCTTTCTTTGATTTCTTGCGCATCTTGAGTCCAAAAGCCAGATTTCCAGAGACTGACTTGTGAGGGAACAAGGCCCAGCTTTGAAAAACCGTGGCTGTATCCCTCTTTTCAGGTGGTTTCCCATTCACGTTGATGCCTTGAATCGTGACGGTCCCCTCGGTGGGATCTTCCAGGCCGCCGATGATCCTCAACGTCGTGGTTTTGCCGCAACCGCTCGGACCCAACAAAAAAAGAAATTCGCCGGCTTTGACCTGTAATGAGATATCACGGGCGGCAACGACATTTTTGTAACGTTTGGTCACCCCATTGAGTTCCACAACATTCATGATCGGTTCTTCCTCATCTTCGACAACAGTGATTTCTCTCATAAGATAGGCGATGAAATAAAAAAGGAGGGGAGATTCACCCCCCTCGCTTAACACCCAATCTTATCTGGCTTTGGTCAGGACGTCTTTTTTCCAGCGCTCCTGAAGCTCGGACCACCGTTTATTCAACAAATCCCAGTCAAAGAATGTCACATCTTTAAACGCTTCATTCGTATCGATAAGCTTTCCTTTGACATCCTCAGGTGTCTTTGACTTGCTATTGGAGGTCCAACCGCCATTATAAGTCTTAAATCTATACTGATTCTCAGGATCGATGCACCAATTGATAAAAGCCTCTGCAAGGTCCCTGTTTTCTGTACCCTTCATGACGGTTAGATAGCCGATCCAGGACACGGCCCCTTCCTCGGGAATAATAAAGTCAACATTCATGCCTTGACGCATCTTGGAAATAATGCCGCCTGTATAATAAACGCCCATGGAGGCTTCGCCGGTTTTGAGTAAAGAAAAACATTCAGCCCCGCCTTTGTAAAACTTTTTGACATGCTGGGCCAATTCGGCACTGACGTCGAAAACATGGTCCATGCCTTCATCTGTGTACAACTCTTCAACTCCCGGCATCATATCCGAGACAAAAGCGCTGGCATACAAGCCGTAATAAAAGGTTTTGTCCATGGTCAACCTACCGTCCAGCTCCGGTCGCAGCAAGTCTTTCCAAGAGGTGGGTGTAAATTCAATTTCATTTGGATTATACACCGGGACATAGAGCCCTCCGTCAAAAGGAACTCCGTATCCTTTGACCCAGGGCGCCCGTTTGAGCAATTCCGGAAAAATATCCTTGGCATTGGGAATGTTTTCCTTGCGTATCGGCAACAGTCGCTCGATGTTCATGGCCGCGATATAGTTCCAGCCGTCGGCCATAAACACATCGTAGGGAGGTTGGTCTTCAGGGGAAGCCTTAATTTTAGAGATGAACTCGGACCACCCCGGAGAGACAATAACGCGTGCCCCACTGGCCTCCATGAACGGATCGACAAATCCCTTCTTAAAGTCTTTGGTGTAGGGACCACTCCAGCAGGTCACCGTAATCGTTTGGCCTTTAAACCGTTTCAGATCCTCAGCATGGGCACTGTTTACTAAAAAACTGAAACACACTACACACGCGCAGATGATTAGAAACTTTTTCATCATTCCAAGACCTCCTTTGGACTAAGGGTTATAAAAACTCTTTTAAGATCTTTGTCTCATTATGTATATCTCTTTTCCCCAGTGATGTCGACACCTGATTATGTCAGCGTTCAATGAACAAACATTCAACTGATACTCAAGTCTTGTCCGAATCTTAACGCACAAGTCCGTAATCGACTTCAGCCTCCCGGATAATGGCCCGCAGGGCTTTCAGGGTGTCGCTGGACAAAGGTTCTGCCTGGTGAGTCTTTAAAATTTGCCTGGCCTCCTCGGCTGCCCGCTGAGTGAGGTCGCTTCCTCCGGCACTCTCCCATTTGCCCCGGGACTGACGGTCGATCAGTTTAGGCTGGGACAGGTCGCGCATGTGCGTAAAAGTGTGCTCTTCGGTCAGAAAGTCTCCAAATGAGCCCACCTTCTTGATGACCTCCACGGCCAGGGACTCATCGTTGACAGGAATCCCGGAAACCGTATTCTTGATCATCCGAGCCATTTCATTGTCCATGACCAACTGTCCGAAACTAAAGGTGACGCCCATTTCCAGCATCCCCAGGCCGTAGATCAGATTGGCACCTGCCAACGCCGACAAAAGCCCGGTCAATGTCTTTTCATGGCCGATCTGGGCGTCGGATATCTTGCTATCCCCCTATCCGCCGGCCACCCAGCTGGGAATGCTGTAGTGAAGGGCCAGCCTGGCCACTGCAGCGTTGATGATCGCACATTCGGCGCTTCCAACCGCGGCATTGGCCGTCCGCATGTCCATGGCTGTTGTCGAACTGCCGTAGATGACAGGGGTTCCTTTGCAGGTCAGCTGGCTAAGCACCACACCGGCCAGAACTTCGGCATTATGGGTAACCAGGGTTCCGGCCAGGGTCATGGGAGAGGTCGCTCCGGCCATGGCCATGGACAGGATGTTCACCGGCACACCCTCCTCGGCCGAGCCCATGATAATCTCGCAGCAGTCCCTGGTCAGCTTCAAAGGACTCACCGGACAGGTGATGAATGACAAGAGAGGCCGATCGCGGAAGGCTTCCGGACCGCCCACAATCGCCTGCCCCATGCGCACCAGTCGTCTCAGGAGATCGCCGCTGTCCGGACCGCTGAAACAGTGTTTAGTCGTATTGGGCAGGAAGGCCTCGGCATAGTGAAGGGGGCCGATTTCCTGAGGTACGTCCGTGGCACCCACGGCCTTTTCAAAAACGTCGACCTCGCTCATGGCATCGATTACCCTGGCCACATTTGCCAAGTCCTTTTTCGTCGGCTCCCTGACCTCGTCTGTATAGGGATCGACGATCTGAATGCCGGCTCCGAAATTGGTAAACCCGACCCGGCTGCTCTCCAGAAGGACATCATCCTCCGGTCGGCGACCGGCCAGGCGGATGCTCGCCGGTGCAGCCCTCACGGCCTCTTCTACCAGGTAGTTGGGCAGTCGGACCATTTTTTTCGACCTGTCTATTCTCGCTCCTCCGGAGTGGTAGACTTCCAAGGCCTGTTCGTCCTCCACAAAGACACCATGGTCCGCAAGGACTTCGAGCGTCGCCAGGTGGATCTCTTCGATTTCATTTCCGGACAGGACATTCAGGCTGAATCCGTTACTCTGCTGTTTTCCAGCGTGTCTGTTTCGCTTCATGCTCTCACCCCCATAATGACCGACTCTCTTTTTCAGTCTCCTTGACAAACGCATCGATGTCCTTCAGCAGGCTCTCAGACAGAGTCGGTGGCTGATGGGTTTTAAGGATGTGTCTGGCCTGTTCGGCGGCACGAGCATACAGGCTTGTTGACCCTTTCTTTTTCCAGGCGTTACGTCCCCACCGATCGATCAATTTCGGCTGGGAGTGTTCACGCATATACCTCAGAGTGTGCTCCTGACTCAGATAATCTCCGAATGACCCGACCTCCTTGATCAGATCTGCGGCCAGGGCCTCATCAGTGACCACTATCCCCTTGCGCACCTGCCGGATCATTCGAGCGAACTCGGCGTCCATGACCAGCTGGGCCGGGCTGAAGGTCATGCCGGCATCGAGCATGCCCAGGGCATAGATGAGATTGGCTCCGGACAAGGCCGGCATGAGCATATTCAAGGTCTTTTCATGCCCGGCCTGGGCATCGGCACACTTGCTGCTTCCCCAGCCCCCGAGAACACTCGAAGGGATATTGTAATACCGGGCCAATTGGGTAACAAGTGAGCATATTTTCGAAGACTCCGGCGTCCCAACCGGCGCGGAGGCTGTGCGCAGGTCCATGGCCGTAGTGGCGCTGCCGTAAATCACCGGCGTGCCTTTGCAGGTCAGTTGACTGAGAGCGATACCACCGAGGACTTCGGCGTTGTGGGTAACCACTGTTCCGGCCAGAGTCACCGGCGATGATCCGCCGGCCATAGCCATGGAGAGAACATTCATGACCAGACCGTGACGGGCCGCGGTGAGAATCGCTTGGCACAGGTTCTGCTCCATCTTCAGGGGACTGACCGGACACTGGATAAAGGAGAGAAACGGGCGCTGCCTGAATGCCTTCTTCCCTCCCGCAATGAGTTCGCAGAGTTCGATGATTTTTCCGGCCTGCCAGCCGTTTCCCGGTCCGGTCAAAATAGGCTTGGCCGTATTGGTCATAAGGCCCTGGGCGTGATGAACCTGGACCGACTGCTGCGGAACATCTCCAGCCATAACCGTCTTGACGACCACATCGATCTCAGGCAGAGCATCGGCTACCCTGACAGACAGGCACAGGTCCTTTTTGACAGAAGATCGAATCGTCTCAGTCCAAGGATCCTGATATTGAACGGCCTCGCCCACGGTGGAAAAGCCGGTTCTGAAACCCTTCAAGACGCGATCCTTTTGTGGATCCTGTCCATACAGGGTAACAGTTGAAGGTGCGGATCGTATGGCCTCTTCAACCAGGTAGGAAGGGATCTTGACCCTTTTTGTATCGCTCTCTACCCGGGCACCGTTGGAGACGAAGATCTCCAGGGCCTTGGAGTCTTCAACATACAAGCCAGTCTCTTCGAGAACTTCCAGAGTGGCCAGGTGGATTCGCTCCAGTTCGGATTCGGTCAACCCAAGAAGGTGCATCCCCGCACTGAAGCAATTAGAGTTGTTGAGAGCATCTATCATGAGTGACCATCTTTATGCACACAGTTGATGTCGATCTCCAGTATTTCGGCGATGCGTCTTTTGGCTGTGAGACCCATGGCATCTCCGGGCTCCGGATGGATGACCCCGAGGCCCAGATCCTGACGCATCTCGCCCATGACAACCGGATCAATCAGATCCCGGACTGACGTCCCGACTTTATTCGCAACATATTCTTTGGCCTGGTCGATCTTCATTCCTCGGCTCATCTGCATCCGGGCCACCAGATCTCCGGCGGCCCGCATCCCGTTCATGCCCGAGGCAATGGCGTGACTCACGGCCATACCCATGGGATCCCCCGCGCCTACCTACAAACCGTCCAGCCTGCAGATCTCGACTATAGCCTTGGAGGCTCGGGAGACGATATCTATGGGCGGATTGTCCGTAACCGTGATTGCACCGACACCCATGCCCATATTGGCGTGAACCGGGATGTCTGCCACGCGGCAGCACTCCTTGATGAAGGTCACGACCCTGGCTACGTTCCAGGGGGAAGACTTGCTCGTGTTCGTGTTGACCACCGGGCCGAAAATCCTCACACCGGCCTTTTCAACGATTTTAACCATTTGGTGGGGATAGAGTCCTGCCAGGCGGACTCCGTCAAAGGTCAATTCTCCATGCATGCCCAGCACAAATTCTCCTGCTGTACCGAGTTCCACACAAATGTCCGGATACTGAGCCTTCAACTTTTCCGTTGCCTTCAGGCCGGCCAGAAAATCGGAATCTCCGGCCGCGCCGACTGTGTCCATATTGATGCCGTCGACCCCGGATTCATACATGGCTCCGGCTACAAAAGTCATGTCCTCCACTGCCTGCTCAACGGAAAGCTCATGGGCCTGCCTGGCTTCGGCGAGCTGGCCCTTGGGAAGGAGTTCAGCCGGGTTAGGGAAGGGCCCGTCGGGCTGGGAGTACAATCCCAGATTGGGCATGGCCCCATAAAACAAGGGGGGAATGGTCGCTGACAATGTCTGCTCCACAAGGATCTGCTCCCAGCTGATAATGGGCTTGACCTGCTTGTAGCTGTAGTCGATATGCGCCAGCTCCAGGGTATCCGCACCCAGGAGTTTTTCATAAATCTGCATGGACTGTTGCTGGTTTACGTTTACCCCGGTGCGGATCATCTTGATCGGCCCCCCGTCATAGGTGAGCACGACCTGCCGGCCCGGTTCCACGCTGACAAAAGTATAGGGTGAACTGAAGATGTCCATGAGATGATCCAACTCGGCCTCGGACAGAGGCGGGACATGACCGCGATCCGCGGCATCGGCGCTGCCGTTCTCCAGATCCGCTCTCAGATCTGCAGCCGTCATCTCGATCGGCGAGCCGTCACCCATTCGTGTCATAATTTTTGTCATTTACCCTCCATTTTCTTCCCGGTCCAATCGTGGCGATTCGATTACACCTGGGCCAGGGCCTGTTCCAAAACAGCTACGGCCCGGTCCAGCAGATCACTTTCGATATTCAAAGCCGGCATGAACCTTAGGACATTGCCCCAGGTCCCACAGGTGAAGAGCAGAATTTTCTGCTCCAGAAAAAAGCCGGCAATCTTCCTGGTCAGATCGGAATTCGGGCTGCCATCCGGGTGAACCAGTTCCACCGCATTCATCAATCCCAATCCGCGGACATCCCCGATTGATGGGAATTTTTCCTGTATTTCCAAAAGGCTCTTTCGAAAACGCTCCCCCTTGGCACCGACCTCTCTGAGGAAGGCTTCATCGGAGACGATTTTCAATTGGGCCAGTCCGGCTGCAGCTGCAACCGGATGTCCCCCGAAGGTTGTTCCGTGGGATCCCGCCTGCCACTGCTCCATGATCTCTTTGCGTGAGGTCACCACGGACATGGGGAATCCACCGCCCACTGCCTTTCCCATGGTCATGATGTCCGGGACCATCCCGAAATGTTCTGCTGCAAACATTTTCCCGGTACGACCAATACCGGTCTGGATCTCGTCGAAAATCAAGAACAGGCCATGCTCTCGGCACAAATCGTTAAGGGCTCGGACATATCTGGCCGGCGGCACAATATAGCCGCCTTCACCCTGCACCGGTTCGAAAATGACGCCTGCCACATCCTGAACCGGAATAATTGTTTCAAAATCAGTTTTCAGGCTCTGTAGACAGTTCATATCGCAAGTCTCGGGCTGGGCCTGAAATGGACAGCGATAGCAATAGGGATAAGGGACAAAATAGACCTGGGGCAGAAAGGGGGCATACCGACTTCTGGCCCCGGCATTGGAGGACGTGACAGAGGCCGCCCCCATGGTTCGCCCGTGGAAGGCCCCGCGAAAGGCGATGAACGAAGTCCTGCCGCTAACGTACCTGGCCAGCTTCAGGGCACCTTCGACGGCCTCGGCCCCACTGTTTGTGAAGAAGAACATGTCCAAAGATCCCGGAGTCATATTTTTCAGTCTGGCAGCCAACTCCAGGACGCTCGGGTAATGCAGAAGGTTGAACGAGGCGTGGCTCAAACGGCTGATCTGCTCGGTAGCCGCGGCAACAATCTCGGGATGGCAATGGCCCAGTTGGTTGACAGCGATGCCCTGGACCAGATCCAGATATCGCTCTCCTTCCATCGTCATCAAATACGACCCCTGACCGCTGTGAGCCGACAACTGGGTGGCCTTCTTCAGGCAGGGAGAAAACATCTCCGCATACAGCGAATTCTCGGCATTTTTTTCTTCTGTCATAGGTAAAATCCTGTCAGTTCAATCATAATGCATTCTGTAATGTCGACATTAATATATACTTTTTGAATTTGTCAATATTTTTTTATCAATAATTTATAGAGTTAATAAACATATCGCTTTCCCATTTTTGTCATTTTCTTCCAAAATCGGCCCAAGTTCTTGACAAGAATAAAAAAAAAATCGAAATTGCTTTCATGACCAAAAAGGACCTCACTTCGAAAGTATTCCATGAATTGCGCACCAAAATTCTCAATTTTGAAATCCTCCCGGGTGTGAAAATCTCTGACAAAGAGATGGCCGAAGGCATGGGAATCAGCCGAACCCCCGTCAGAGAGGCCCTGTTCAGACTCTCGGAAAACGGTCTAGTACAGGCCAAGCCGAACCGGGGATTCAGCGTCCGGGTCTTTACGGCCAGGGAAGTGGAAGATCTCTATACCATGCGTGAGGTCTTGGAAGTCCTGGCTGTCAAGTTGACCATCAAGCACCTCGACGACGACAAGATCACAATGTTCCACGAGCTCATGAAAAAATACAAGTCTTTACTCCAGACCAGTGATCTGGTTGCCTTCAACAATCTGGACCAGAAGTTTCACGATCTCCTGGCCCACACCAGCGAAAACGAATTTCTCAAGCAGAATCTGCGCAGTATGCATGACAAAATCAGGCTTATCCGGCGATATCTATACTTTCTACCAGGCACCTTCCAGGAAGCCTACGACGAACACCGCCATATCATCGAGCAGATAGAGAAAGGAGCCACAAACAAAGCCAAGGCGGCCATGTCCCAGCATATCCTTCGATCGTTGAAGGATCTGATCAGTCAATTTCAAGGATGATCTCTGGGAGGAAAGGCTTATGACACAGGCAGCGCATCAGAGCATCGGCCGGCAATTGATGTGCATCAACAACGAGTGGGTTCCGGCAGCAAGCGAAGCATTTATATCCGTGGAAAATCCGGCCAGAAAAGGCACGGAGGTCGGGCAGGTGCCCCGGGGCGGCAAAATCGAGGTGGACCGGGCCGTAGCTGAGGCCGCCGCGGCCTTTCCTGACTGGCGGAACACCCCGGCCCGGGAACGGGGCCGGGTCATGCTGGCCATTGCCGGTGATCTGGAAACCCGTCTGGAGGACTTCGCCAGTCTCTACACCCTGGAGACCGGAAGCGCCATCGCCACCCAGTCCCGGGGAGAGGCCGCTGCTACGGCGGATCTGTTTCGTTATTTCGGGGGAGTGGCCTCTGAGATCAAAGGTGAAGTCATCCCCCTGGGAGAGAATCAGTTCAGCTACACCCGGCGGGAAGCGCTCGGGGTGGTGGGCGGAATCGTTCCCTGGAACACCCCTTTGATCCTCAGCGCCCTGAAAGAAGCGCAAGGGGACAGCGCAAGGGGACAGGTTAAAAGGGGGACAGCGCAAGGGGACAGGTTAAAAGAGTTCTCTGAAAGAAGCGCAAGGGGACAGGTTAAAAGAGTTCTCTGAAAGAAGCGCAAGGGGACAGCGCAAGGGGACAGGTTAAAAGAGTTCTGGGGATATCATCAAGAAAGATCACCTGGTAATCGCCTTTTTTGTGGGGACGAAAAAAGACATCCGAGCCCTTTGCATTTTTATATCTCAGCCAACCCATGAGCCTGGATGAGATCTGATCAGCACTCACGGCTTCATGCTGGGTCAACCAGATCCACTCTCCGGATTTATAGTCTTCACCCGGCCTTCGGGGTGAGCGGACATGGATGTCGAAGGAGTCCACACCCTGTCCGGAAAACCAGAGCAGAAAGGTGCGCACTTGGTCGATGGGTTTCATATTTTCTTCTTTTTGGGGGCTTTCTTGGGATCAAAGGCCTCAAAAAACAGCTTCTCATCGATCTGATCCGCTTCGCGGCGTACGGCCAAGGCCAGGAGTTCATTGGCCATATTCATCAGAATACGGTAATTGCCGGCTGAATGCTCAGACAGGGTGTTTTGCACTACCCCGTTCATCAGTCTTGGGTTACCGGCCTTTTCCAGGAGGTGAGCCAGGCACTTGCGCATCTGCTCTACAGATTCCGCTTCGGTACGCAGACGCGCTCGAACCCGGCTGGCAATGGGCAATAGGTCCTGGTGATGGAGTCGATCCATGAGACGGTTGTCACCGGCGAGGATCACGGAGAGGATCGAACGGGAATCCAGATCGGTACTGGTGAGCATACGCAGTTCACAAAGTTCGGCGGAACACATTTCCTGAGCTTCGTCGATCATGAGGACCGGACGGTAGAGTGAAGCCTCGATCTGAGCCAACCATTTTTCCCGAAGGGTCTTAGCCCCATTCCAGCGATTATGTGGCGACAAGGCAACACCGGAGATATGTCCCAATTCCCGGTAAAAATCCGCCACCGAGGCCTGAGGACGGGTGAGGATGCCCACCGTGACGTCCCGCAAGTCTTGGAGCCGATCGGATACGATCCGTAAGGCCGCACTTTTTCCGGTTCCAGGTTCGCCACTGACCATGGCGAAACCGCCTTCACCCACTTGGTTTTCCATTCTCCAGCAGAAGTTTTCCAGTTCAGGAGAAACAAACAGGTCTGATGTAGGGACTTCCGGAGTGAGCGACGCAAGGGGACAGGTTAAATAGTGGACTTTTTGCTTAGCTTATGCCAGGCTTCTTCTCACCTGAAACACGCCATCAGCTTTGGAGGTGCATTATGGCCCGTTACCCCAGGTTTGTCCGTACATCCAAGAGTACAGTCTATCATGTCATTTCCCGGACCGCCC